>NZ_VOSM01000006.1 GCF_007997015.1 Lujinxingia vulgaris
GCCGGACGCATCATGGCGGCGGTCGCCTCGCTTGGCGGCCACATCAAAAACAATGGCCCGGCGGGCTGGCAGGTGCTGGGCCGCGGCTGGGCTCATCTGCTGGAGTTGGAGCAGGGGTTTTTGATCGCGAGGCAAATGATGGATGAGATGTGATCAATCATGAGGAGGGGGTGATTGCGGCGTTGCGGTGCCAGGCAGTCGTGCAGATCGCTTTTGAGAGTGAAGATGCCGAGGTGCCAGGCCTTCGTGCAGATCGTCTTCGAAGGTGAAGATGTCGAGGTGCCAGGCCTTCGTGCAGATCGTCTTCGAAGGTGAAGATGTCGAGGTGCCAGGCCTTCGTGCAGATCGTCTTCGAAGGTGAAGATGTCGAGGTGCCAGGCCTTCGTGCAGATCGTCTTCGAAGGTGAAGATGTCGAGGTGCCAGGCCTTCGTGCAGATCGTCTTCGAAGGTGAAGATGTCGAGGTGCCAGGCAGTCGTGCAGATTGGAGTTCGGGGCGACGCGTTGATTGAGTGTGGTATAGGGGAGGCGGTGAGAACTAGTGACGCGAGAGCGTTGTTTGCTGAGCTGAGTAGTTGCGACAGAGAGGAGTGACCATGGGATACGCGATTCGGGCCAGACAGCTGTTGACGATGCCGCAGGAGGCGCCGCGGCTGGCGGAGTACGGGGATGGGGGGGAGGAGCGAGACGATGCGATTGTCGGTTTGATCGAGGACGGTTGCGTGGTGGTGGAGGGAGAAGAGATCGCGTGGGTAGGGCCATGGGAGCAGCGGCCGAAGTCGGCGCGTCGCGGGGATATGGACGTCTTTGAGACGGCGGTGGCGATGCCGGGGTGGATTGATTGTCACACCCATGCGGTGTTTGCCGGGGAGCGCTCTCAGGAGTTTGCCTGGCGTAATGCGGGCAAGCCTTATGTCGAGGTGCTGGAGGAGGGTGGGGGAATCTTGACGACGGTGGAGGCGGTGCGTCAGGCGTCGGGTCAGGAGCTGACCGATGCGCTGGTGCGGCGGGCGTTTTTGTCGGTGCGGCAGGGAGTGACGACGTTGGAGGTCAAGAGCGGGTACGGGCTCACGACGGCCGATGAGATCAAGAGTTTAAAGGCGGTGCAGCGGGCGCAGAAGGAGGTGCCGTGCGAGCTTGTGGGGTGTTTTCTGGGGGCGCATGCGGTGCCGGAGGAGTATCGGGATCGGCGAAAAGCGTACGTTGACCTGGTGTGTGAGGAGATGATTCCGCAGGTGGCGAAGGGGGGATATGCGGCGTATTGCGATGTGTTCTGTGATCGGGGAGCGTTTGATGCGGAGGAGGCCGAGCGAATCTTAAGGTGTGGTCAGGAGCATGGGATGGTGGCTCGGATTCATGCCGATGAGATCACCGACGCGGGCGGGGCGATGGTGGCGGCGAAGGTCGGGGCGTCGAGTGCGGATCATCTGGAGTTTGTGAATCAGGAAGGCATCGAAGCGATGGCTGCGGCCGGGGTGGTGGGGGTGTTGATGCCGGCGGTGAACCTGTTTCTGGGGACGATCGATCACCTGGCACCGGCGCGAGATCTGTTGAATGCGGGCTGTGAGGTTGCACTGGCAACGGATTTTAATCCGGGAAGTGCGATGACGCAGGATCTGGGGACGATCTTGATGCTGGGGTGTACGCTTTACAAGTTGACACCTGGCGAGGCTCTGCGCTCCATCACTGCGGGAGCAGCCAGGGCGTTGAGGCGGACGGACATCGGGGGGCTTCGCGCCGGGGCGCGGGCCGATGTGGCGTGTTTTGATGTGCCGCATTACCGCTATCTGACCTACCACTTCGGGCAGACACATACCGAGGCGGTGATCTACCGCGGGAACTTCGTTTACTGGACCGAAGAGGCCGATGTGGAGGAGTAGGGCGGGGTGATGTCCGGGGCGGAGGTCGTGCAGCTCCAGCCGGGGGGGATGGTGCCCGGGGGAAAGGTCGGCAGGTGGCCTTCGCGCCACAGGGCGTTTGCGGCGCGGTAGGCTTCGGTGATCTCTCGGACGAGCTTGAGGTAGGTTCTGCGCCGGATCGGGCAGCGGGTGTGGCAGAGGGGGCGAGGGGAACGGGCAGGGTTTTTCGGGCGGTCGAAGGGGCTCTGGGAGCGCACGTTGACGGCGCCCAGGACCTGTTCGCCGCGCTCATTGCGGTCTTTGCTGAGTACGCGGGTGTGGGCGCTTAAGGAGCGCTTGAAGAGGCGTGTGCGCTGAGCCGGGGTGTGGTTTTCCAGAAAGGGCAGGGGGGCCAGGTGAAGCTCGATGTGGCGGTCTGCCTGGACTTCGTCGGCGGGGTTGTGGTTTTTGCGCCGGCGCATGGAGCGCAGTTTTTCGCGGTCTGTCCACACCGCCTGGATGGGGGCGTTGTCCAGGTGGGCCTGGTAGGAGGACTCGCCGGGCCAGAAGCGCACGTGGGAGACCAGGACGGCATCGACGGGGTTGGTCATGGTGTAGCGCCATTTTTGCATCATGGCGGAGTCGTCGAGCATGGGCTCGGCGCTGTAGCGGCGCGCGAAGAGGGAGCCTGTTCGGCCGAGAAGTTTGTTGACGTCGTGGGCTAGGTGACACTGGAAGTAGCCCATGAACTGATGGAGGTTCTCACGGGGGGCGCGTACGGCCAGGTGGAAGTGGTTGCTCATGAAGAGAAAGAAGAAGATGTCGACGTTGTAGCGTTTGGCCGCGCGGGCCAGCCAGCCCAGGATCAGGGCGTTGACCTCGGGGGTGGGGGTGAGCAGGAAGCGGTCCTGGAAGCAGCGGTTGGTGACGAAATAGCAGTAGTCGGGGTTTTGGATTCGAAGAGGGCGTCCCATGTCTGTCTCGGGGTTCTGGTTCGGTAGGAGATGAGAGACGTCGTAGGACTATTATCGTGTGGGTTGATGTAGGTTTGCGTCGGGGTGTGGATTTTTTTGGGAAAAGGGGGGCAGGTTAGTTTTCGACGTGGCGGATGATGTGTTCGATCCAGGAGCCTGGCACCGTGACGGGTGTACTGTCTGACAGCCTGGCACGGTGACGGGTGTTCTGTCTGATAGCCTGGCACCGGGACGGGTGTACTGTCTGACAGCCTGGCACCGGGATGGGTGTGGGTGTACTGTCTGACAGCCTGGCACCGTGACGGGTGTACTGTCTGACAGCCTGGCACCGTGACGGGCAAGGGTTAGGGGAGGATCAGGTGGAGTTGTTCGGTATGTTCGGGGAGGGGGAAAGCCGGGGCTGAGGTTGTGAGCTCCGCAGAGGAGATACTCTCCAAGAAGTGGGTGAGGTGCGGGGTCTGGGGGCAGGTGGTGGTGCCCGTACAGAGGATGGCGAGGTGAATCCCCCGGGAGGGAGTGGCTTCGATGGTGGCGATGAGGAGGCGCGCGGACTGGGGGGGACGATTTGCTCGCGGGGCGGACGTGGTGGAACTTTCCGCTGCGGATGAGAGCTCGTTGAGGGTGGTGAGCGTCTCGTTAAGAACATCTTCGGGGATGATATCTGCGGGGAGGTTCGAGGTGAGTTGAGAGGAGAGGGTGGAGAGGCTCTGAGGGGTCAGGCCGGCGGGGAGGCTGGGTTGGGAGGCCCAGATGCCGGTGTAGTGTGCCAGGCGCAGGTGGGTTCCGGCAGGGTTTTGGCCGAGGGTGCGCCAGCCGGAGAAGGTGTCGGGTGCCGGGGTGAAGCCGAATCCGCGGCCGCCGGTCAGAGAGGTTTGCAGCGACTGCAACTCCGTGGCGAGTTGGGAGAGGTTTCGGGTAAGCGCCGTCAGAGAGAGAGGAGACGTGTCGGGGAGGATCTCACTGATAAAGGTCTGGAGGGCCCGGGAGGGGTGTTGTGGGCGGGTGGGGGCGTAGGGTTGCGCGAGGATGAGGATGTCCGGGTGTGAGGTGTCGGGCTGATGGGAGATCAGCGTGAGGCCGGTACGCTGAGACCAGTTCCAGTCGGGGGTGTGGGGGATTTCGCCCGAGAGTGAGGCGCCAAGGGGGATGCGGATACGCGAGTGGGCGGCGGGAGATGGAGCGGGGGAGTCTGCCAGCTGCCGGAAGCGCTCCTCGCTGGTGGCGAGGTTCGCCTGGGGAGATGCGGTGGTGTCGGCCTGAGGGAAGATTTGAGAGAGGTCGAGTCGGGGGGCGGGAAGTTGCCGGGGGCCCTCGGGTGGCGAGCAGGCGATGAGGCAGAGCGCGGCAGAGAAGACGGGGAGTAGAAGGAAGGTCTTCATGAGTGAGCCCCGTGGTGGTTGTCGAGGTGGATGTGGTTTTCAAGCCAATGCAGCGCGCCTTGAAGGGCCAGGGAGGCGTCTTCATCGGTGAGGGGGGCGTCCCAGTCGTCGTGGGCGTTGAGAAGGGGGTGAGGGGAGGAGAGGTTGGCGAGGAGCGTCCAGGCCAGGCGTAGCAAGAGGGAGATGCCATCGCGTTCGATCGATTGGCTGGCACCGTTGCCATCGCTGTGAAGATCGATGAAGAAGATCGCATCGGTGCTGGCGAGGAGGCGGTCGTGGGGGATGTCGCTTTCGGGGGTGTCGTCGGCGATGCTCAGTGATGTGGCGATGGCGCTGTCGGCGCCGCGGTAGACCAGCGGGATGATCACGCGCAGGGCTGCAGCGAGCATGCGCGCGGAGGCCAGGGTCAGGGAGGCATCAGGCTCAAGGTTGGGGAAGATGCCGAGCGCGCGGGTGCGCATTCTGGGGGGCTGCTCGTCGTCGGTGCGCTGGTAGATGCGCTCGCGGATACTCGCGGAGTCGGGTGCCAGGCGACGGGTTGCGCGGTGGTGGAGTCGGCATTGCACCGGGAAGTGTGCCAGGCCAACCGGCAACTCGCCGAGGAAATGTCGTTCGGGGGTGATGCTATCGTGGGGGGCGGCGACAAGATCGACGTGAATGCGTCGGATGGGGGCGGTGCGGTCGTCGCCGAGGAAGGGCTCGACGATGACGTCGCCGACGTTGAAGGCGCCCTGAGCGGCCTGGTCGTCGGCGTAGGTGACGACGATGTGGCGTCCGTGCACCGAGTCGAAGATGCGGCCCGGGTAGTAGAGGAAGCGGGCGCTGTGGGCGTCGATGCGGCCGAGTTCGATGAGGGTGGTGCGCTCGCGCAGGCAGACGTGCTGGGGGGAGGCGACTTCGACCTGGGTGACGGGGGCAGGAAGGGAGGCGTCGGTGGTGGCGTGCTCCGGGTTGATGGAGGATTCCAGGGCGCGGACGTAGAGCTTCTCTTCGTAGGTGCGGGTGGTCTGGGAGATGGAGGTGCGGGGGTCGAGCAGAAGTTCGCCGCGTCGGGCCAGGGTGCGGAGCGTGGGGGCGATGTCGTTGCCGAAGACGTCGAGGAGGGAGGCGACTTCGGTGGTGTGCTGGGTGAGCTCGCTGGCGAGGTGACGACGGGTGAGTTCGCCGGCGGGGGGGCGCAAGAAGGGGCGAGGAAGGGAGGCGAGAGTGTGGGGGGCGATACGCGGTGCGGGGCGATCGAGGTGTTCGAGATCGGGTGCCAGGCGATCGGACGGGGGGAGATGATCGAGTGCCAGGCGTTCGATCGGATCGATGATGGTGATCAGGGCGACGGGGTTGGTCGGGGAGGATACGTCGTTGTTTTGGTCGATGCCGTCGGTGGGGGCGGGCTCGGGGAGATGTTTTGGCTCCAGGAGGGCACCGGCGCGCTGTAGTGCGTTGAGCTGGCGCGTGACGCTGGTGGCGTGGCCTTCGATGAAGACAACGCGGGCGTGGAGGGGATCGTCGACGTGGTGCAGGGGTTCTTCGCGCAGCGGTAGGGTGGCGCGGCCGAGGTGCGTGCGATCATCTCCGGCCGAGCGCCAGTGCCAGGGCACCGCGCAGGTTTCGCAGGCCTCAATGATGTCGAAGGCGGAGAGCGGCGCGCCCTCGGGGGTGGTGAAGGTGTCAAGGTCGTAGATGAGGTGCTGATCGGGAGAAGATGTGGGGTTGGGCGATGTTTCTGATGCATCGGTGCCAGGCATTGAGGCGTTTTGGTTTTTGGGGTGAAGCGTGAAGATGCGCGGGGCGGCGTCGACACCGCAGAGGGCGCGGGCGAAGGTGGGGAGGTTGTCCATGGTTTCTGTGGCGAGCATCAGAAAGATCGGTGCCAGGTCTTCGCCGATGTCGTCGGTCTGGCGCAGGGCGCGCAGGCGCAGGTCGAGGCGGCGCATGACGAGCTGGGTGTGCACTTCGATCGGGCCGCAGAAGGCGTGGAGGTCGTCGACGACAATGAGCCCCAGGTTTGTGAGCAGGGGGCGGAAGGTGTCGACGTCGGCCAGGATGGCGGTGGTGAGCTCGTGGAGATCGCAGACGAGCACGTCGGGGATGATGCCTGTGGCGAGGTCCTCGACGAGGTGGCTGTCGATGCGTCGGGTGCGCAGGTTCCAGCGCAGGGTGGAGGGGGTGAGCAGGTTGCGCAGATGCTCGGCGGTGTGGTGAGCGCGCTCGTCGTCGCGCACGATGAAGAGGGTGCTGCGGGTGTGGGTCAGTGCGGTGTTGAGGGCGGCAAGCATGCCGAGGGTGGACTTTCCGGCGCCTTCGGGGGCGATGACGAGTTGGTTGCGGTGTCGCAGCCTGGAGCCGCTGGCATTGGAGCGCTGTCCCAGGGCTAAGGTGCGGGTGTCGGCCGGGGGGGCGAGGTGCACAAAAGAGCTGTGGGAGAGGTGAGTGAGGACGTCGTGTTGCATCGAGGTGAGGCGGGCCGGCGCGGGCAGAAGCTCGGTGAGCAGCGGGGAGATCAGGGCGTCGGCGTCTTTGGAGATGGGGCGGAAGTCGAGCTGGGGCAGGGGACGCGGAGGCTGGGCCAGGGGCGGTCGGCTTAAGCCCCGGGTGGTCTGCAGGTGGTCGAGGACATCGAGCCAGTCGGCCTGCGGGGCGGCTTCGGGAGCCCTGGTTTCGGTGTCTTCGGCGAGCGTGGCGGGGCGGTAGAGGCCTTTGAGGGTGAGGTGAAGACTCCAGGATGTCAGCGCGACCAGTGCCAGGGCAAAGGACGAGGGATTGACGCGGTAGGGCTCTGCGGCCAGGGCGGTGAAGGAGAGAAAGAGGAGCGGGGCTGCGGCCAGGGGAAGCCAGCGGGCCCAGGTTTTGAAGGAGGAATCCAGGTCATGAAGCGATGAGGCTGCGAAGTAGGTGCGCCAGGATGTAAGGGTGCCAGGCGACCGGACATGGTCGATGAGGTTGATGCCCAGATCGTTCCAGTGGGTCAGACGGACGATGCGGGCGCAGGTCCACCAGAGGAAGAGCCAGAAGCTTGTGGTGAGCAGGGTGGCGAGCCAGGGGTAGGTGTCCAGTGGCAGGAAAGGAGCGAGCTCGGGGCGGTGACCGATGGCGAGGTAGGTCCAGAGGGGGAAGTGCGCGGGGACGTCGAGTTGCCAGCGCAAGAGCGGGGTCAGGCCGAGCGAGAGGACGAAGATGGCGGCAGTGATGAGCATCGCCCAGAGGTAGCTCGGGCCCAAGGTGGGGACGAGGATCGGTGGGGGCTCGGGGGCCGGGGTGGTTTTGGTGTCGGGTTTGGAGCGGAAGAGGTTGAAGAGGGCGCGGAGCATGCGTGCGGGCAGGGTGATGATCCAGATAAAGGCGCGCAGGGCGATGCCGGGCAGGGTGTAGCGAAGCTCGAGGAGGAGCGGGTTGATGCGGGTGTCGGGGTCGCGGTCCAGGGTGCGGTTGAGCTCGGATTGCATCGAGCGCGCGGTGGCGAAGAGCGTGACCAGCAGCGTGATGAGTAGGAAGGCGACCTGGAGTGGTGAGGATGTAGAGAGGGCATCCAGGGAGAAAGCGAGGGTGCGCCAGACCAGTTCGTTGAGCAGGGAGAGCAGGAGGCGGAGGTCGGTGAGGAGAGCGATGATGGTCATGAGTTATTCTCCTCGTCGGGGGTGGTGTTTGCCGTGCTGGTGCTTGATGTGTGGGTGCCAGGCACCCGTGCAGAAGTTGTGGGGTCAGAAGATGTGTGGGTGCCAGGCACTCGTGCAGAAGTTGTGGGGTCAGAAGATGTGTGGGTGCCAGGCACTCGTGCGGAAGTTGTGGGGTCAGAAGATGTGTGGGTGCCAGGCACTCGTGCAGAAGTTGTGGCGTCGGAAGATGTGTGGGTGCCAGGCACCCGTGCAGAAGTTGTCGGGTCGGAAGATGTGTGGGTGCCAGGCACCCGTGCAGAAGTTGTGGAGTCAGAAGATGTGTGGGTGCCAGGCACCCGTGCAGAAGTTGTGGAATCAGAAGATGTGTGGGTGCCAGGCACTCGTGCAGAAGTTGTGGAGTCAGAAGATGTGCGGGTACCAGGCTCGCCGGAGCGGTGTCGGGATGCGATGGTGATGGGGTTGTGTTGCCAGGGCGTGGCGGGGTCGGGAAGATCGAGGCGGTCGAAGAAGGACTCCTGACGGCGCAGGTTTTTGATGCTGCGGGCGTTGATTCCCTGGACCAGCGAGAGCAAAAAAGCCGTGTTGGGGAGGATGGGAGCCTCGATGACGTCGAGTGTTTCGGTGGTGGGTGGGGCGTCGGGGGAGGTGCGGGCGCGATCGAGGGCGGGGCGAAGCTGGGGGTGGATGAGCAGGGAGGCGTCGGCGAGTTTGCGGATGCCGGAGGTGTCGAATCCCTCGTAGCCGACGAAGCGGGCGCCAAAGCCCAGCGAGGCGTAGTGGTGGGAGACGAAGCTGGCGAGGTTGAGGCCCACCGAGAGCTCGAAGGCCGGTTGGGCGCCGACGGGGGTGGTGAGAAGTTCGCCAAAGTAGTTGCGTCCGAAGCCGAGGATGCTTTCGGTGCTGGCGAGGCAGGCCTGTTCGCGCCAGCGGTGGAAGCCGCCGGCGTGGGTGAGAAACTCGGGGAGGCAGGCCTCGACGTCGGCCAGGGCGGGGAAGTGGCGGTGGTAGTGTTCGAGGAGAAGTTCGGGGGCGAGCAGGGTGTGCTGGCGAGTGGCGCCGGGGCGTGAGGGGTTGAGGGAGAAGATCTTTTGCACGTCGTCGTCGAGGCGCTCTGAAGAGGCGGCTACGTCGTGGGGGGCGGGCCTGGCGCCGAGGGATTCGGCGTGCTGTTGGAGGCGGCGCTCCTGGAGCTCGACGCTCTGGATGAGGCGGAAGGCCAGGTTGCGGTCGGCGTCGACGCGGTCGTGAAGGTGATCGGAGACGTTTCGGGTGCTTAAGGCGTGGCTTAAGTCGAGGCGCGCGGCGAAGAAGGAGTGGATCGAGGGTGAGGCGTGGAGGGGGTTTGAGGAGGAGCCCATGACGACGTCTCGCAGGGCGTTGCTCAAGGCGTCGATGGCGTCGTGGACGCGGTTGAGGTGGGCGCGCAGGTGGGCGCGCAGGAGCAGGGCCAGGGGGAGGAAAGCGAGGAGTCCGCCCACCAGCCAGCCGGCCGGGCCCAGGAGAGGCTCAATGAAGTTGGGTTGCTGATGGAGGTTGAGCGCGCGGGCTGCGGCGTGGGCCAGGGGGGCGCCCAGGGCGGGAGCCAGGATAGCCCAGGTGACAAGCCCTAAGCGCAGGGGATTGAGGTCAGGTTTTTGGTTGGCGGCGTCGATAAGGTCGTGTCGGGCGCGGGCGATGGGCGCGGGGTCGGGGAGGTTATGCTTGAGGCAAAGTTCCTGGGCGGAGATGCGCTGGCGCTCGGCGTCGTCGAGGAGGTTGCGGGAGTTCTGGTGGAGGAGGTTGAAGCCGGTGAGGGCCTGGGCAAGGCCACCGTCGGCGGCGCGCTCCTCGATGAGGCGGTCGGCGTTTTTGCGGCTCAGGGTGAGGGCGTCGAGGAGGTGCAGGTTGGCGTCCTGGCGCAGGGCGTTGACCATCAGGTCCATGTCGCCGCGCTGGCGGGTGAGGGTGTGCCAGGCGTTGTGTACCTGCTTAAAGAGGTGATCTTCAAAAGCCTCGTCGAAGCGTGTGCGGAGATCTTCGGAGGTTGTGGATGTGGAGACTTGCAGGCGGTCGTCGACGTCGGCGCAAAGGCGTGAGGCGGTCTGGGAGGTGAGGTGCGCGAGCTTTTCGCGCGCCGGATCGAGCAGGGAGCGGGGCGGGGGGAGGACGGGGTCGAGGTGATCTTCGGACTTGGTGTCTGCGCCCGCGCTTTGGGTGGAGGGTGTTTTGAGGCGGCGTAGAGATTCGCGTGCCAGGCGGTTGGACAGATAATCGCGGGCGCGCTCGGCGGGGAAGTTGATCTGGATGCAGCTAAAAGTGGCGAAGAGGTCGTTGTCGTCAAAACCTTGAGCGGTGTGACGCAGCCAGGGGTCACGACCGAGCTCGTTGCGGATTTGCAGGGAGATAAAATCGAGGGTCTGGCGGATGGCGTCGTCGAGGCCGAGCACGGCGCTGGCGGTGACGCGGCTGTTGACAAAGATCTGGGGGATGCAGCGGTGGGCCGGGGGAACGGATTCGACCCAGCGGCGCAGGTCGTGGACTGCTTTGAGGATGGAGGCTTCCTCAGTGATGTTGGCCTGAGGGTGTTCGCCGCCGAAGGCGTCGGCGGGGTGGGGCGTCCAGATGATGGGGACGATGGCGAGAGTGCGATCGAAGCCCTGTCGGCTGGTGTCGAGGAGCGGGCCGTAGGCACGGATGAGCTCCTGGTGGATCGCGCGCAGGACCGGGCGCAGGGCGCGGCGGGTGAAGGGTTCTTTGGCGTCGGCGACGAGGTAGACGGTGAGGCGCGGGGGCTGGCGGGAGGCGCGCTGGCGGTAGCTTGAGAGGTGGTCAAAGCTCAAAAGGTGGCGCGCTTCCTGGTTGACGACGCTGCGCAGGGGGGTGAGACGAGCCTCGGCGTTGAGGTCGTCGGGTCGAAGAGAGATGGAGCGGAAGAGGGGGCGCTCACCCAGCTCATCAAGGCCGAAGTTCAGGCCGAGTTCGCGCAGACGTTGCAGGAGCGGTCGCTCCAGGGAGGAGCGGGCGTCTTCGGTATCGACGATGGCCTGTCGGAGCGTGGGGGAGGGCTCGAGCGGAAGGGTGGGGCCGTCGACCCAGCGGTCGGGGCGGTGGGAGACGCGGGGGAGAGGGGAGTCGACGCCCTTTTCGGTGAGGGGTTCGACGACGAGTTCGGCCAGAAGCTCCAGGCATTGCTCGGCGGAGGCTTCGGCGTTGAGGCGGCGGCGCTCCTGGAGGGAGAGGAGCGGATCTTCGTGGCGCTCCTGTTGAAGATCGAGCCAGATGCGCAAAAGGCCGCGGTGGAGAAGATCGCCAAGTTCCTTGAGGGCGTCGGCGGTGGCGTCGTGGTCGAAGCCGGGGGAGGCGTCGTGGTCGAAGAGGCCCAGGCGAAAGGGGCTCAAATCGAGGGGGAGGAACTCGATGGTGTCGTGGGTGTCGAGTTCGCTGGCGACCCAGCCGGTGGTTTCCCAGTCGATGCTCAGGAGGCGTCGGGGGGCCAGGGGAGATGTAAGGTCGCCTGGCACCGGGCAGAAGTTGGGGGGGATGATGATGGGGCGTGAGGTGCCGTCATTGTTGGAAGGCGGGGGGGCGATGTGTGCTCGCAGGGCGGGGTGGCGATCGTCTTCGTGCGCCCATGCTTCGGTGGGGGTGAGGTGCAGGGACGATCGGGTGCCAGGCAGTCGATCATGCTCGGAAGGGGTGCCAGGCACTCGATCATGTTCGGACCGGGTGCCAGGCACTCGATCATGTTCGGACCGGGTGCCAGGCACTCGATCATGTTCGGACCGGGTGCCAGGCCCTCGATCATGAGGAATGTGGGGGGATAGCCATGACCAGGGAGAAGGGTCGCGGCCCTGGGAGTAGGCGCGGGCGCGGGCAATGAGGTTGAGGAGCAGGCGCGGGCTCTGGCCGTGGAGGACGCGTTCGACGATGGGGGTGAGGAAGAGGTCGACCTCCGGGTCGCGGCTGGCGAGGCGGTGGAGGCGTTCGACGGCGCGGCGGGGGTCGGAGTCGAGGGGGAGCCAGTCGAAGAAGCGTTTGCGGCGGGTTTTGTGGCTGTGGCCGGTTTCGATGGGGCCGCGGTCTCTGGGGATGGCGAGTTGGTAAGATCCGTCGCGGAAGCGGATAAGGCCCAGGGAGCGGATGATGGCGAAGTGAAGGGTGAGGGTGGGGAGGTCGTCGTCGCCGGCGAGCAGGGCGATTCTGGCGAGTCGGACTTCGGGGTGGCGCCAGCGCAGATCGTCGACTTCGGAGTTGGGAAGGATGGAGAGAAGTCGCAGGTTCTTGACCGAGGTGTCGTCTGCGGCGGTGCGTGAGAGCCAGCGCCAGTCCTGGCCGAGTTCTTCGAGCAGGGCCAGGCCGACGCGGCCGATGCCGACCACGAGCGTGGGGTCGGGGTAGAGGTGAGGTGTGGCGGGGCGGTCTGGCATGGGATGGGGTTCCTGCGCGCGGAAAAAAAGATGTCAGGGTGCCAGGCATTCGATCTGCAGGCATTTGATCATGAACGACCGGGTGCCAGGCATTTGATCATGAACGACCGGGTGTCAGGCACTCGATCTGTATGGGTGCCAGGCTTTCGAACACGGGTGCTCTGTATGGGTGCCAGGCACTCGATCGAGGGTCTTCGATCTGTATGAGTGCCAGGCACTCGATCGCCGGTCTTCGATCGTGAGGCGATGTACGGGTGCCAGGCACTCGAGCGGGTCGTATCAGTCCTGTTCGTCGAGGGCAGGTGATGTCCGGGTGCCAGGCACTCGATCATGGGTACTGTCGGAAGTTGAGGTGCCGATCCGAAGGGATTCCAGCGTGTCGTGCAGCTCTTCTTCGGCCAGGGGACGGAAAAGTGAGCGGAAGGAGGGGGGCACGGAGGTGGAGCGCTCGGGTTGCTCCATCGATTGCCAGCCCTGCTGGAAGCCGCGCAGGATTTCTACGCTCTGTCGCAGGTTTTCGCCGGCCTGGGCGGAGGAGAGGCCGGCGGCGTTGGCGCTGGCGTCGCCGCCCAGGGTGAGGCGCTCGGTCTCGATGTTGCGCAGGTGCTCGAGCAGGCCGTCGAGGGCTTCGCGCAGGCGGTTGAAGGCGTCGGTGAAGTCGCTCAGTTTGAGTTGCTGAACCGGGGAGGGGGAGGTGCCGTACTGGGTGCGGAGCTCGTCGCGGTTTTTGCGCCAGTGGAAGGGGAGTTTGACGATCTGCTGGAGGACGGCGGGTGCCATGCCTTCGCGCACCGCGGTGAGCAGTTGGAGGTAGGGGAGGTATTTGACGCGTTCGGCGTCGAGGGCGTCGGGCAGGGCGTTGATGGCCGGTGCCAGGCGATCGCCCAGGGGCTTGAAGCCGGCGGAGCTGTCGGAGGTGGCGTTTTGCAGCGACGTGGGGTTTTGCGGGTCGCGCAACAGGTAGGTTCCATCGCGCAGGACGATGTAGCCCTGGTTGGTCAGGGGATCTTTGAGGGTCCAGAGGGCGGCGAAGTTCACGATGTTCGCGCGCATCTGCTCCTGACGATGCTGTTCCTGGGCGGTGTCGGGGTCGAGGTCGGGGAGGGTGTCTTCCCAGGACCGGTCGATGTGCAGGATCTTGGAGCGTTTGGAGAGGTTTTTGAAGCGGTAGTAATGGTCCTTCATCTCGCTCATACGGCCGAAGACGTAGAGGGGGACGTTGAGGACGGCGCGGTAGAAGACGATCTGGCGGGGGTTGTGCCAGCCCTGTTTGACCCAGCGCATGCCGCCGAGGTTGGCGCCGTCAAGCGCGCGCTCGACGGTGGTGTCGCGGAAGGACTCGTCGATAGCGGCCAGGAAGACGTGGTTCGGGCGTACGCCGCCGTGCTGGTCGCGGGACTCGTCGTAGCTGACGAGCAGATCTGCGCGTTCGTTGACGACGCGGCGGATCTTGTCGCGCAGGTAGTCCTGGTGGATGGCCTCGTTGAGGTCGAGGCGGCGCTCGGCGGGTTGGGCGCGGTAGCGGGCGACGACCTCGGTGATGGCGGCGTCTTTGCGTTGTTGGATCTCCTCAAGATTGCTCATGTAGAGGGCGCGGTAGACGACCTCAAGCTCCAGGGCCTGGGCCAGGGTGAGGCCGTCGCGGCGGGCGGGATCTGCGATTTTGGGATCGCCGCAGAGCGTCGTGTCGAGGTGGGTAAGGGCGTAAGATTTAAGGGCGTCGAAGAGCTGGTTGAGCGTGGCGGTGGTGGAGCCGGAGCCGCGCAGGCTCAAGTCGCGCACGGTGCCGCTCAAGCGTTGCTGGATGCGGGGGTTGCTCATGGCGAGCTCGGGCATCGGGGCGACGCGGTCGGCGTAGAAGAAGTCCCACATGCGGCGGCCGTTCTCGATCTGGAAGGCCTCGGCGTCGAGCACGAACTGGTTGGTGGAGTGATCGCCCTGCTCGCGCAGGCGCTCGAGCTGGCGGGTCTGGTCGCGCTCAAAGTCGTCAAAACCCTGCTCCAGGACGCGCAGGATGCGCAGCGATTCGGAGAGCTTGTCGCGAAGGGCGGTGCGCTGCTCGATGAAGTGGGTGAGAAGTTCGTGGGTGGCGCGCTCGATGGCCTGGTCGATAAGGCGTCGGATGAGATCGGGGGCGTCTTTTTCTTTGATCTTCTCGTCGTCGTCGACGCCGTCGAGCTCAAAGGGTGCGGGTGCGGGGGGCTGGCGCATCTCGGTACGCAGCTCGTCGCGCATCGCCAGTACGGCGAAGCGTTTGGCGGCCAGGCTGACGTCTTCGGTGTCGGAGGCCAGGAAGTTGAGCTCGAGAAGTTCCTCTAAGCCGGGGAAGGCGATGCCGTGCTGGGTGTAGCCCTGGTCGAGGACGCGTTGGCCACGGCGTTTGAGGTCTTCGGACCAGTAGAGGGCGCGCCCGACGAGGTCGCGGGCCAGGGTGTTTCGTTCGATCGAAACTTCCGCCTCGAGCTCTTCGCTGGCGGATTCGATGGCGCGGCGCGCAGCAGAGAGCAGGCCGGGCTGGGCGCCGGCTTTGGGGCCGCAGAGGGCTTCTAAGGTCAGCGCGCCGATGGAGAAGTTCATGCCGCGGTCGGCGAGCTGCTCGCGGTCGGGGGTGAGGCGCTCGGGGTCAAGGGCCCAGGTGGCGTTTTCGCGGGGAATTTCGCCGAGGCGATGACCGTGGCGGAAGATCGCCATGAACCTGCCGAATTCGCCGGCATCGGCCTCGCAGCGGGCCAGGAGGCGGACGCGTTTCTGGAAGAGGCGGTCGCGAAGAAGATGGCGGATGCCTTCTTCTTTTTTAACGAAGTCGGCCATTTTGACGGGACGTGCGTCTTCGTCGTCGTCGCGTTCGGTGACCTCGTAAAAAGGCTCGGGGTGGGAGCGCAGGCTGTTGTAGAGGGGATCGGCGGGGATGGCGCCCAGAAAGCTCTGGCGCATAATGTTAAGCGCTGCGGCGCGGGCGCTGTATTCGGCAAGGCCGTCGGTGGGGACGAGCAGCACCGCGGCGCCGTAGGAGCCGTAAAAACTGGAGAAGCCCGGGATGCCTTTGGCCTCGAAGTCGTGGGGGACGAGGAAGCGCTGGTGCTGGGTGTAGTTGTCGTAGTCGCCGGCCTGGACCGCGAAGAGCGGTGAGAAAAGCTGGAGGTAGAGGCCGTCGGCGGCGGCATCGACGGGGCGGTCGACCGAGAAGCTCTCGGGTTTGTCGATGAGGTAGAGGAACTCGAAGGGTTTTTCGCGGACGGCGCGCTTGGAGGTGTCGGAGGGATCGTAGTGGAACTCGATGCCGTCGGCCGGGAAGAAGGAAGACTCGGGGGAGCCGAGCTTCATCAGGTGCTCGACTTCTTTGAGGGCGGCGTAGGAGTTGGCAAAGGTGCCGTCTTTGTTGGCGCCGGTTTTGTCCTCGAAGACAGCGGGGAGCACGCAGACGCCGAGCATGTTGGGTTTGCCCAGGGCGCGGGCCTGGTCGCGGAGCATGTAGGCCAGGGGAAGGAAGGAGCCCGAGCCGGTGCCGCCGGCAATCGAGAAGCAGAGCACGATGCGGATCTCGGAGGTGTCCAGGCGGCGGTGGCCGTGCTCGTGGCGTTTGAGCGACTCGAGCAGGCGGCGAAAGCGGGGCACAAGGTCGCCGTGCTTCATCTGGTAGTAGGAGCCCAGGCGCGATTCGATGCGGATCTGGCCGGCGCCGGCGGTGTCCCCGGCGCGGAAGCGGTAGTCTTTGGGGACCCACTGGGTGAAGTAGTCGTCGGCCTCTAAGAAGAGCTTGCCGCTGGCGAGGTTGGCGTAGGCTTCTTTTTCAAAGTCGCTGATGAGAAAGGACTCGTCGGCGTCTTCGCGGTGAAGCTCCAGATCGTTGATGTTGGTGTCGATGAGGGCGAATTTCGTCAGGTCCTTGTAGCGCTCGGCGTAGTCGTGGCGAGTCTTGAGGTGCCGGGCGACGCGCATGACGATCTGGCAGCCGCAGCCGCCCAGGCCCACAAAGAGGGTGGGGCAGACGTTGCTGGGGCGAGTGAGGAGTTCGTCGACTACGAGGTTTTGACGGTTCGCCATCGTGGGAGGCCTTCTGGGTGGCAAGGGGAAGGGTGTCAGGCGATCGCGCAGCAGGCGGTCGCAGGCAGGGGTCCCCTCGCGGGAGCAGCGAGGTCCGTCCGTGGGTTGGCGAGAGGTCGTCCGTGACGTCTCGGGTGTGGAGTAGGGGGGAGTATCGGGGATGGAGGCGGGTGGGGGCAAGATTATTTCGGGGGGGAGGATGATGTTGGGGTGCCAGGCCCTCGAGCGCGAGTGATTTGATGGGGTGCCAGGCAATCGAGCGCGAGTGATTTGATGGGGTGCCAGGCAATCGAGCGCGAGAGTTTTGACCGGGGGCCAGGCATCCGTACGAGAAGGTTTCAAACGGGTGCCAGGCGCTCGAGCGAGAGAGTTTTGAATGGGTGCCAGGCACTTGAACGAAGTGCAGGTGAATGGGTGCCAGGCACCCGAACGAAGATGAAGGGGTGCCAGGCCCTCGAACGAGATGCAGATGAAGGGGTGCCAGGCATTCGTACGAGAAGGTTTCAAACGGGTGCCAGGCGAAGCGGCAGGCGTCGTTGTCGAGCAATGAGAAAATGACTGAGGATTCATTCATGTTGAAATCGTAGTGCTGACTGGTGATTCATTTGTTGAGTGGGAGGTTTTAAACTGATTGGTCAGTCGTTTGTAAGTTGTTGTAGTGACTGGTGTGTCATTCATGGTTTTGGGGTTTGTGAATGGCTATTCATTCAATAAAATTAATGATTTATAGCTTGTCATGATGAATTTCGTCCTCTAGTGAGTAGACGCTCAGCAAGACCGGGGGTGGGGCAAACCACGAGAGGACGAGGAACTGATGCAAGATATTCGGTCGACGGATAAAGTTCAGGTTTTTGTTTATTTTCAATCGGTTGCGTCTGGGTCTGGTGCGGAGGTCGAAGCCAGGGAGGCCGGAGCGAGCGTGGTGTGGCTGTCGCGGGAGGCGGCTGGAGCGCGGCTGGAACCTCGTGATTGGGGGAGGGTTGAGCCGGGCGATGATGTCGGCGGGTGGTGCGATGTGTCGGGGGTTGTGCTGGCGTGCGAACATCGTTTCGACGACGACGCGTTGCGTCGTAAAGTGCAATTTGCAAAAGGTGCGGGGTTGCGGGTCTGGGTGGAGGTGTGTTCGGTCGAGGAGGCTGCAGTCGCCGCTGACCTGGGGGCAGATGGGGTGGTGATCTGCGGGTTGGAGGCCGGGGGGCTTTGCGGGGAAGAGTCGGGGCTGGTGTTGCTGGGGCGAGTGCGTGGTGAGGTGGGTGTGCCGGCGGTGGTGCGGGGGGCGATGGGGCCGGATACGGCGGCGGCGGTGATGGTGGCGGGGGCGTCGGGGTATGTGCTGGAGGAGGCGTTGTGGTTGTGTGAGGGGATGGCGCCTTCGTCGGAGGCGGTGAAGGTGCTTGAGCGGGTGGGGGCAACCGATACGCGTTGTCTGGGGGTTGTGGTGGGGGCGCGTTATCGGGCGTGGTCCTTGCTGGCGACGCGGCCGACGCGGGAGCTGGCTGCGCGCGAGATCGCGTATGTCGATCAGGAGCAGGAGGGAGGGGCGCGGGCCTATCTGGAAGAGGTGCGATCGCGTCGGTTTGAGCGCTGGGAGGCGATCGATCCGAAGCGCGAGTTGTGGCCGATGGGGCAGGGCGGGGCGCTGGCGAGGGTGTTTCGTGAGCGTTACGGCAGCGTGGGGGCGGCGGTGCGTGGGGTGCGCGAGCATGTGATGGGGGTGATGGGGGCGTTGGTCGACGACTTTCCGCTGGCCGAGGGTCAGGGGGTGGCTCGCGTTAACGGGACGCGGCTGCCGATCCATCAGGGGCCGATGGCTCAGGTGAGTGATACTCCCGAGTTTGCCCGGGCGGTGGTGGATGCCGGGGCGCTGCCCTGGCTTGCGCTGGGCAATATGCCGACTGACGTCGCTTGCCGGGTGATCGGATCGACGGCGCAGTGTCTGGGCGATGCGCCGTTCGGGGCGGGGATCATCGGGCTTGAGGCCAACCCGTATCGGGATGCGCATATCGATGAGATGGCGACGATGTCCAGGAAACGCGGGAACTTCCTGGGGTTGGTGGCCGCCGGGAGCGCCGAGCAGGCGATGGTGTTGGAGGGGCAGGGCGTGCCGACCTATCTGCATACGCCGACGCCCGGGGTGCTGGAGGCGGCGCTTAAACAGGGGCAGCGCCGCTTTATCTGGGAGGGATCGGAAGCCGGGGGGCATGTGGGCACGCTGGGGGCGCTGGCGCTGTGGCAGATGGGGGTGATTGCGGTTGAGGAAGCGCTGGCGTCGGGGGTTGAGCCGTCGGAGGTTGCGGTGGTGGTGGCCGGGGGAATCAGCAGCGCGGCGAGCGCGGCGGCGGCTGCGGCGATGCTCTTCGGGTTGCATCGGTGCGGGGTGGCGGTGGGGATTCAGATGGGGACGGCGTACTTGATGTGCCGGGAGGCCGTGGAGAGCGGGGCGGTGAGTCGGACTTATCAGGAGGTCGCGCGACGATCGGCTGGCACCGTGATCATGGGGGAGTCGGTCAATACGCCGACGCGGGTGTTGATGAGTCCGGCGGCGCGACGTGTGCTGGCGCGGGAGGTGGAGCGCTTAAAGGAGGGGGTGAAACTCAGCGAGCGAAAGCACCTCTATGAGCGCGACAACCTGGGAGGGTTGCGGGCGGCGGCGAAGTCCGAGCGGATCGCGGAGGTGCTGGCTGAGGGCGGGGCGCGCTTTGAGCAGCTGAGTGAGGAGGAGCAGCTTGAGAGCGGTCTTTTTCACTGCGGGCAGGGGGTGCGCTTGTGCGCGGCGGACTCGATCGATGCGTTGCACTGGGAGGTAAGTGAGGTGGCCAGGCGCTGGGCGCAGGAGCGGTGGGCGTGGTGCCAGGCTCCCGAACAGAGCGAGGCGATCGTGTCGGGTGCCAGGCAATCGGACGCGAGGACTGTGCCGGGTGCCAGGCCATCGGGCGAGAGGATTGTGCCGGGTGCCAGGCCCTCGGGCGAGGGGATGGTGTCGGGTGCCAGGCCCTCGGACGAGGCGATGGTGCCGGGTGCCAGGCCCTCGGACGAGGCGATGGTGGCGAGTGTTTCGACGAGGTGCCAGGCAATCGAACAGGGCGAAGATCTGAAATCGATACAGCGAGAGGGGATGACGATGGTTGAGCGTAAGAATGGCGTGATGGTCGATGGGGATCGGGCGGTGGCGATTGTGGGCATCGGCGCGAAGATGCCCGGGGCGCTGAGTGCGGCGAAGTTCTGGGAGAATATTCTCTTCGGGGTCTCGGCCATTAAAGAGGTGCCGGCGGACCGGTGGGATCCGGCGCTTTATTTCGATGAAGATCCCAATGCGCCGGATAAGACCTACAGCAAGATCGGGGGGTGGATTGAGGGCTTTGAGTTTGATCGGCGTCGCTTTCGGATGCCGCCCAGGGTGGTGGCCAGTGTGGATCCGACGCAGCTTTTGTGCCTGGAGGCGGTGCACGAGGCGCTGGAGGATGCGGGGTATCTGGAAAAAGAGTTTAAGCGGGATCGTTGCGCGGTGATTCTGGGGAACGCGCTGGGGGGGGATCTGCGGGATGATTCGACGCTGCGGATCCTCTATCCGAAGATGGATCAGGCGCTGCGGGGGGCATTGATGGCGCTGTCTTCAAGTGCGCTGAGTGGGGCGCAGCGCGAGGCGCTTCTGGCCGAGGTGGAGGCGCGTTTTAAGGGGGAGCTCGGGGAGGTGAGCGAGGACTCGATGCCCGGGGAGCTGGCGAATGTGATCGCCGGTCGCGTGGCGCAGGTCTTCGATCTGCGCGGGCCAAATTTTGTGACGGATGCGGCGTGTGCGTCGAGTCTGGCGGCGGTTGAGGCCGGGGTCCGAGGCTTGAGAAGCGGGGAGTACGATATGGTGGTGTGCGGCGGCGCCGACCGCACGATGGGGCCGACGAGTTTTGTGAAATTTTCGAAGATCGGAGCGCTCTCGCCCGATGGGTCGCGGCCTTTTGATCAGGGAGCGAACGGTTTTGTGATGGGGGAGGGAGCCGGAATTCTGGTGCTCAAGCGCTTGAGTGATGCGATCGAATATGGGGACTCGATCTATGCGGTGATTCGCGGGGTGGGAGGCTCAAGTGATGGGAAGGGCAAGGCGATTACCGCGCCGAACCCGGACGGGCAGCGCCGCGCGCTGGACCGAGCGTATGAAGACGCGGGGTTTGGGCCGCGCTCGGTGAGTTTGTTTGAGGCGCACGGGACGAGCACGCCGGTGGGGGATCCGACGGAAGTTGCCAGCCTGCGCGCGGCGCTCGGCGAGGATCGGGGCGACTGGGCCGCGGAGCGGGTGGCGCTGGGGAGCGTCAAGTCGATGATCGGGCATCTGAAGTCGGCGGCGGGAGCGGCCGGGATGATCAAGGCGGCGATGGCGCTCAAACACAGGGTGTTGCCGCCGACGCTGGGGGTGGAGCGGGCGAACCCGGCGCTGGAGTTAGAGGGGACGCGGCTCAAGCTGCAGACCGAGGCGCAGCCCTGGGAGGTGTTTGATGGGCAGGTGCGGCGGGCGGGGGTGAGCGCGTTTGGGTTCGGGGGGACGAATTTCCATGTGGTGTTGGAGGAGTATCGGCCCGGGCGGAGCGTGCCGGGTGCCAGGCAACCGTACATGGGTGCTGAGGTTGGATCGGGTGCCAGGCAACCGTACATGGGTGCGGAAGCCGGATCGGGTGCCAGGCACTCGGACATGCGAGGTGAACCGGGATCGGGTGCCAGGCACTCGGACATGGGAGGTGATCTTGGATCGGGTGCCAGGCACTCGGACATGGGAGGTGATCTTGGATCGGGTGCCAGGCACTCGGACATGCGAGGTGATCTTGGATCGGGTGCCAGGCATTCGAACGAGGGCGTTCTCGGGTTGAGTGCAGCATCGGTGGGGGAGTTGGAGGTCGTGATCGATGACGTGATGGAGCGTCTTGCGCGCGGTGGCATGGTAGCGGTTGCTCCGTGGTGTTTGCCGCTTGATGGCGAGGAGGCTGGCGAGCGACCTGGTGAGGTTCAGGAGGGCGTGCGGCTGGCGGTGGCCTTTGGCG
Source organism: Lujinxingia vulgaris (assembly GCF_007997015.1). Lineage (NCBI taxonomy): Bacteria > Deltaproteobacteria > Bradymonadales > Lujinxingiaceae > Lujinxingia > Lujinxingia vulgaris. The sequence goes on from NZ_VOSM01000006.1 coordinate 21,279, forward strand.
ATGTGCAGGAGTTGCAAGAGCGGTTGGAGCGCGCAAAGCGTGCGGCGACTCGCAAGAAGGGCTGGAAGGTGCTGGCTAACCAGGGGATCGTGCTTGGCGAGTCCCCGGTGGGTGGGAAGCTGGCGATGCTCTTTCCCGGGCAGGGCACGCAGTACCTGGGGATGCTCTCGGCGCTCAAAGAGCGCTTCGAGGTGGTGCGTCGCACCTTTGAGGAGGCCGATGAGGTGATGATGCATGTGATCGGGCGCCGGCTCAGTGAGGTGATCGACCCGGGAGCGCTGGAGGGAGCTGAGGCTGAGCGCGCGGCGTTCGAGGCGCTGACGCAGACCGAGATCACCCAGCCTGCGGTGCTGACCGCGGATATCGCGTTGTATCGCCTGCTCGGTGAGTTGGGGATTCGGCCGCAGATGGTCGCCGGGCATAGCCTCGGGGAGTACGGGGCGTGTGTGGCGGCGGGGATCATGAGCTTTGCGGACGCGCTGCGCACGGTGGCCGCGCGGGGAACGGAGATGGCCAAAGTTACGCCGATGAACGGTGATACCGGGTTGATGGCCGGGGTGAGCGCGCCGGTGGAGGTGGTGCAGCCGGTGCTCGATCGCATCGATGGGTATGTGGTCTGCGCGAACATCAACTGTCCGACGCAGACGATCATCGCGGGGTTGAGTGAGCCGGTGCGTCAGGCTGTGAGACTGTTTGAGGAGATGGGGCTTCAGGCGCCGCTTCTGCCGGTGAGTCACGCTTTTCATACGGAGGTGGTTGCCGCGGCCAGCGGTCCCTTGCGGCGGCATCTTGGGAATATTGAGGTGCGTGCGCCGCAGGTACCGATCCTGACCAACGTGACCGGCGGGTATTACCCCTCGGTGGCGGGCTGTGAGGATGCGATTCGCGATCTGCTCTCCGAGCAGGTGGCCGCTCCGGTGCAATTTATCAGGGTGATTGAGACGATGTACGCAGGGGGAGCGCGTGCGTTTGTGGAGGTGGGGCCCAAGCGGGCGCAGGCCTCCTTTGTGGGGAGCATTCTGGAGGGGAGGCCGCACCTTTCGTTGCATACGAACCATCCGAAGAAGGGGGATGTGGCGTCGCTCTATGAGGCGTTGGCGGGGATGTGGGCGGCGGGAGTGTGGCGGCCGGGTGAGGCGCGCGTTAGTGATGTCGAGATGCCAGGCCATCGTGCAGACGCGGTGCCAGGCAGTCGTGCAGACGAGGTGCCAGGCAGTCGTGCAGACCGGGTGCCAGGCAGTCGTGCAGACGAGGTGCCAGGCAGTCGTGCAGATGTAGTGTCCGGGGATGCGACGTCGCCTGCAGTCGATCGAGCGTCGATCGATGCAGAGCTTATGCGCGTGCTGTGCGAGCAGACGGGCTATGAGGCCGAAGAGATCGAGGTCGACTATGAGCTGGAGGCGGATCTCGGGGTCGATACGGTCAAACAGGCCGAGATCATGGCGCAGGTGCGCGAGCTTTATGGTCTGGAACGGGATGAGAGTTTTCGTCTCTCGGAGTATCCGACGTTGAGGCGCATGGGGGATTATGTGGCGGAGCGTGTGGGGATGATGGGGGATGGTGCGGTGCCAGGCCATCGTACAGCCGCGGTGCCAGGCAGTCGTGCAGCCGCGGTGCCAGGCCATCGTGCAGCCGCGGTGCCAGGCAGTCGTGCAGCCGCGGTGCCAGGCCATCGTGCAGACCGGGTGCCAGGCCATCGTGCAGACGTGGTGCCAGGCCATCGTACAGAGTCACGCGCTGCCACGATCGATGCGACTCCCAACAATGCGGGGCGCGCTGCGACCTTCGATCACGTCGATGCCAGCGCTCTCATGGAAAAGGACGCGACGCCGCTTGACGGAGTTGTGCCTTACCAGCCGGCACGTCACGCGGTGGCGGCCGATGTTGAAATCTCGGGATGTGCGGTGGGGCTTCCGGGAGAAGGGGCGATCTTCAGGCGGCATGCCATCGATGAGCTCCTGGCCGGCAAAAATATGATCGGGCAGGTGCCGGTGAAAGCGCGTGAGGCGATGGTCGGAAATCGCATCGTGCGCTTGCAGAAACATGAGGGAGGCGGCGGCGAGATGCGCCCCGTTACCGATATGGCCGAGGTCATCAAACTCGCCGGCCTCGGAGACGACTTTGATCTGGAGGAGTGGGGAGTGCCGGAGCGGCTGCGGGCCTCGCTCGATCGTACCAGTCAGCTTGCGTTTGCCGCGGGCTTTGAGGCGCTGCGTGATGCCGGGTTGCCGCTGGTGCCGCGCTACCGGGAGACGACCACCGGCAAACGCGTGACCACCGGCTGGACGCTGCCCGAGGCGGTGGGGCGAGAGACGGGGGTGATCTTTGCGTCGGCCTTTGCCGGGCAGGACGCGTTGATCGAGGAGCTTCGGGCGCAGGCAAGCGACGATTACCAGTTTAATCACCGCTTCTTGCTCCTGGTGCTGGGGATTGCGAACTCGCGTTTTGCCGAGTTTGTGGGCGCGCGCGGTCCGAATACGAAGATCAACAATGCGTGTGCGTCGACGACCACCGCGGTGGGCATGGCGCAGGATTGGATTCGCTGCGGGCGTTGCAAGCGGGTGCTGATTCTGTCGGCCGATGAGGCCAGCGGCAGCACGTTGATGGAGTGGATCGGAAGCGGTTTTCTGGCCACCGGCGCGGCGACCACCGAGAGCGATGTGAGTCGGGCGGCGCTCCCCTTCGACAGGCGTCGCCACGGCATGATCATCGGCATGGGTGCGCTCTCACTGGTGGTGGAGAAGGCGGGGCTGGCCGAGGCCCGGGGCATTGAGCCCATCGCCGATGTGCTGGCCACGCGTTTTGTGAACAGCGCCCATCACCCCACGCGTCTCGATGTTGATCATATCGCTGGCGAGGTTTCCGGATTGGTCGACGAGGTGGAGCAGCGCTTTGGTGTGCAGCGAGCGGTGATCGCCGATCGCACGGTGTTCATCTCGCATGAGACCTACACGCCGGCGCGGGGCGGGAGCGCGTCGGCGGAGATCGCCGCGCTGCGGCGCACCTTTGGCGAGCAGTCCAATCGGGTGGTGATCGCCAACACCAAGGGCTTTACCGGACATGCGATGGCCGCCGGCATTGAGGATGTGCTGGCGATGAAGGTTCTGCAGCGCCAGGTGGTGCCGCCGATTGCGAATTTCGAGGAGCCCGATCCGGAGCTCGGGGATCTGAGGTTGAGTCAGGGCGGGAGCTACCCGGTGGACTATGCGCTGCGGCTGGCCGCGGGTTTTGGCAGCCAGCTGGCGCTGGCGCTCTTCAGGTACCGGGCGCGTCGGGAGCAGCGGGTCTTCGATCCGGCGCGCTACCGCAGGTGGCTGGGGGAGGTGAGCGGGGCTGCGAGCTATGAGCTGGAGGTGGCGTCGCGCGTGTTGCGGTTGCGGCCGGTACAGCCGGAGGATCGGCCGCCCGGAGCGCGCGAGCCGCATAAGGGGGCAGATGCGATTCTGCCCGGGCTTCCCATGCCGGCACCTGGCGGGGTTGGAGGGGGGGCGCCGGCGCAGGCGATAAAGTCGTCTGCGGAGGTGTTCAACGGAGCTTCGGCGACGTCGATGCCGGCGCCCGATGAGACGCGTCGGCCGGCGCCGGGGCTTGTGGCCGGGGCGCAGAACTCGTCTTTTGCGATGCGACCGGTGGCCATTGAGGCTGTGGGCGGCGAGGCGATTGATGTGTTGCGCTTGCAGCGGGAGCTTCGCCACCGGGTGGTGGCGCTGGTGGGGGGGCCGGTGCTGGTGGCCGAGCTTTTTGCCCGCACACTGCGCCATTTTGGGGCGCAGGTGGTGCGCCTGGCCAGCGACCGGCGTCGGGGACCACTCGATGAGGCCGGGGTCGACTTGAGCGATGAGGCGATGCTGCTCGCCGTCTTTAAGGAGCGTCGGGTTGACGCGGTGATCAATCTTCTGGGCGTGGCCGGGGCGCAGGAAGATGCCGACGAGGTGTACTGGGCGGCGCGCCAGACTTTTCATGTGGCGCGGGCGTTTGAGGCCTATCACGCGGATCGGGTGCCAGGCACTGCGGCGGAAGTTCAAGAAGCCGGGGTGCCAGGCACTGCGGCGGAAGTTCAAGAAGCCGGGGTGCCAGGCACTGCGGCGACTTTTATGAGCGTGACCATGATGGGGGGCTGTTTTGGTCTGAGTCCGGGATCGACACCGAGCGTTGCGGGGGGAGCGGTCAGTGGGTTTAGCAAGTCGCTGGCGCGTGAGTGGGAGTGGGCGCGGGTGAAGGTGGTGGATGTCGCCGGCGAAGAGTTCGATGAGCGGCTGGCCACCGAGGTGGTCTGGGAACTTGTGGAGGGTCGAAGCGACTGTGAGGTGGGGCTTGCGGGAGGTTTGAGTCACCGCCCGGTGGTGCTTGAGGCTTCCGATCTTCTTGAGACTCCCAATGTGCATCAGGCGCCGGGGCCCGACGCGGTGATTCTAGTGACGGGCGGGGGGCGTGGGATCACCGCGGAGGTCTGTGTCGATCTGGCGCGCCGCTTTAAGTGTGCGCTGGCGCTGGTGGGGCGCACACCGCTTACGCATCCCGATCCGCTGCGAGTGGATCTGAAGGCGGAGCGGGCGCGCATCAAGGAGGCGCTCAAGGCCTCCGGGGAGCGCGCCACGCCGGTGGCGGTGCGGCAGAAGTTGCGGCCGCTGGAGGCCCAGCGGGAGATCGTCACCAACCTAGAGAGGATGCGAGATGCTGGCGCGCGCGCCGAGTATTTCAGCTGTGATGTGGCCGACGCCGGGCAGGTCGAGCGCCTGGTGGCTGAGGTTGCGGCGAGGTTCGGGAGGGTCAGCGGCGTGATTCATGGCGCGGGCGTGGAGGACAGCCGGCTTCTGGCTGACAAGGATGTGCAGGCCTTCGATCGGGTCTTTCGGGGCAAGGCGGTGGGGGGCGTTAACCTCTGGCGCGCGCTGGGCGATCGGGGGCTGGAGTTTTATGTGGCGTTTACGAGCGTGGCCGGGCGTTTTGGAAACGCCGGGCAGACCGATTATGCGGCGGCCAATGACGCGCTCGCTCGCCAGGTGATGCAGATCAACCAGGTCGCCAGACGCAGCGGTCGCGCGTTGCGCGCACTGGCGATCGACTGGACGGCCTGGGATGAGGTGGGCATGGCGGTCGAGGGTTCGATGCGCACGATCCTGGAGGCGAAGGGGGTGGAGTTTTTGCCGCCGGAGATCGGAGCGCCGATGGTCGGGGAGTCGCTGGAGCGTGGTCTTACTGGCGAGTTCGTGGTGGCCGGGGAGTTGGGTGAGCTTGGGGAGGATCGGGTGCCAGGCACCCGTGCAGATCATCATGAAAATCGGGTGCCCGAAGATCGGGTGCCAGGCACCCGTGCAGATCACTGCGAAGATCGAGTGCCTGGCACTGTGACGAGTTTTGCGTTGATCGATCGGGTCGTCACTACGGGTTCCGATGAGGTGGTGGTCGAGCGCATCTTTGATCCGCAGCGCGATCATTTTCTCAGTGACCATCGCTATGAGGGCAACGAGCTTGTGCCCGGGGTGATGGGCTACGAGTTGATGAGCGCGGCGGCGATGGTGTTGACCGGAGAGCCGGTGGCCGAACTTCGGGAGGTGCGTTTTGAGCGGGCACTTAAACTCGCGCACTCCGAGCCGGTTCGTGCGCTGGCCACGGCCCGGGTCGTGGGCCAGCAGCGAGGCTGCGCGCGGGTCGAGGTACGGGTGAGCTCGGAGCGTGTGGTGCGCACCGGAAGGACCGTGCGTCAGGAGCATTTTCGAGCGGAGGTACTCTGCGGGACTCCCCTGGCACATGAGTTAGCGCTGTCGGCATGGGGGGCTGCTGAAAAAAGCTGGTGCGAGGGGCCCGATCGCGATGCGATTTATCAGCGCTTTTTTCATACCGGGAGTTTTCAGCTGCTGAGCGGGGAGGTCTGGCATCATGAGGACGCGATCCTGGCGACCGGTGCGATTTCGAATCATCGTCTGATGGCCGGGATGTTGGCGCAGCGCTGGGTGAGCGACCCGCTGGTGCGCGAGCTCGGGCTTCAGGCGGTGGGGCTGTGGGGGCTGATGCATCACGGGCGCACCTACCTGCCGCTGGGCATCGGTCAAAGCCGCATGTGCGGGCAGGCCTCGGTGGGTGAGCCGCTGCTGGTGCGGGCGCATCGGCGAGTTGATGCGGCCGAGGGAACGATCGCGTTTGATGTGGAGGTGCGGGGTTATGATGGTCGTCTGCTGCAGGTGATGGAGCGTGTTGAGATGGTAGCGCACGCCCCGCTGGATGCGCGCGATCGCCTGGCCCCCGGCAAGGCTGCGACGTATCTGGAGGTGCGGCTGAGCGCGGCCGAGGCGCAGGCGATGCTGGATGGGTTGGGAGGTCGTCTCGACGAGGTGTTGAGCGCCGCGGAGCTTGAGGGCTATGAGCGGCTTCGCAGCGCGCAGCGGCGTGGGGAGTGGCTGGCGGCGCGTCTTGCGGCCCGGGAGGCGGCGCGGTGCTGGGCGCTGATGTTTTACGGGGAGCGCATCGATTCGAGCGCGATCTGCGTGTTTAAGAATGCCAGCGGGGAGCCGCAGCTTCGGTGGAGAGATGGGACTTCGGGGGGCCGGCGCTTGCCGGCGTTGAGCCTCACGCATACCTCCGGTCAGGCGGTGGCGGTGGTGGCGATGCCCGGCGCCAGGTGTCGTCTCGGCGTAGATCTGGAGCCGCTGGAGGCGCGATCGGAGGCCTTTGGGAGCGCTTACTTCAGCGCCGGGGAGCGGGCGCTGGCGGTGGGTTCGCTCGTCGCCGGCCAGCGGGAGACGGCGCTGTGGACGGTCAAAGAGGCGGTGTCCAAAGCGTTGGGGCTGGGATTGCAGCTGAGCGCCTCGGAGATCGAGATCGTGGCGGTGCGCGAGGATGATGTCGCGGCGCCAGGCGATCGCACAGGTCGGGTGTCGGCCGGTCGACTGCGGGCGGCAGTGGAGGTTGTGCTGCATGGCCAGGCGCACGCCAGACAGTCGGAGCTCGGTGTGCGAGCGATGGAGGTGGAGCTTCGGGTTGAGGGGGGCTTTGCGCAGTCGGTGGCCCGGGCATGGGGCGAAGATCTTCGAGATTTGGAAGTTCGGGAGCCTGGCACCGGTGCGAGGGTTCGAGAAGATCAAGAAGCGCGACAGCCTGGCACCGGTGCGAAACCCCTGAGCGAAGAGGAACTCGCCGCGGTCGTCGCGTTGCTCAGGCATCGCGGGGTGTGGGGAGGAAGTGCGGAGCCGGAGGACCGGTCGTCGGTGATGCGTCAGCCGGTGTCCCCCTGGAAGGTCTGAGCGCCCGCGCAAGCAGTACGCGAGGTGTCGGTGAGATACGCGAACCTGGAGAAGATGATGGCACAGTATGTCGTTGAGCTGGATGGCGGACGGGAGCGCCTGGTGCAGATCCGAGAGGCGACGCGGGGGCAGTGGGTCGCCACCGTGGAGTCGCCGGTGGAGGAGTGGGGAGAACGCAAAGAGGTGGCCGTGCAGCTGGTCGGGCGCCAGGAAGGCGGCCGCGTGGTGGTGCGTGTCAATGGAGTCGAACACACCCTGGGAGTGGGCACGGTCGCCGGCGCTACGGGTGAGGTTCGGGTGCAAGGCACTGCGGCGAGTGCTGCGGGAGGGGAAGCGCGCCGCGCGACGGTGCGCTCGGCTGGCGAGGTGGTGCTCAGCCGCAGCGCCCGCGATTGCAGTAAGGCGCCGGCTGCGGCGGTGTCAGCTGAGGATGTGCAGCGCTCTCCGATGACCGGCGTGGTGCTCTCGGTGGAGGTGGCTGCGGGAGAGCGGGTGGAGTGTGGTCAGGCGTTGGCGGTGATCGAGGCGATGAAGATGGAGAACACCCTCTACGCGACGCACGCCGGTGTGATTGGCGAGGTGTGCGTGGGCCCTGGTGAGACGGTGCGGAAAGACGACGTGTTGATGCGCTGGGATGCCGGTGAGTCGAACCAAAACGAGGAGCTGTGATGAGTCAGTCCAATGAGATGGTCGAGCTGCAATCGGTGGTGAAGTCGCAGGATCGAGTGCCAGGCACCCGTGCAGGTGGTCAAAACGTTCAAGAAGATCGGGTGCCAGGCACCCGTGCAGGTGGTCAAAAAGTTCAAGAGGATCGGGTGCCAGGCACCCGTACCGATGGTCAAAAAGTTCAAGAGGATCGGGTGCCAGGCACCCGTGCAGGCGGTCAAAAAGTTCAAGAAGATCGAGTGCCAGGCACCCGTGCAGGTGGTCAAAAAGTTCAAGAAGATCGAATGCCCGGCACCGAGGTGATCTGGGAGGCGCGAGCGAAAGTGAGCGTTGCGATGGCCCGTCTGGAGCGCTTGTTTGACGATGGGACGCTGGAGGTGATCGGAGCCGAGGTCACCCACCGCGCGCAGGGCTTCGGGCTGGAGAAGAAAAAGATCCCGGGCGATGGCGTGATCACCGCAAGCGGGCTGATTGAGGGCAGGCCGGTGTTTGCGTACGCCCAGGATCGCACGGTGCTGGGAGGCAGTCTTGGGCAGGCGCACGCGCAGAAGATCGCCCGATTGCAGGACCTGGCGATGAGGGCCGGGGCGCCCTTTGTGGGCATCAATGACTCGGGGGGCGCGCGGATTCAGGAGGGCGTCGATGCGCTCGGGGGCTACGGGGAGATCTTTCGGCGCAATGTGGCCGCCTCCGGCGTCATTCCGCAGATCAGCGTCATCGCCGGGCCCTGCGCCGGCGGGGCGGTCTACTCGCCGGCGTTGACCGACTTTGTGGGGATGGTCGACCAGTCGAGCTTTATGTTTTTGACCGGTCCGAAGGTGGTCAAGACGGTGACCTTTGAGGATATCACGGTCGAGGATCTGGGCGGGGCGCGCACCCACGCGGAGCGCACCGGTGTGAGTCATTTTCGGTGGGGCAGTGATGAGGAGGCGATTGGCCAGGTGCGACGCCTGCTGAGTTATTTGCCCTCCAACCACAGGGAGGAGCCTCCTTTTGTGGCGCCCGGGGATGATGTGGCGCGGATGGATGTGGCGTTTAATGCGATCGTGCCCGCCGACCCCCGCAAACCTTACGATGTGCGTCGGGTGGTGGAGCTGGTCGTCGATCGCGACACCTTTATGGAGGTGCAGGCCGGGTGGGCAAAGAATGTGGTGGTGGGGCTGGGTCGCCTGGGCGGGCATGTGGTGGGGCTTGTGGCCAATCAGCCCCTGGTCAACGCCGGGGTGCTCGACATTGACGCGAGCCGCAAGGCGGCGCGCTTTATTCGCACCTGCAATGCTTTTGGGATTCCGCTGGTGAGCCTGGTGGATGTGCCCGGGTTTTTGCCCGGTCGGGAGCAGGAGTACGGCGGGGTGATCGACCACGGAGCGAAGTTACTCTACGCGTACTGCGAGGCCAGCGTGCCCAAGCTCTCGGTGATTCTGCGAAAGGCCTACGGGGGCGCGTACATCGTGATGAGTTCGCAGCATGTGGGCGGGGATGTGAACCTGGCCTGGCCGCGCGCAGAGATCGCGGTGATGGGCGCCAACGGGGCGGTCGAGGTGCTCAATCGTCGAGAGATCGCAGCGGCCGACGATCCGGAGGCGCGCGCCGCGGAGCTGCGGGCCGACTATGAGGAGCGTTTTCTCAACCCGAACATCGCCGCCCAGCGCGGTTATATCGACGCGGTGATCGAGCCCTGTGAGACGCGTTGGCGCCTCTATCGGCATCTGCGGGTGATGCTCAATAAGCGGGAGTGGAGCGCGCCTAAACGGCATGGGAACGGGCCGCTCTGAGGGAGGCGTTTCGTCGAGGTGCCAGGCATCCGGACATGGTGTTGGCGCCGAGGTGCCAGGCACTCGTACAGAAAGATTTCGCCGAGGTGCCAGGCCATCGCGCAAACTGATTTCGCCGAGGTGCCAGGCACTCGTACAGAAAGATTTCGCCGAGGTGCCAGGCCATCGCGCAAACTGATTTCGCCGAGGTGCCAGGCACTCGTACAGAAAGATTTCGCCGAGGTGCCAGGCCATCGCGCAAACTGATTTCGCCGAGGTGCCAGGCACTCGTACAGAAAGATTTCGCCGAGGTGCCAGGCCATCGCGCAAACTGATTTCGCCGAGGTGCCAGGCACTCGTACAGAAAGATTTCGCCGAGGTGCCAGGCCATCGCGCAAACTGATTTCGCTGAGGTGCCAGGCCATCGCGCAAACTGATTTCGCCGAGGTGCCAGGCCATCGCGCAACATGATGTCGCCGAGGTGCCAGGCGCCCGGACAGAATAATTTCACCGTGGTGCCAGGCACTCGGACAGAGTGAATTCACCGTGGTGCCAGGCACTCGGACACATCATGTCCGCCGAGGTGCCAGGCACTCGATCACATCACCGGCACCCATGTTTAGCCGATACGCCACCCGGCCATCGTGTCCGGCTCACGGTCGGAGTGCATCGCGATGAGCTCGGTGCGACGGCGAAGGTTGATGAGTTTGGGTTCAAACTCCAGGGTGGGGTCTGTGAAGTCGTCGAACTCACGCTGAAGCTCGAAGACGCCCAGGCGGTTGCCCTCGGCGGGTACCGCGTAGAAAGAGATGCCTCCCTGGGCGGTGGTGTAGATCTTGGCCAGGCCGCGGCGAGGGTTGGCGCGAAGTTCGGTGAGAAGTTCGCGCTCGTGGCTCAGGCGCAGGCGGCTGCGGTGGATGTTGCGCGTGGCGTCGAGCACAAGCTCGGCGCTCTCGTAGTAGTCGCGGCCGGGCAGCCCGAAGACCAGCGGGTTGGCGGCAAGCCAGGCTTTGAGTCGCGGCCAGAGCCCGAGGCTTTTGCGGACCATCCGGCGCACATCTTCGGCGGAGCGGGTCTGGGGGCGCGTCTCTCCGTAGTCACTCCAGTAGAGGGGGACGAGGCGGTCGGCCAGGCGGTCGCGGTCGAGGAAATGGCTGGAGCGCCACATGTTGAAGATGTAGGCGAGCACAAGGAGCAGGAGCAGGATGAAGAAGGTGCGGGCGATGGTGGTGCCCCAGCAGCGCCACAGCCCGGCCGCCTCCACCTGCACGGTCAGCGGGAGGCGCACCGGAGCGCTTGCGCCCTGGCGGGGGACGAGCGCGATCTCGGTGGTGTAGATGCCGGCCTCGCAGCAGGCGTCGGCGCGCAGGCGCAGGGTAAGAAGCGCGCTGGAGTCTGCGGCGTCCGGGGCGGTGCCTGGCGAGTGCACGACTTCGGTGGTGACCTGGCCCTGGTCGCCTTCGGGGAGGGCGTTGCCCTTAGCATCGAGGAAGGTCAGGCGGAGGTCTTCGCCCGGCCAGCCTGTGCGCTCGTCGGTGGGGAGGATGACCGCGTCGAAGCGCTGGGCGCGGCGGTGGTTTCCGGAGAGGCTCACGCGAAGATCGCGGAGTTGGCCGCCGCGCAGGGTGGTCTCAATCTGTGTGGGGGCGGCGAACTGGCTGATGAGCTCGGCGCGCACCGGGATGGTGAGGGTGGGGATGGGGATGGAGTGGGCGCCGCGGTCGAACTCCAGGCGCAGAGCGTTGTCGAGGGTGCGGCGCAGATCGACCGGGCCGCAGTAGGGGGCAACCCGGGTCTCCAGGGTGTAGGACTGGCCGGGGGTGATGGTCTGGGCCTGGTCTGTGGCCACACCGCTGAGCGCGAAGGTGACGCATTCGGGAAGATCGGCGGGGCGGGCCACGGTGAGGCGGGCGCGGGTGGCGGGGAAGTTCCCGTCGATGAGGATTTCTTGAAAATGATCGGTGCCGGGCAAAAGATCGCCAGCTTCCAGGTTGGCCGGTGTCGCCGAGATGCGGCGGGTGGAGACCTGGAGGTTGCGCGCGGCGCCGCGCAGGGTCACCGGGGTGCCCTGGGCGGAGGGCAGCGTGATGCGCGGGGAGAGGATGTGGTCGCCCTCCTGGAGGTTGACGCGCTCAAAGCGGAAGATCGCCGCCTCGTCGGTGGCGGCCGCCGGCAGGCGGCGCGGCCGGGCGCCGGGCTCCTGGTAGAGGAGGGCGGCCTCGGTGCCGCGGGAGGCGACGTCGGCGCTGACGGCCTGGCCCTTTTCATTGACAAGCGAGAGGGTCACGCAGATGCCTGCGCCGACCTGCACATAGCTCGTGTCTTCGCCCTGGCTTCCGCAGCGCCCCTGCTGGACGCGGGTCTCCACAAAGAGACGGTAGTCGGGCAGCGCAACCACCCGCCAGCGGTTGGCGCCGCCTGAGACCTGGACGGTGACCGGCGCGGTGCCAGGTTCATAGTCGAGGGCGACGTAGCGGTAGCGTTTGCCGTCTTCGTACTGGTGAAGACCGCTGCGGGAGGCGCCGAGCGTGCTAGGCTGGCCTGCCGGGGAGTTGAGGTTGATGCGAAGTTCGCTTCCCTGATCCGGGGCGACGGCCAGAAGTCGGATGCGGCGGGCGCCGGTGTGGGCGGGGATGGTGGTGGTGCCCGGGCGGAGAAGATGCGCGCTGTAACCCTGGGAGCGCGAGAGGGCATTGGCAAAGGGGCCGAGCAGGTCGGTGGGATCGTCAGCGCCCACCTCGCCGACGCTGCCGCCGCTCTCTCGGGCAAGATCGACCAGGTACTCCGAGAAGACGCGTCCGCGCCAGCGCAGGAGGTAGAATTGGAAGAGTTCGTCCTGGTGAGAGTCGATGGAGTCGAGGTAGCGCTCGGCGTTGATTTGAGCGTCGTTGCACTCGCCATCGGTCAGAAAAAGCACGACCTGGGCGGTGTTGGGGCGACGCGCGCGGTTGAGCTCGTCGCGCACCGCATCGAGGGCTGAGGCGCAGGGGGTGAGTTTGCCGGGGTAGGCGGCGACGGGGCCGTCGTTGGCGAGCATGGACTGGAGGCGGGCGCGGTTCTCGGCCAGGGGCGCAATGGGCATCGGGGATTCGCCCTCGCGCGCGCCGTTGAGGCGCAGGACGCTGACCTCATCGCGATCGTCGAGCATGCTTAAGAGGGAGCGGGTGGCGAAGATGGCCAGGCGCTCCGGGTCGGCGGCCGGCCCCTCGGCGGTGCGCACGCGCATGGAGCCGGAGTCGTCGACGACGATCAGAAACTGAACGCTGCGCGACTGGGCGCTGTGGGCCGGAGCGCTCTCCTGGGCGATGAGCGGGGGAGCGCAGAGAAGTGCAGCCAGGGTGATGAGCAGCGCGGTCAGGCGTGGCGCGAAGCGGGAAGAGCGGAAGTCATCATGGCGAGGGGCAGAGGTAAGCACGCGGGCAACCTTCGTTCGGAGGTCATCGTCGATGTTCCCACCCTAAGGTAGAGCGAGGCGCTTCGCCAGCGCGCCGCCAATGTGTCCCCCTGTCAGGACACGCGAAGAAGTCACGCGCGTGTATTTAGAGAGGTGGGGATGGGGCCGGGAAAACGAGCGGTCAGGCGAAGAAGAAGAGGATCGCACCCAGCGCGATCGCGCCGACGACAAGTCCCAGCGCGATATCCACCCAGGCGGAGCGCCCCTCCTCGGCGGGCTCTTCAGGCAGGGCGGTGGCCATGGTGGCCGTCGAGCTGCGTGAGACGGCGGGCATCTGCGCGGTGGGTCGGTAGCCGGGCTGCCGAGGTTGAGCCTGGCGCAGGTAGTCGACGGTGGGCTCGCTCTCGAGCACCAGGTGCTGGGCGGAGGCGTCGGCCAGGGCCTGGTCGATCTCTACCAGCGAGGGTCGCCCGTCGGAGCGGGGGCGAGTGTGGGCTTGCTGGTCGGCGCTGCCGGTGGAGGGAGGGGCGCTGGTCAGGGGGACATCGTCGGTGTAGGGGCCGACGCCTTCGAGGTTGAGGGCGCGCAGTGCGTCGATCATCTCGACGGCGCTCTGATAACGGCGGCTGAGATCTTTGGCGATGGCCCGCTCCAGAATAGGCGCAAAGACCGAGCGTCGCAGCTCACGGGGGAGTTTGATGTCTTTTTTGGAGCCCTGAAAGACGATCGTGTCATAGACGTTTTCGATGTCGACAACTTTTTCGCCGGTGAGCATCTCGGCCAGGATCAAACCTAAGGCGTAGATGTCGGCCTGGGGGCCGACGTTCTTTTTGTGCACGAGCTCCGGCGACATGTAGGCGGGGGTTCCCACCAGGGTGCCGGCGTTGGTGATCTCAAAGTCGGTCTCGCCATCGAGGGCTTTGGCAAAGCCGAAGTCCAGAACTTTGACCTGTCCGCGGTCGCCATCGTTGACCAAAAAGATGTTGGCCGGCTTTAAGTCGCGGTGGACGATGCCGGTGGCGTGGGCGGCGTGCAGGGCGGCCAGGGCCTCAATGGTGATGCGGCGCGCCAGCGCCTCGGAGAGGGCGCCGTGGTGCTGGAGCAAGGAGCGCAGGTCGGTGCCCTGCAGGTACTCCATGGCCATGTAGGGCAGGCCCGACTCGGTCTGGCCGTAGTAGTAGACCTGGACGACGTGGGGGTGGCGCAGGCTGTAGATGAGGCTTGCCTCGCGCTCAAAGCGCTGGCGCAGCTCATTCTCGTCGTGGGGGCCGGGCTTGAGCACCTTGAGCGCGAGGGTGCGGTGCTCAAGCAGATCGCGAACTTTGTAGACGGCGCCGAAGTTGCCGCTGTCGATTTCTTCTTCGACGCGGAAGACATCGTCGACGATGTCGCCGGCAGCGGGCATCAGGGCCATGGGGGGAACTCGAGCAACGGGCAGATCACGAGGAAAGGGGGCGCGGCGGGCTATGATGGCCTCTGTGGGGAAAGGTGGCAAGAGTAAAGGAGTTGGCGGTGGGGAAGATGTCGGGGTGCCAGGCACTGCGGTGAAATGTGGGGGATGTCCGGGTGCCAGGCACTGCGGTGAAATGTGGGGGATGTCCGGGTGCCAGGCACCGCGGCGAAATGTGGGGGATGTAGGGGTGCCAGGCACCGCGGCGAAATGTGGGGGATGTAGGGGTGCCAGGCACCACGGTGAAATGTGGGAGATGTGCGAGTGCCAGGCACCGCGGCAGATTTCGATGCGTGTTGAGATGTCCGGGTGCCAGGCACTGCGGCAGATTTCGATGCGTGTTGAGATGTCCGGGTGCCAGGCACTGCGACAGATTTCGATGCGTGTTGAGATGTCCGAGTGCCAGGCACCGCGGCGGATTTCGATGTGTGTTGAGATGTACGAGTGCCAGGCACCGCGGTCGCGGGTTGTGATGGTGACGACGATCGATGGCCTGGCACCCGGGGGGATCTGTAAGAAGATGTGGGACAATTTGAGCGGGAATGGTAAGGTGTGCGGGCGACGTTGAATCTGGCAGCGGGGGGACCACCTTTGATGGGCGGGAAGGCGCATTGAGCGAAGCCATTCGGCGTATCAACAACGATCAGTTTAGAGGTGGGGCAGCGCGGGTTGTCGGTCGGAGAGGCGTCGACCTAAGATCCCGATGGTGAGTTTGACACAAGAGACCCGCTTGCGGCGTGTGCGCACGTGGTGAGGGGAGACGATCAGGAACGAGATGAGCTTTATGAAACGACAGGGTCGCTATGTGGTAGCTGCCGTCGCCGTGACGATCGCGTTTGCGCTGAGCGTGCAGTTTGGCGAGCGCGGGGTGCAGTTTGATTTAAGTCAGGCGACGGTCTCGGCCCAGGAGGGGGAGGAGGAGGCGTATCGCTTCTCTTCGCTGCGGATTCTCAACCGGGTGCTCCTGCAGCTGAAAGACAACTACGTGGAGCCCGAGCGTATTGAGCCGGCGAAGATGCTGATCGCGTCCCTGGAGGCGGTGCAGAACCAGATTCCGGAGTTTGTGGTCAGCTATGAGGTCGATGAGCCCGAGCAGAGCCCGGAGAAGGTGGTGGTGCAGGTGGGCTCGGAGCGGCGGGAGTTTGAGGCCAACTCCATGGAGAGTCTCTGGGAGATGAGCCTTCGTCTCAAAGAGATCTTTTTGTTTGTGGAGCAGCACCTGCCCGAGGATCCGGAGCGTAAGAATGAGGATATTGAGTACGCCGCGATCAACGGGCTGCTCTCCACGCTGGACCCGCACAGCAATCTTTTGCCGCCGACCTATTATGAGGAGATGCAGACCCAGACCGGGGGGCGTTTCGGGGGGCTGGGGATCGTGATCTCGATTCGCGACGGGCAGCTCACTGTGATCAGCCCGATTGAGGGGACGCCGGCCTCGCAGCGGGGCATTAAGGCACAGGATCGTATTGTGCGTATCGGCGAGGAATCGACGATCAATATGAACCTCAACGAGGCGGTGAATTTGCTTCGCGGGGAGCCGGGCACCGATGTGAATTTGTGGATTCAGCGGGCGAACTGGCCGGAGCCGCGCGAGTTCACGGTGACGCGAGCGGTGATCAAGATCGAGAGCGTGGACTCCAAGCCCCTGGCCGAGAAGGTGGGGTATCTGCGCATCAAGAATTTTCAGGCCAACACCTACAGCGATGTGCGCACCCATCTGGCGGAGCTCAAGGAGCAGATGGGCGGGATGCAGGGGCTGATTCTGGATATGCGGGACAACCCGGGCGGGCTTCTGGAGCAGTCGATCCGCATCAGCGACCTCTTTGTCGATGAAGGGACGATCGTGAGCACCGTCGGGGTGGGCAACAAGCTTCGGGAGACGAAGTCGGCCAACCGCGCGGGCACCGAGCCCAATTATCCGATCGTGGTGCTGGTCAACGGCGGAAGCGCCTCGGCCAGTGAGATTGTGGCCGGTGCGTTGCAGAAGAACGATCGGGCGGTGGTGCTGGGCGATACGACCTTTGGCAAGGGAACGGTGCAGATTCTCTATGAGTTCCCGGACGACTCGGCGCTCAAGCTGACGGTGGCGCAGTATCTGACCCCGGGTGGGGTTTCGATTCAGAACGAGGGGATCATCCCCGATCTGCGCACGATTCCGGTGGTGGTGACGCCGGATTCGGTCAACATGTTTTTGTCACAGTCGATGCAGCGCGAGAGTGACCTGGCGATGTCTTTGGCCAACCCCTCGACCCAGCCCGATGCCGGGGGCGTGGTGCGGCAGATTCGCTACCTGGATGAAGACGCGCTCAGCGAGGATGAAGAGGAGTTCGTCAACCCGGATGAGTTCCGCGAAGATTTTGAAATTCGGCTGGCCCAGCGGCTGCTGGTTGCCGCTGGCGAAGAGCACCGACGGGAGGCGCTGCTGGAGAAGCTCCAGGGCGAGTTACAGTCGGTCTTCGACGCGGAGCTGGCCGAGATCAAGACGGAACTCGACAAGATGGGCGTGGATTGGAGCGCTGGCGAGTCGGTGGCCAACGCCGATTACGAGCTTGAGGTGCGCACCTCGACCGAAGGCCCCTGGGAGGCCGGTCAGGAGATCGAGGTGACCGCCGCGCTGACCAACCGCGGTACTCAGCCGCTCCACCGGGTTAAGGCGCTGACGCGCTCCGATAACCTGCTGCTGCGCCACCGAGAGTTTATCTTCGGTAAAGTTGAGCCCGGGGAGACGCGGGAGTGGACGGTCACCCTGGAGATTCCCAAGGACAGCGCCAGCCGCCACGATCGCATGGAGTTTGTGGTCAGCGATGATGAGCAGGAGTTTGCTGGCGAGCATCATTTTGACCTTCCGATTCAGGGCCAGGAGCGTCCGCAGTTTGCGTTCTCCTATGAGGTTCTCGGCGGAAACGGTGATGGGGTGTTGCAGGCTGAGGAGGATGTCACCCTGCGCATTCATCTGGAAAATGTTGGCGCCGTGCCCAGCGATGAGGTGATGGTTTACCTCAAGAACCTCTCGGGCGATGCGATCTATCTGAACCGCGGCCGGGGAACGGTTGAGGATCTGGCGGCGGGCGGAACCGAAGAGTTCGACTTTGAGTTCCGCGTGCGCCGAAGCCCCGAGGAGGGAGTGGCCCGGCTGGAGCTCGACCTCTACGACATGGCCTACCGGGAGTTTGTGCAGAAGATTTTGGAGATTCCCGTCATCGAGGATGTGGCACCGGTCGAAGAGGCCGGAGGCGTGGCGACGATCGGCGCCCAGGGAGCGGTCTCGCACGTTGGTGCGCACGCCCGGAGCGCGGAGGTCGCGCGTCTGGAGCCCGGTGCCCGGCTGGAGGTTGCAGCGCGCAGTGGCGACTGGCTCAAGCTCAAGCTCGGAGATCGCGAGGTCTGGGTCAGCTCCGACAAGGCGACGACGGCCGATGGTGAGGCGTCCTCGGGCGATAGTGTCGCCAGCTGGAGCCGTTTCCAGAAGCCGATGGTGTCGCTCAACCCGACGCAGATGCTGACAGGAGACGCGGCCGTGCAACTCAAGGGCACCATCCGCGATGAGGGTCTGATTCAGGATTACTACGTGGTGGTGCAGCGTCAGGGGGGCCCACGTGACGTTCAGACGCGTAAGTTGAACTATGAGCGCGTCGATCGCGATGAGGTGTCCTTCGACGCCCAGGTGCCTCTCTTTGAGGGCATGAACCGAATCTCGCTGGTCACGCGTGACGAGTCTGGTTTGATGACCACGGAGAGCGTGTACGTGTACCGCGAACGAAGCTGATGTTCGGGCGAAAGCCCTGGATGATGTGAGACATAAATAACGCCCGGATCGGATGATCCGGGCGTTTTTTAATTGCGCCAACCTGGGGTGTGCAGGTTCAAGACCTGGTGCCAGGCCATCGAACATGTTTCTTCAAACAACCTGAAGATCGGGTGCCAGGCCATCGAACATGCGGTTGCAGACGACCTGGTGCCAGGCCATCGGACATGTGGTTGCAGACGACCTGGTGCCAGGCCATCGAACATCAGAACGAAGATCGATGTCACCCGGAGCAACCTATGCGCACATCGCGTTAGTGATCGCGGCGCTCTACCGTGAATTCGGCCAGATCACGCGCGATCTCGACGTTGGGGAAGATCGAACGTGCGCCCCGGAGCACTTCCTCCAGGTTGAGGTGCTTTTGGGAGATGTGCGTCAGAATCAGGCGCCGGGCCCGGGCGTCGCGAGCGCATCGCGCGGCGTCGGCCGAGGTGGAGTGTCCGCGCTGGTGGGCGCTGCGTTCATCACCGGCGACGTAGGTGGCCTCGTGGATGAGGAGGTCGGCATCGCGAGCCAACTCAACGGCCTCGGGGCAAGGGATGGTGTCGCAGCAGTAGGCGATCTTCAGACCTGGTCGTGCCGGCCCGAGCACCTGGGCGGGCTCGATCGTGCGGCCATCCTCCAGGGTGATGGTTTCGCCACGTTGCAACTTTCCGAAGAGCGGGCCTGAGGGGATGGACAGGGCGCGGGCGCGCTCAAGATCAAAGCGTCCCGGGCGACTCTCTTCGACGAGGGCGTAGCCCCAGGTATCGATGCGGTGATTCAAAGCCTGCGTCTCGACGTGAAAGCCCTCGCCATCAAAGACGGTGCCAGCCTCGGTGATCTCGTGCAGGCGCACGCGAAAGCCGGGCCGAAGGATGTGCAGATCATGGAGGGTCTTGAACCAGCGTCGCAACCCGCGGGGGCCGTAGATGTCGAGAGCGTCATCGCGCTGATTGAGCGTCAGTGAGCCGAGCAGGCCGGGGAGGCCGTTGACGTGGTCGCCGTGGAAGTGGCTCAAAAAGATCGCGCGCAGCGCGCCGGGGCGAAGCCCCGAGCGGGTCAGCTGCAGCTGAGTGGCCTCGCCGCAGTCAAAGAGAAAGAGCTCTCCTTCGCGAAAGAGTGCGACCGATGAGACGTTGCGTTGCGGCATGGGCTTGCCGCTGCCGGTCCCGAGAAAAACGAGTTGAATGGACATGATACGATGGTCGAGGCTGGCAAAATCGATGAAGCGTCAGGGCGCCGGAGAAGTCGGGGCCAAAAGGTCGGCCACCATGGACGATCGCAGGGATCGGGTCAACCGGGGTGATATGACGCTGCGTAGGTGCCAGGCCATGCGACATGTCCGGGTGCCAGGCCATGCGACATGTCCGGGTGCCAGGCAAAGCGACATGTGCGGGTGCCAGGCAAAGCGACATGTGCGGGTGCCAGGCAAAGCGATATGTGCGGGTGCCAGGCAAAGCGACATGTCCGGGTGCCAGGCCATGCGACATGTCAGCCCATGGAACAAGACAAAAAACGCCCCGGATGCGGTATCGGCCGCGTCCGGGGCGTTTGTGTCTCGTCGGAGAATTAGTCGAGGTCGCGGACCAGTCGGTCGACGTGTCCGGTGGCGCGGACGTTGTCGTGGATAGCCTCGATCTTTCCGTCGGCGTCGATAAAGAAGGTGGAGCGAACCAGGCCTTCGTAGGTGCGGCCGTAGTTGGTCTTCTCGCGCCAGACGCCGTAGGCCTCGGCCACGCTGTGGTCGGTGTCGGCCAGAAGCGGGAAGTTGAGGTCGTGCTTCTCGCGGAACTTCGCGTGGCGCTCCACCGGATCGGGGGAGACGCCGTAGATGGCGTAGCCTCGCTCGGCAAAGGTGTCGAGGTTGTCGCGGAAGTCGCAGGCCTGCTTGGTGCAGCCCGGCGTCATGTCTTTGGGGTAGAAGTAGAGGACGAACTTCTGCCCTTTGAGATCAGCGAGGCTGACGTCGCCCTGAGTATCGGAAGCGAGCGTGAAGTCGGGGGCGGCGTCGCCGACGGAGAGTTTCGGGTTTACTGCCATGGTGACGAACTCCGTGATGATGATTTTAAGAAAAGCGATTTGCAGGCCGAAAGGGCCTACGCGTGGGGAGATGTACACACGCCTGGCACCGGTTCAAGGCGCGTCTTTGATGATCGGTGGCCTGGCACCGCGGCGAAGATCGGTGGCCTGGCACCGCGGCGACTGTGGGTGCGTGCGGTGCCAGAGCATCCGGTAAAAAAGTCAGAAGTGGGTCTTGCCGGGGCTGATAGGGTGTGCAGGTTATTTGGCGTCGAACCAGTTCTTGCCGACACCGCTATCGACGATCAGGGGTGCGTCGAGGGTGACGATGGTTTCCATCATGTTGCAGATTTTGGGGCGAAGTTCGTCGAGGGCGTCTTCGGCGATCTCGAAGATGAGCTCATCGTGGACCTGGAGGAGCATGCGAGCCGGCCAGTTTTCTGCTTCGATGCGGTCCTGGATGGCGATCATGGCCAGTTTGATGATGTCGGCGGCGGTGCCCTGGATGGGGGTGTTGATGGCGGCGCGTTCGGCGAAGGCCCGTCCGGCGCCTTTGTTTTCCAGGGTGGGGAGGAGGCGTTTGCGGCCGAACATGGTCAGGGCGTAGCCGGTCTCGACGGCGTCGGCGACGAGCTTTTCGAAGTAGGTGGCCACGCCCTGGTAACGCTCGAAGTAGTTGTCGATGTAGCTCTTGGCCTCGGGCATGGAGATGTCGAGATCGCGGGCCAGGCGTCGGGGACCCATGCCGTACATCACGCCGAAGTTGATGGTTTTGCCGGCGCGGCGCTGGTCGCCGCTGACTTCGTCGATGTCGATGTCGAAGATCTGGGAGGCGGTTAAAGCGTGGATGTCCTGGCCTTCCTTGTAGGCTTTCAGGAGGACCGGGTCGCCGGAGAGGTGCGCCATGATGCGCAGCTCGATCTGAGAGTAGTCGGCGGCCAGTAAGAGGTGTCCCTCATCGGCGACGAAGGCTTTGCGGATCTCGCGGCCGCGGTCGGTGCGGATGGGGATGTTTTGCAGGTTGGGGTTTGAGGAAGAGAGGCGTCCGGTGGCGGCGACGGCCTGGTTGAAGTCGGTGTGAATGCGGCCGGTGTCCTCGCGAATGAGCTCGGGCAGGGCGTCGACGTAGGTGCCTTTGAGTTTGGAGAAGGAGCGGTACTCCAGGATGAGGCGCGGCAGCGGGTGGAGCTCGGAGAGCTGTTCGAGCACGCTCTGGTCGGTGGAGGGGCCGGTTTTGGTGCGTTTTTTCACCGGGAGTTCCAGGCGCTCGAAGAGGACCTCTCGAAGCTGGGTGGGGCTGTTGGGGTTGACCTCGGAGCCGGCGTGGACGTTGATCTCGTCCTGGAGTTTTTCGAGCTCGACTTCGAATTCGGCGCTGAGCTGGTTGAGGATGTCGCAGTCGACTTTGACACCGTTGAGCTCCATCACGCCGAGCACGCGAGAGAGCGGGATCTCCAGGGTGTCGTGGAGTTTGCGCAGCTCGGGTTCCTCATCGAGGAGCGCCAGGAGGGCGTCGCAGGCCATCAGGGTGATGTCGGCGTCTTCGGCGGCGTAGGGGGTGGCTTTGTCGAGGGGAACCTGGTCGAAGGTGAGCTGCTTTTTGCCGCGACCGGCCACGTCGCTGAACTTGATGTTGCGGTGGTTGAGAAAATCAAAGGCGATGGTGTCGAGGCCGTGGGAGTTTTTGCCCGGGTCGAGCACGTAGCTCATGAGCATGGTGTCGAAGGCCACGCCCTGGAAGCCGATGTTGTGGCGGCGCAGTACCAGCCACTCGTATTTGTAGTGCTGTCCGATCTTCGGGAGATCGGGATCTTCGAGGAGGGGGGCGACGCGGGCCAGCACCTCGTCGAGGGAGAGCTGGGCGGGGGCGCCTTCGTAGCTGTGTGCCACCGGGATGTAGACGCCGTGGTTGGGCTTGTAGGCAAAGGACATCCCGACGATGCGGGCCTCCAGCGGGTCGACGCTGGTGGTCTCAAGATCGAAGGCGAAGCGTCCGGCGTCTTTGCAAGCAGCGAGGACCTCGTCGAGCTCTTCGAGGGTGAAGATGGCCCGGTAGTCTTTGCGGGCTTCGTCGGTGCGGGTGATCTCCTCGTCGAGGAGGCTGTCTTTAAGATCTTCGATGTCGCGGTCGTCGAGCCATCCGCGGGATTTGAACCAGCGGTTGAGATCGTGCAGCACGCTCTCAAACTCAAGCTCGTGGAAGAGGTGTGCGAGGGCCTGGAAGTCCGGGGGGGAAAGGTGGAGGTGTTCGATGTCGAAGGCGATCGGGCAGTCGTCGCGCAGGGTGACGAGCTCCAGGCTGAGGCGGGCCTGGTCGGCAAATTCGGTAAGATTTTCTTTGCGCTTTTTGCCCGAGACTTTGTCGATGTTGGCCAGCAGAGTCTCCAGGTCCCCGAATTCGGCGATGAGTTTACCGCCGGTTTTTTCGCCGATGCCCGGGACACCGGGGATGTTGTCGGAGGTGTCGCCGGCCAGGGCTAACACGAATTTGACGCGGTCGGGGGTGACGTTGAAACGCTCCAGGACGTCGGCCGGGGAGTAGCGCCGGCCGCGCATGGTGTCGAGCATGGAGACGCCGTCGCCGAGAAGTTGCATCAGGTCTTTGTCGGCGCTGATGATGCAGACGTTGAGGCCGACCTCGCGGGCGCGGACGGTGGCGGTGGCGATGAGGTCGTCGGCCTCCACGCCGGCCTGCTCCATGATGGGGATGTTGAGGGCTTCGACGACTTTGCGGAAGTAGGGGATCTGAATGCGCAGCTCGTCGGGCATGGCGCTGCGGTTGGCCTTGTAGTCGTCGTAGAGCTCTTTGCGGAAGGTGTGCTCGTCGGCGTCGAAGGCGTCGAAGGTGACCGCGATGAGATCGGGGTTCTCGTCTTCGATGAGCTTTTTGAGCATCTGGGTAAAGCCGTAGATGGCGTTGGTGGGCATCCCGGCGGAGTTGGAGAGGTTCCGGATCGCGTAGAAGGCGCGGTAGATGTAGGAGGAGCCGTCGACGAGGTAGAGGGTTTTGCCATTGAGGCTCGCGTGATCGGCGAGGTCGGCGAAGCTCATCTGGTTGTTATCGTCGGGCGTCTTCGGCATGGAGGCTCCTGAACATCTGGGAAGAGAATGTGGGGTTTCAATAGCGTGCATGAGGGCTGGAAGACCGCATGGCTTAAGGCTGAATCGAGGTCATAGATAGCTGACGACCAGAATGATTCCAAGGCCGAAGAGGGCGATGGTGGCGAAGACGATGAAGGCTTGAAAGAGCGTGACGAGGTCTTCGATTCGGGCGTCGGAGTTGTCGGTGAGGGGGGCGTCGAGCTCGAGATCGATCTCGGCCAGGAGCGATTTTTCACGGCGCAGGCGGCGTACCCCCAGAAGCGCGAAGTAGGCGACGATGAGAAGACCGACGAGCAGGACGACGATCATCATGTGGTAGAGGTCGCGTTGAAGGTCGTCTTTCCAGGCTTCGAGCTCGCGTCGGTCTTCTTCGCGGGTGTTGAGCAGGGGTTGGGGCGATTGAAAGTCGCGAGGGAGGCGGCTGAGCGCGAAGCGGATCAGCGGGGCGATGCGCTCGGGGGTGTCGACAGATGGCGAGTGGGGCGGGGTGAAAAGGTCGCGGTAGACGTCCCAGTGCTCATCGGGGTGATTGGTGTGGAGGTAATCGAGGAGGAGCGAGGTGGTCTCGCGTAGCGTCTGGGGACTTCCGTCGTTGAGGACGAGGAGGTGCGCGATGTCCCAGGCGTCTCCGGCGCCGAAGAAGCTCTGGTAGACCTGCACGCGCGCCAGTGGGCCGATGGCATCGGCCTCGGGCGTGGGGAGGGTGAAGCCGCCGGCGTTTTTTGAGGAGCCAAAGGCGCTGGCGGCGATCATGGACGAGCCCGCAAAGAGGTCGGTCATGAAGGGGGAGTCTGTAAGGATCGTGCTGACTGCGCCTTCCACCGGTTGGCCGGCCACGACGTAAGGGCGCGGCATGTCGATGGCGAACTGCGCCGCGACCGTGGGGAGGCGTAATGTGAAGGTTGAGGGGGCGTCGTCGGAGTTGTCGAGGGGGGTTGCTGTGATTTTGAGGGTGAGTTCGGTCAGGGCGTTGATGGGAAGGGCGGCGAGCCCGAGGGCGTCGGTGGTCAGCGAGGATTTGAGGGGAGCCTGTGTGAGGCCGCGCTCAAGTGTGATGTCGAGGTGGGCGCGGAGAGGTTGGCCGGAGGCGCGCTCCATCACCCGCAACCCGAGGGTGTCTGGCAGACCTCGCACCAGCTCTCCGTCGGTGGGACCGATTTGCAGGGTGAGTGGCGAGGTGGGGTCTTCGGCGGTGAGCGGTGCGCGCCGATCGTCTTGCTCCGGGTCTCGGGAGGTGGGGGGGCCTATCGCGAGCTGAAGCGATTCGGAGGGGGAGCGGGGGGGCTGTCGGAGCTCGATGGTCCAGCAGTCATGAAGTTCGGGGAAAGACTCGCGGCGGGCCAGTGCGCAGATCTCTCGTGTTTCGGCGGAGGCGTCGGGTGCCAGGCTGTCGTGCGAGTCGTTGTTTTGGTCGGGTGCCAGGCTGTCGTGCGAGTGGTTGTTTTTCCGGGGTGCCAGGCTGTCGTACGAGTGGTTGTTTTTCCGGGGTGCCAGGCTGTCGTGCGAGTGGTTGTTTTTCCGGGGTGCCAGGCTGTCGTGCGAGTCGTTGTTTTGGTCGGGTGCCAGGCTGTCGTGCGAGTCGTTGTTTTGGTCGGGTGCCAGGCTGTCGTGCGAGTCGCTGTTTTGCCGGGGTGCCAGGCTGTCGTGCGAGTCGCTGTTTTGCCGGGGTGCCAGGCTGTCGTAGGGGGGAATCTGGATGTGAAGGTAGTGCCCGGGACCGGCTTCGGCGGTAGCCAGGGGGGCGGCATCGGGCGCGCTCCATCGAATCTCAAAGTCGTCGGGAGCGAGGCGCGCGCCGGTGGCGGCATCGAAATAGAGGGCGCGTAACGCCTGGGGTTGGTGGGTGTTCCAGGTTGGCGAGCCGGTCAGGTAGAGGGCTGAGCGAACATCGCGGTTGCCAATGGCCACCGAGGCGGTGATGAGGCCGAGCATCATGACGACGTAGAGCGCGATGGCGCTGCGGTAGACGATGGGGCGTTGCAGCGTTTGCATCACGGGGCGCATGAGGGGCTCGGGTATGAAGCAAAAAAAAACAAGCGCAGCCCGAGGGGCTGCGCTTAAGAGGATGACGCGGGGGGCGAGCGAAGTCGAGCAAAGGTAGGGCTGCCGAGGTCGCGGTGCCAGGCGTTCGATCGCGATGTTATGGTGCTGACGCCGCGGTGCCAGGCCTTCGATCAGACCGCGAAGCTCGTGCCGCAGCCGCAGGAGCGGCGGGCGTTGGGGTTGTTGAACTTAAAGCCGCCGCCCATCACGGAGTCTTCGAAATCGATCTCGGTGCCGTTGAGGTAGAGGTAGCTGCGGGGGTCGCAGAAGATCTTGACGCCGTTTCGCTCAAAGACGCGGTCGTTATCGGAGGGGCTGTCGACGATGTCGAGGACGTAGTTGAGGCCGGAGCAGCCACCGGATTTGACGCCGATGCGGATGCCGTTGTTGGCCTCGGGGGAAAGGTTATTGTCCACCATCATTTTGCGGGCCTTCTCGGCCGCCAGGGGGGTAATGCCGATCATGAAAAGCTCCTGAAAAAAGACCGCCTGCGGGTCTGGTGTGATGCGGGGCGCCGGTTGGAAAGCGCCTTTCTGGAAGTTAGGATGGAGCCCTGGCGAGGTCAAGGACGTGGGCAGGGCTCGCGTCAAAGCGACAACGTCAGAGGACGGGGGGGCATTCCGGAGATGGCACGATGATGGGCATTTGCCAGAAGGAGTCAGCATGTTAGCGCAGGGCTGGGTGCGCAGTGATAAGGGACGGGTTCGGGAGAGCAATCAGGATCGCTATTATTGCGATGGGGACGTGGGGGTGTTTGCGGTGGCCGACGGGATGGGGGGCCGGGCTGGCGGGGAGGTTGCCAGTGAGCGGGCGGTGCGCCTTGTGGAGGAGGCGGCGATGGAGTTTCGAGCGCTGGCCGACGCGCATGCCGTGGGGGAGGATGAGGCGGGTCGGGAGGCGATGTTTGAGGCGCTCACACGCTTTATGCACCGGGTGAACACGGAGGTGTATCAGCTGGGGAATCAGCCGGCGTACCCGGGGGGGATTGGCACGACGCTCGATCTGGTGGTGTTGGGGGCCGGGGTGGCCTATGTGGCGCATGTGGGGGACAGCCGGGTGTATTTGATGCGGGAGGGGGCGATCTATCGCATTACCCGGGATCATACCTTTGAGCAGCATCTGCGGGATCACCCTGAGCTGCGCGCGCATTATCCGGACGCGGCGCGCTACACCCACGTGCTCACCCGCTGCATTGGCAGCGCGCCGCATGTGGAGGTGGACACAGCGCTGGTCGAGCTTGAAGAGGGGGACCGGATCTTGATGTGCAGCGACGGGTTGACCCGCTATTTGAGCGGCGCAGAGATCGCCACCTTTGAGCGGCATGCCCGGGGGGAGGCGCTGGTGAAGGGGCTATTGGAGGCGTCACTCTCGCGCGGAGGGCGTGACAATGTGACGGCGATGGTGGTGGAGATCTCGGAGATCGAGGCCGGTGATTTTCAGCGCCACCCGACGCGGCGCGACTCCCTGGATAAGGTGGAGTTGTTGCGGGGGCTGGAGCTTTTTGAGGAGCTCGATGTGCCGGAGCTTTTAAAGGTCGTGCGCTACGTGTACGTGCGCGAATTTAGGGCTGGCGAGCAGCTGGTGCGGCGCGGCGATGAGGTCGACGGGTTGTACCTGATCGTCAGCGGGGAGGTCTCGGTGCGGCTGGCCGGAAGGGAGCTCAATCGGGTGAAGGCCGGGGGCTACTTTGGGGAGCTGGCGCTCTTCGGCGAGCCTGTGCGCTCGGCGGATGCGTGCGGAGAGGAAGATGGGGAGGCGCTCTTTTTGTCGCGGGACCATCTTCGGGAGCTGGTCACCGAGGATCCGGCGCTGGGCAACAAGGTGCTCTTACGCCTGCTGGCCGGGGCGTCGCGTTTGTTGCAGGAGATCGCCGGTGCGAGCGCTTAGCGGCGCAACTTCTCGATGAGAGCGTGGATCTCTTCGGGGGAGACGAGGTTGTGTTCCACCAGCAGGGTCAGCGCGGCCCTGGCGAGCAGGGCGGCGTCGACGTCGTCGGGGATGGCAAGGCGTGCGGTGGGCTCGTCGGCGTCGAGCGCGTCATCGCAGGCTTCGGGGGATTTGGCTGCTTCGGGCTCACCGGAAGCGTCGGCGCGGCGGGCGTCGAGGTCGCTGCGTTTTTCGATGGCCCCGCCGAAGCGCGGCACGGCGATGCGTTTGACCTGAATGCGGCCGAGTTTGCTGACCCCTTCGCGCTCATCGGCCTCGGATGCATCGGCCGGGTGTACTTCGCCAGCGTCGGACGCGTCGAGTTCCGGTTCGTCGGCGGTTTTGGCGGCGCTGCCGGTGAGGGCGTCGCGGATGCTTCTGGCCGAGGATGGCGGCTTGAGGGCGAGCTTTTCTTTGAGGGAGAGCGCAGGTTTAGCGGCGGAGGATTCCGGTTGCGGCGATGCTTCGGAGGCATCGGCCTGATCGGCATCGGCCGGTTCTTCGAGCGCTGCCGGCTCTTCGGGATCTTCGGGATCTTCGGGATCTTCGAGATCTTCGACTTCGCTGGGAGGAAGGGGGGGGATTTCGCTTTCGGGTTCGTTGAGCTCTTCTTCGATGGAGAGAAGTTCGACGTCCATGGTGTGAAGCGGCATCACGTCTTCGTCGGGGGGCTCGGCGAAGTCGAGGCCCAGGCCGCGCAGGCCGACGCCGATCTGGGTGCGGTTGGCCTCGGAGCGATCGACGGCGAAGCCGGGGGGAGCGTGCGAACGATCGTCTTTGTTGGCCAGGGGCGCCGGGGAGTCGAAGTCGTCGTCGAGTTCCCACTCATCCAGGGGCTGGGGGTAGCCGACGGAAGTGCCCACAGACTCTTCGAGCAATGAAGGGAGAGGTTCGGCGCCGAAGCCCAGGTCCTCGTCGAGCTCGTCGAGGTCTTCCTCGACGACTTCAAACATGTCGGTGGGGGGGCGATCGCGCATTTCCTGCGAGATCACCGAGCTTTCTTCGGCGCCCAGGTCACGGGCGTTGTCGAAGAATGCAGCCCAGCTGTCGTCGGGGGTAGCCTGGGCGCCGGTCTCGATGAGGGGGGCGGGCTCATCAATGGGGTCGCCGAGGTCGATGATGGGATCTTCGTCTTCGGCCGCGGCGTGATCGTCGGGCTGATCGAAGGCGGCAAAGAGGCCGCTGTGGTGCTCCACGGTTGTGGATTTTGGCAGAGATTCCGATTCGGCGCGGGCGTAAAGATCGTCGAGGGCGCGTCGGAGATCGGCCGGGCCGACGAGCACCGGGCGGATGTTGACGCCGGTGTGGCTGGCGATCTCGTCCATGGCCATCACGTCGATGGGGTCGGCCATGGCGAGCAGGAGCACGCGGTTGCCGTCGTCATCGACAAAGCGCACCGGGAGCGTGCGACTTCGCTGAGCGATGGGCGCGGGCACCAGGTGGGCCATCTCCACGTCGATCGCGGTCTCTTCGAGATGCAGGCAGGGGACGTTGAGGAGGTTGGAGGCGATCTCCACCAGGGCGCTCTCGTCGACGATCTTGTGGAAGATCAAAACGTCGTAGAGCGAGGCGGCGTCGCGCTGGGCCAGACGCAAGCCATGCTGGAGGCGAGTCTGGTCGACGAGACCCGCAGCGAGCAGCTGGGGGATGAGCTGAGCGTCGTCAATCATCGAGAACGCTGTCCTGGGATCTGACGGGGGGCGCGGCCCGAAGAGGGCCTTAGGGCCGGGGCCGCGGGGGTCAACGAGCCTCTGGAGGGAGGCTCAGCCATTGACGTCGATGATTCGACTCCCGGCGGGCGGCGGAAGCTCGAAGAGTGGTTGTTGCAGCGAAATGTTAAGTTGAGTCTCACGCACATCCAGCGAGAAGTCAAGATCACGGTCAGGCCATACAAAGCGGCGGTAGACGGGCATCACCAACTCGCGGAGGTCGCGCCAGCCCTCGGTGGTGTAGCGGTAGAGGGTTTGCTCGTCGGGGCCCTGTTCTAAGACCTCGGTGACGGCGAAGTCGGTGTGGCGAACGAAGAGCGCGAGGGTGCCGCCGGAGGAGGTCTGGCGGCTGAGCCGGTAGAGGCCGCGGCGGCGGTCCCAGTCGAGGGTGTCGGTGCCGGGCTCGCGATCGAAGCGGTCCCACGGGGCGCCGCCGAGCATCACGCGGACGACGTCGGCGCCGGAGAGATCGACCGGAAGCAGGCGGTTGATGTTCTCACGGGTGGGTTTGCCGGTGTAATAGTCGTTGGTGTCGCGCTGGTGCATGGCGAAGGTTTCGCCATTGCTGACGAGGAGGTTAAGGATCTCGTCGGAGCCGGGCAGGCGAGTTTGCACGCGCAGGTTTGCGGGTTTTTGTACGAGGATGAGCTGTCGGACCCGGACGCGTTCGCCTTCGCCGAAGTACTCCAGGGTGACTTCTTTGAAGCGAGCATCGTCGATGTGCGCGTAGCGCTGATCGATGGCGGCGCGGAGCTCGGCGGGATCTTCGAGGGCGTTATCGGGCGGCGGGATGGTTTTTGCGCAGGCGGCCGCCAGCAGGAGGATGCCGGTGAGCAGAAGTGCTAGAGAGCAGCGTTGAAAAGCGCCAGGGAACATGGTCGTCTTGGGGCAAAGATAAGGAAGTGGTGTGAGTGAGCTCCGTGCAGATGGTGCGCGCTCAGCATAGGACGAGTCGAGGGTGGTTGCCATAAGGGAGTGTTTGATTCGGGCGATCGCAGGTTTTGCAGGGGTGGGGGTGTGGGCGGCGCTGGTGTGTCTGAGCTCTGAGGCCGGGGCGCAGGAGGCGCGCTGGGAGGCGGCGGTGCGCGCGGGCACCGAGTATGACAGCAACCCGTACCGGGAGGAGGGGGCAGGCAGCGCGGGCGATGGGTTGACGCGCTATTATGGCGAGCTTGAGGTGGAGTCGGGGGTGGGGGAGATGGGGCAGGTGCGGGGGCAGGTGCAGCATGGGGGAAAGGTGTTTTTGGGGGCTCGGGAGGCCGATGCGTTTTTGAGTGCCGCACAGGTTGTGGGGACGCGGTGGTGGGCGTCGGGGGTTGTGGTGAGCGTGTCGGGCGATGTGAAAGATCGCAGCGAGAGGGTCAGCGCGCGCGATTATGTACGGGCGGGTGGCAGCGGGCAGCTGTTGTGGTCGGGGGGCCGGGTGCGGGTGTGGGGGACGGGCGGGTGGCGCTATTTCGGGTTTAAGCCGCAGCCGGAGGTGAGCAGTCAGGGGCCGATGGCGCAGGTGGGCGCGGCGTTTCGGCTGCGCTCGGATGTGTGGGCGCGGGCCAGCGTGAGTCGAAGCTGGCGAGGGTTTGAGGGGGAGCCGCTGCGTCTGGAAGGGCAGCAGACGTTGGGGTGGGAGGAGGGAGCGCGGCGCTCCGATGTGTTTGATGTGGCGCAGGTCGGGGTGAGTCATCGGCGTTGGCTGGTGGCGGAGGTGGGGTATGCGTATCAGCGAAACCGCTCGAACTCGTACGGGCAGGGGTTGCGTCGGCATCAGGTTGAGGCGTCGTTGACGCTGCCGGGGCCGTGGGAGACGTTTGTATCGGGGAGGGTGGAGGTTCAGCGTACGCGTTATGAAGATCCGGTGCTGATCGATGAGACCTTTGTGATCGATGATGAGAACCGCAACGCGCTGGTGGTGGCGTTGGCCCGCCAGGTTGGGGCGAGGTGGGAGGTGGAGCTGCGTTATGATCTTTACGCGCAGGAGTTTGGGGTGGGTGAGGCGTATGGTCGGCAGGTGCTCGGGTTGAGTGTGGCGTATCGCGCCAGCGGTGGGGAGTCGTTGTGAAGGGCGACCATGGGGTTGCGATAAGGGGGCAGGTTTGAACGTGTGGTTGTGAAGGAGTGGCGATGGTGTTGGGCCGGTGGACGTGCTGGGTGTGGGTGTTGGGGCTTGTTGTGGCGGCGGGGTGTGCGAGTGGTGCGCCGGCGGAGCGCTCATCGGGGCGCCTGGAGGGCGGGCTCTTGGGCCTTGAGGATGAGCGCGCAGCGTGGATGGGGTGGGAGGCTCAGTCGGCGGAACAGATCTGGCCGCTGGGAGTGGGTGATGACGCCGACGTCGTGGTGTTTGATGCCTGGGAGGTCACCGATGCGTCGTTTCGCGAGCAGGTCTGGGACGTGGTGTTTCATGGGCTGTGGCCGCTGAGCGATCCGCAGAGGGAGGGGCCGGCGGCGGAGGCGGTGCAGATGGCCCTGATGGTGCTTGACCCGCTGGGTGAGGCGACGCGTTTTGAGTTGAGCTTCTTTATGCGGGCTGATGGTGCGCGCGAAGGGGTGGTGCTGCGCATCTTCTCGGAGGGGGAGGTTGGCCCGGGTGTATGGGTGGAGGCGTCGGGTGTACCGGGGGAAGGCGTCTCGGAGTGGCGCGTGCGGGTGGAGCCGGCGGTCGAGGAGTCGTCCGGGCTGGCGATGCGCTGGCACAAGGATGAGGCCCGGTGGGTGGGGCTGGGGGCGATGGATGCGCAGGCGGAGCCCACCGATGCTGCGGCGTGGGCGCAGCCCGAGCGCTGGGTTTTGGAGGCGTTGCACCTGGTGTTGTGGGAAGAGGTCACCGGCGCGGCGTTTGTGAGTCCGGCGTTTGACCATCGTCGGGCGTCGGCCTGGGAGGCATCGGCGCAGGCCAGAGTCGGCCTGTGGCCGGCGCGTCACGGCGGGACGTGGCGTGAGCGTCAGCTCGATGAGTATCCGGCCCGCAGCGTGTTCTGGCCGCGGGGGATGCCCCAGGGGTTTGAGTAAAACGAGCGCGAAGGGGGCGCACATCAGTGGATTTCGGAAGTTTCGAGGTACCAGAGGCTGAAGAGGCCGTCAGGGTCGACCCAGAATGAGCGGGTGCGCCAGTTGGCGTCTTCGGCGAGGCTTGCGAACTCCTCAATGGCGTATTTGTAGGAGTGCTCTGTGATGATCGATTCGCCGCGTGTGAACTCGATGGTGCGGCCTGGAAGGGCAATCTGCTGGTCGCGTTCGCTGATCAGGTGCATCTCGATGCGTCCGGCGTCGGCGTTGTAGATGGCCTGGTGGCGGAAGTCGTGTAGGGCGAAGTCGGCGTTGAGTTCGCGGTTGATGCGTCGGAGCAGGTTGAGGTTGAACTCTGCAGTGATGCCCGCGCGGTCGTTGTAAGCGGCCTCAAGGATGGCGGGATCTTTCTTGAGGTCGACACCAATGAGGAGGGCCCCGTCGGAGCCGGCGAGGGCGGCTTTTTGAGCGAGGAAGCCGCGTGCGGCGTCAGGCTCGAAGTTACCGATGGTGGAGCCGGGGAAGTAGAAGAGGGAGCGGGCACTTCTGGCCAGACGGGGCAATGACCAGTCGCCGGTGTAGTCGGCGACCACGGGCTTCACGGTGAGTTCGGGGAACTGGGAAGAGATGGCGCGCACACATCGGGAGAGCTCGTGGGATGAGATGTCGACCGGAATGTAAGCGGCCGGATCTTCGAGGTGGGTGAGCAGGGTGCGCGTTTTGAGGCCGCTGCCGGCGCCGAGCTCGATGAGGTTCGCGCTCTCGCCGATGCGCTGGGCGACTTCGGGGGCGAAGCGCTCGGTCAGAGCGAGTTCGGTGCGCGTGGGGTAATACTCGGGCAGCTCGCAGATGGCGTTAAAGAGCTGCGAGCCGCGGTCGTCGTAGAGG
The DNA here is from genome assembly GCF_007997015.1 of Lujinxingia vulgaris. Classification (NCBI taxonomy): domain Bacteria; class Deltaproteobacteria; order Bradymonadales; family Lujinxingiaceae; genus Lujinxingia; species Lujinxingia vulgaris. Next base: position 54,258 of record NZ_VOSM01000006.1, read on the forward strand.
TATTTGCAGGGCAGGCGCTTTTGCTCACGCGTCAGGCCGTCAACGACGTCGGAGAGGAAGCGAGAAGCGGGGGAGGGAAAGGGGGTGGTATCAAGGCTCATGAACATGCTCGCACGAAGAGATTCGCAGGTAGAAACATCAGGGAAATCAACGGGCCAGGCGTATACCGGTGCATTGCCAGCGGGCCTGTGCCGGGAAGAAGTTTCGGTAGGTTGGGCGGATATGGTCGGTGGCGGTCAGGCAGGAGCCGCCGCGCAGGACGAACTGGTTGCACATGAACTTGCCGTTGTACTCGCCCAGGGTGGCCGACCAGGGTTCGAAGCCGGGGTAGGGTGAGTAGGGGCTGGAGGTCCATTCCCAGACGTCGCCGAAGGCTTGTCGGAGCGCGTTGGAAGGGCTCTCCGTGGCCGGGCGAGGGTGAAGGGCGTGGCTCTCGAGGAGGTTTCCGTTGAGGGGGAGGTCGGCGCTGGCGACTTCCCATTCGGCCTCGGTGGGGAGGCGGGCACCGGCCCAGCGGGCGTAGGCGTCGGCCTCAAAGTAGCTGAGGTGGCAGGCGGGCTCATCGAGGCGAAGTTCGCGCAAGCCGCCCAGAGTGAAGGTGTGCCAGCGCTCGTCGAGGCGCTGCCAGTAGAGGGGGGCGTGCCATTGCTCGCGTTGGACGAGGTCCCAGCCGGCGGAGAGCCACCAGCGCGGGGAGTCGTAGCCGCCGTCCTCGATGAAGTTGAGAAATTCGCCGTTGGTGATGAGGCGATCGGCCAGAGCGAAGGGCTCCAGGAAGACGCCGTGGCGCGGGCGTTCGTTGTCGAAGGCAAAGGCGTTGAGCTGCTCGGAGTGGCCGATGCGGTAGACGCCGCCGCTGTAGGATCGCCAGCGCAGGGGCGTGGGATCTGCCGGCGGTGCTGCCTCGAGTTCGCGGTACGCGGGTTGAAGGGGGTTGGACGCGAGGGCGTGCTTGATGTCGGTGAGAAGGAGCTCCTGGTGCTGTCGCTCGTGCTCCAGGCCGACTTCGATCAATGAGGCGACGTCGCGCAGGCGGTCGGGGTGGTGGTCCACGAGGCGTTCGATGGCGTCGTCGACGTGGGCGCGGTAGCGGGTGATGTCGTCGCAGGTGGGGCGCCCCAGGGTGCCCCGGAGATTGCGGGGAAATTGGGGGCCGGCGCCCTGGTAGTAGGAGTTAAAGAGCAGGGCAAAGCGGGGGTGATACACCTGGTAGTCGGGCAGGTGGGGGGCCAGGACGAAGGTCTCGAAGAACCAGCTCGTGTGCGCGCGATGCCATTTGGTGGGGCTGGCATCGGGCATCGATTGTACGACCTGATCTTCGGCCGGGATGGGTTCGGCGAGGCGTTCGGTGGCGCGTCGCACGTGGCGAAAGCGCGCAACGAGGGCGTCGATGTCGGGCAGGCGGTCGAGTACCGGCGACCGGGATGTGTCCCCACGCATACTGGCTCCCAAAAAGAGGGATGGCTGAAAACGAGTACAGCCAAGCTAGGAGCACGCGAGCGAGAGACAAGTAAAAAGATGTTCAGCGTCAGGATCTTTGAGGCCTGGTAAGGCGGATCACCATGGCGGTGCTGTTGTCTTTTCCGACGCGGGTGAGGGCGTTTTGGACGATGGCGTCGCAGAGGGCGTGGGGGGCGTCGCGGTGTGTCTGGGCGAGGGATTGTAAATCTTCGTCACTTAGCTCGCCGTGGGCGCCATCGGTGGTCAAGATGAGGAGGTCGCCGTCGCGAAGTTGAAGTCCGCGGGAGGGAAGATCGGGCTGGTCGAGTTCGGCGGAGAGGTCGTTTCGGAAGGCGTCGATGCGGGCGTCATCGAGTTCGGTGCCGGTGCTCAGGAAGCGGGCGATGGTGCGTTTGCTGGCGTCGCGTTCGGCAGGGGAGGGGGAGTGGTCGAGTTTTTTGAAGATGTTTGCCAGGGTGTGATCTTCGGAGAGGGCAACGAGGCGATCGCCGCGCAGCAGCCAGGCGCGGGAGTCGCCGACGTGGCAGAGTCCGGCGCGATCGCCGGCGATGAGCAGGCCTGTGAAGGTGGTGCCGCCGCGGTTTTGGTCGGGGGAGAATTCGCCGTAGAGGGCCAGATGTTGGCTGGTGACGCGGGCGATGGCGCGGGCGAAGTCAGTGGGGGCGTTGAGCAGGTCTTGAGGTTGGGCGTGCTCCCAGGCGCGCAAGAAAGCGGAGCAGGCCGCGCGTACGGCGGCGGTGCTGGCTGCGGCGCCGTCCTGGATGCCGCCGATGCCGTCGGCGACGCAGAAGAAGCCGGTGCGGTGGGTGCGGGAGTCGCAGACGGTGTCGAGGAGGATGTGTCCGCAGCTGTCCTGGTTGTTCTGGCGGAAGAGGTAGTTTCCCTGGGTGGATCGCGAGGCGATCTCGAGTTGCAGGGGGCGGGAGAGTTCGGTGCGCAGGTGGGTGAGCCCGTCGATGAGTTCGTCGGTGTGGCGGTAGGCAAGGTCGCCGTAGGGGGTGACGCAGCCGGCGAGGAGCTGGGGAAGTGAGGGGTGGGTGAGGCCGACATCACGCAGGGCGTTGCGATCCTGGAGGATGGCGACCAGGTGGTGGCCGCCGGGGTACTCGTGGCCGAGAAAGTTTTCGTAGGCGAGCTCGGCGAAGAGGCGGATGTCTCGCCAGATGGTCTCGTTGTCGGGGGTTCTGGGCAGCGGTGCGAGGCGCGGCGCGGCGGCGATCAGGAGGGTGCCGCGGGAGGTGTCGAGGAGAAGATCGCCTGTGCGCAGGCCGCGCAGCGTCCAGCCGCGGTGATGAAGTTGTTGAATGGCGCGGGTGAGGTCGAGGAGGGCGTCAACGGCCTGATGATCGGGCAGGTTTCGCCATGCCCAGGTGTCGAAGGGCTGGAGGTTGGGGGAGGGGAGATTAAGGGTGAGGGTTTGATCGTCGTGACGCGTTGCGGAGGCCGGGAGGCAGGGGTGGCCGGGGGCGGCGAAGGCTTCGCACACGTCGTTGAGCCAGCCTGCAGGGCCGGACCAGCGCAGGTAAGGCTGTTCGTCTGGGCCCAGGAGCAGCGAGGCGGTGGGGGCGTCGGGCTCGGAGGGAAGCGCTGCGATCTGAGGGTCGGGGTTGGTGCTCATCGGTCGGGGTCCTCAGCCGGGGGGCGGCCCTCGCTCCAGTTGACGGGGCGCGGAGGGGTGATGTTGCGTCGGGGGATTGCGCGCGCAGAGGGATGCTGAAGGTGGAAGAGGGCCGAGCTCAGGCCGATCTCATCGCCGGGTTCGAGAGCGGTCGGGGCGTTGATGGGGATGCGGTTGATGTAGGTGCGCTGTCGTGATGAGAGCGGTTCGATATGCCAGCGTTGGTTCTTGAAGAAGAGTCGGGCGTGGTGGAAGGCGACGAATTTTCGCTCGACGTCGGGCAGGCCGCTGAGATCCCAGAAGTGCTCGGGGCGGGCGGGCCAGTGTTGGGAGTTGGGGAGAGTTCCCGCCGGAGGGTAGGAGCGCCCGAGCGTTATGGGGTGTTGTGGGTCGAGGGTGAGGTAGGGGCCACAGGGTGCGCCGCTGCGCATCAAAAAGAGCGCGGGCGCGTTGCTGCTGGCGAGCAGCCGGTCGAGTTCGAGCTGATGATCTTCCAGCGTGGTGTCGTGGGGCTCGAAAACGAAGGTAGTCACGCCCAGGGTGATGCGGTCGCCGTGCCGGAGTTCCCGGGCGGTCGCCAGGGTGTCGATGGGCTCGCCATTGAGCAGGGTAGGAGATTGAGGGGCGAGCGCCTGAATGACCCACTGCCCGGTGGGAAGAAGTTCGAGGTGCGCGTGGGGAGAGCCGAGGCGGTAGGTTTGATGGTCCTGGAGGTTATCCAGGAGAAGATCGATCGGGGAGTGCTGGGAGTGAAAGCGCCCCAGCAATATCGCGGGGCCGAAGATGGGGTAGGAGGCGATGGCGGTCTGATTCGGATCGAGCTGGCGAAGCGTGGCCAGCGCGGAGAGGGCATGGGGGCTGGCGAGCGCCGGATCGCGAGCCTCGGACCAGCCGCGCAGGATGTCGAGATCGATCGTGCTCGCGGGGCGCGATGCCGAGGCATCGGGCGAGGGGGGCGCGTTGGACTTCGGGCGGGTCATGAAGATCCGTTCGGCGCGGGGCCGGTCGATGATGCGATGAGAAGTGTCTGAAAGATCGAGGATGATGGTAGAGGTGGGGGCGGATGTGGGCAAGAAAAGTGTCGGGTGCCAGGCACGCGGACATGTTTCCGGCGTACGGGTGCCAGGCAGTCGGACATGTTTCCGACGCCCGGGTGCCAGGCATTCGGACATGTGTCCGGCGTACGGGTGCCAGGCATTCGGACATGTATCCGGCGTACGGGTGCCAGGCATTCGGACATGTATCCGGCGTACGGGTGCCAGGCACTCGCACATGTTGATTGTGTGTGGGTGCCAGGCACTCGGACGCGATACGCTCGGTCGACAGCGGGAGGGGGCGTCGATAGGATGGCGGCGATGACGAGAAGTTGCGGTAGAATCAGGCGAAGCTCGGGTTCTGGGAGTAGGTGATGGCGAAGTTAGTGATTCCGGCGCCGGGGGAAGAGGCGCAGCGTGAGGGGGAGCTGGATGCCGGGTTGTGGGGAGGGCTTGCGCTCTCGCTGACGGTGGCGGTGTTGGGGTGGGGCTTGTGGGTGGTGCCGCAGCAGGGTGAGCCGGTCGACCCGCTGGCGGATCTCTCGCCGGCGGAGCGCCAGGCGCGGGAGGCGTCGGAGGCGTTTTCGAAGTGGGATGTGGGCGCGCTTGATGTGGGGGCGCTGGCAGAAGAGGAGCGATTGCGGGCGATTGAGTATGGGCCGCGGGCGCTGACGGAGAAGATCTGCAGCTGGCATGTGGAGGAGTCTGAGGCGGCTGGGCCGGAGGCGGATGCGCTGGCGTTGGCGGTGAGCCGGCGCAGCGAGCGCGCGCCGTGGACGTGCCTTGTGCGGGGGTATCTCGGAGCGCGTTTTGAGGGGGAGCTTGAGCGTGAGATGGAGGGGTTCTGGAGCGAAGTTGAGGGTGGGACGCATCAGCTGCTGGTGGCGGCGGTGGTTGATACGATGCGCGAGGAGCGGGAGCGTCCGGAGACGGAGCGTTTTTACCGGTGGTTGCGGGGATGTGCGGCGCGCCAGCAGGGGAGTCTTCCCACGAGTTGTTTAAAACTCACGCGTCAGCTCTCGCCGGCGCAGGGGCAAGATGTGTTGGAGATGATCGATCGCCAGCTGGAGGGGGCGCCCGAGGTTGAGGTGGTGCTGGAGATGAGCGCGGCGCTGGGGAGGTTAGCTGAATATGGTCAGCCGCAGGCGTGGCGGGTGGTCGAGGCCCAGGGGCTTCCTGATTATGATGTGGATCTGCGCCAGGGGGCGCTCTTCTCCATGTGTCGGCTGATGAACTCGCCGGACCCCCGGGTGCGTGACGATGTGGCGCAGCGCCTGGCGACGATCGCAAAGGTGGGGCTTCGCCCGACCGACGCGTATGTGCATTACCGGTGGTTGAAGACCTGCCGGATCATGTTTGGGGATCGGCAGGAGTACGACGACCGGATGTTCCCCTACCTGGGTGTGATTGACGCGCAGCGCGAGATGCAGCCGCGTTATGCGTACTCGGAGCTCTCGGAGCTGGGGATGTGTGAGCAGCAGGAGGGGATGCCGCTGTGGTTATGCGGATCGCGGCGCTGGACGGGCGGGCGTCGGGCGATGGCGGATGTGCTGGCCGACGACTTTGTCGTCTCGCGCTATGTGGAGTGGTTGGAGCTCAATGAGGTTGAAGCGGCAGTCGAAGAGGCCAGCGACGAGTTTTAGTGTGGGGATGGGGCGTTGCTGCTGGTGGTTGGTTTGATGCGCCGCAGCTCGCGGTGAACCGACCACCAGAAGAAGGCGGCCAGCGGGGTAACCACGGCCAGGGCTTTGAGGGTGCTGAGCAGGCCGGCGTCTTCGGGGGCGGTTTCAGCGAGGTGGGCGATGCGGGGGAGGACGACGCCGTTGGCGGTGTTGAGGGCGGCGTGAGCGAGGATCGCCAGGAAGACGCCGCCGCTGCTCAGGGTGAGGTGCGCCAGGAAGATGCCCACGATCGAGAGGGGGATAAAGGCCATGGGGTTGGCGTGCATCGCGCCGAAGAGCAGGCCGTTGAGGATGATGGCGTTGCGGGCGCGGCGGGTGCGGGTGAGTTCGGGGAGGATGGTGGCGCGAAAGAGGAACTCTTCGCAGATGGGGGCGACCAGGGCGACGGCGAATGCGCCCAGGACCTGGGAGAAGGCATCGTCGGGGAGGAGGAGGTCTTCGACGGTTTGCTGGTAGTTCTCCGCGATCTCGCGCATGCCGGGGACGACTTCGACGATCAATGCGCCCAGAAGGTTGGAGAAAAACCCCAGGGTGACGGCGCCTAAAATTGTGAGGACGATCGTCAGTGGGGAGAGGCCGCGCGGGGAGAGGGTGGGCCAGCCGGGGGCGTCGGTAGCGACAAAGCGTCGGTAGAGAAGCGCGATGCCCAGGACGACAAGAACCTGCGAGAGGATGAGGACGACGTAGGTGTTGAGGCTGGCCAGGTAGCCGATGACGCCGAAGACGTTGAGGCCGATGAAGGCGGCGACAAAGAGGGCGATGGGGCGCCAGTAGAGGATGCGTTTTTGGTCGGGGGTCATCGGCGGGCCGGGCGGCAGGGGTGATCGAAGAGGGGAGGTTAGCGCGAGCTGTGCCGGGGGGAAAGGGGGCGTGAACGGGTGCTGACATGGGTGCCAGGCGATGTGGCATGTACGGGTACCAGGCGTTCGATCACCTGTGGTCCGGCTCGCCATTGAAGTTAGGGCAGGGCGGCCCTGAGGAAAAGTCATCGGGTGGGGCGCGGGATCTTGTGGAGGTTGGGTGGTGGGGGGTATGACGCCGGGGGATGCGCTCTTTGCGGCGCTGCCGGTGCGGCGGCGCTGGCGAGGGTGCGGGATGTGAACCGACGCCGATGGGTGAGAAGATGGGAAAGAGCCTGACGTTTTTAGTGCCGATGGAGGGGGAGGAGCAGCGCACGCCGGTGGGGCAGTGGGTGCAGCGGGCGTGGCCGCAGGGGACTGGCGAGCAGGTCGAGGCGCTCTTTGCGTCGGGGGCGGTGCAGGTTGATGGGGCGACCTGGTTTAAGGCCGATCAGGTCGTGCGTTTTGGGGCGAAGGTCGATGTGGAGGTCGGGGAAGGGGAGGAGGTTTACGGGCTTCCGGAGGCCGAGGCGTTGTTGTGGGGCGATGGGTGGGTGGTGGTGGAGAAGCCGGTGGGGATGGCCGGGGCGATAAACCCGGAGGATCCGATGGATCCGGTGCTCTTTCTGGCGGATATGCTGGGGGTGGATCGGGAGGGGTTTACGCCGGTGTGGGAGGCGCCGAGCAATGCGGGCGGGCCGTGGTTGCTGGCGACCGGCGCGTCGCGGGCCGAGGAGCTGGAGGCGAAGTTGTGGCAGGGGGAGGTGCAGCAGACCTGGGTGGCGATTGTGCCCCGGCCGCTGCATGCCGCCGGGGTGTGGGAGGCCTCGGGGGCGAAGGTCAGTTATGCGGTGACGATGACGTGGGAGGGGCTGGCAGAGGTGCAGCTCAGCGTGGAGTTTGGGAAGGCTCCCGAGCGGGGCATCTACCAGGGCGTGCTTGAGGCGCTGGCCCAGGGCGGATCGCCGGCGCTGGGAGATGTGGAGCGGGGCGGTTATGCGGTGGAAGGCGGAGTGAGGTTGAGGTTGGGCGCGCTCTACGGCGGGGAGGATTTTGCGAACAGCTGGCCGAGTTTGCGTTCGTGGCGACCGTCGATCCCGGTGTGTCCGACGCCGCAGGCGTTCAAAAAGGGGGTGAAGGCGGCGGCGAAGGTCGGGAAACTCGAGGTTTCGGGTAAAAGTCTGGAGTTTCTGGAGGCGGGCAAGCATCCCTGGGTGTTGCGCGACCGAAATACGGGCTCGATCGAGGGGATGGAGGCCGGTGCGCCGGTGCGGCTGGTGGGGCCGAAGGGGCCATCAAAGGTGTATGCGCTGGTCGATGGCACTGGCGAGATTGTGGCGCGCTATTGGAGCGATGAGGCCGAGGCCGCGGAGAAGATCGACGAAGAGGTGGGGCTTCGGGTCGACGAAGCGGTGGCAAAGCGGGGCGGGTTGTATCGGGAACTGGGAAAGACCGATGTGTTTCGGGTGGTGCACGGGGAAGCTGACGGGTTGCCGGGGCTGCTTGTCGACCAGATGGGCAGCGTGATGCGGGTGACGATCACCGGGCGATGTGGGCGGGGGTTGGCGCCGGCGGTGTATGAGGCGCTGGCGGTCCACGATCGCGACGCGATGATTCTGTCGGTGGAGCATATGCGCGATGTGCGTGAGGCCGAAGGGAAGTTGCCCCAGGCCGAGGTGGTGCGGCGCGGCGGGGGGTATCTGAAGGCGGGGGGAAGCCTTGTGGTGAAGGAGTCGGGCCTGAAATACCGGGTGGAGCCCTGGGAGGGGATCGATGTGGGCTTTTTTGCTGACCAGCGCGACAACCGTCTGGAGGCGCAGCGGCGCGCCGGTGTGGGGCAGCGCTGGTTGAACCTTTTTTGCCATACCGGCGCGTTCAGTGTGGCGCTGGCGAAGGTGGGGGCCGCGACGGTGAATGTCGACTTATCGAAGCGATATTTGCGCTGGCTTGATGAGAATCTGGAGCTCAACGGGCTGAGTTTGGAGGAGCATCAGAATGAGGCGATGGATGCGCGCGATTATCTGAAACAGGCCGTGGATGCGGGAGAGCTTTTTGACGGCATCATTGTCGATCCGCCGACGGCGGCCGCAGGGAGCGGGGCGTTCTGGTCGGTGCGTCGCGACTATCAGGCGGTGCTGGCGGATTGTTTTGAGTTGCTGAAGTCGCGCGGATCGATGCTGGTGTGTCGAAACGATCGCAAGCGCAACGTTGAGCTCAAAGAGCTTGTGCAGGCGGCGGCGAGAGATGCCGGGCGCCGGGTGGCGGACTGGCAGGAGGCCGGGCCGGGTAAGGACTATCCGCGGCTGAAGGGGTTTGTGGAGGGGGATTCGTTTGAGGGGGGGTGGGTTCGGTGTGACTAAAGATACAGGCTGCGCTGATGGTGTGATCGGGTGCCAGGCGACCGAACATATTCGAGAAGATCGAGTGCCAGGCACCCGAACCGATTTGAAGAGGCTCGATGTTTGGGTGCCAGGCACTTGAACAAAATTGAGAAGATCGGTTGCCTGGCACCTGATCCGATTTGAAAAGACCGGACGTTTGGGTGCCAGGCACTTGGACAAGGTTGAGAAGATCGGGTGCCAGGCATTCAGACATGTTCGAGAAGATCGGGTGTAAAAGACCGGGTGCCAGGCACCCGATCCGATTTGAAAAGGCTCGATGTTTGGGTGCCTGGCACCCGATCCAATTTGAAACGATCGGGCGCCAGGCCACCGTACAGGCGCCAGGGTAAAGCCCCGGCGCGTGATTCCAACCTCAGCTCAGGGGGTGTAGCCGAGCGTTCCCTCGATGTTGTAGCCGTTGTCGGTGCACGACGCGCGGTCGGTCGTGATGCGGTGGTTGCCATGACCGGTGCAGCGGTAGATCGGCTGCCCTTGGCCCTGCACCGTCGAGATATACCCGAGAAGGCCTTCGGAGCGTTGGCCTTCGCAACTGGACACCAGCGAAGCGAAGTGATCCCCACCAATGAGGCATCGGTAGAGGGGAATGCGGTTGGTTCCCGGGCTGGTGTAGACCTGGAAGCTCCCCGTGTAGTGGTAGCGCCAGGGGCTCTCGCCAATGTATTTGGTGAGCAGATCGTCGCCGCCATTGAAGTACTGAAAGAGGGTGTGCGTTCCGTCGTTCGTTGCCGGTCTGATGGGGCAGAAGAGGGCGCTCTTGGTGAGGTCGCTGTTGAGGCCGCAGTCGGCATTTCTGCCCGAGGTGCAGATGCCGACGATCACGTCGTTGGGAGAGGTGGCCTGCAGGCGCGCATCCCAGGTTTTGGCTTCTTTGACCGTGCAGCCGGCGTAGTCGATTTGCAGATCGGCAGCGAGGGGGCGGCATCGCATGGCCTGGCTATCCCCCCCACAATCTTTGTTGCCGCCCGAGGAGCAGAAATCGGTCATGACGTACCCGTTGGGGCACATGCCCATGCCGGTGTTGTCGTAGTTATGGCGCAGGTCGACGTAGTGCGAGTTTGAAACCAGAGATCCGCCACCGGGGCGGCTGGCGCAGAGAAGTTCTTTGGGTTTGCCGTAGCAGTCGGGATTTCCCCCGCTGGAGCACATGCCGACGGCGGCCTTGCCCGAGCCGCAGCTCAGCGTGGCGAACCAGTTGTCCGTGCGGGTCCATTGATGGTCGGTGTTGAGCACCGTCGAAGGATCGACGGGAGTCTCGGTGGAGAGGTAGACCTCGGACGTGGTGCATCCCACACCCTCAAGCAGGGATTGATAGCCGTGGGCTTCAGGGTTAGCCGGGCAACGGATGGCGCGGTTGATGGAGTGCATCATATGGCTAAAAGGGTCATTTGGAGAGCTGGGCGCGGCGTTGCGGGCGGCTTGTTGCGCGGCGGCGATGGTGATCTCGTCGCGCATCGCCCAACACAGGTCATCGCCGCGGTTGGTGCGCTCCAGGGCGAGGGTCTTGATGTTGTCGAGGCACGCATCGCCGATGCCGTTGGTGTGGATGACGCTGGTGACGGCGTCGGCCGGTGAGAGGGCGTGGCTGAGGCCTTTGCAGATGGCCTGGGACAACTTGCCGATAATGATGCCGACAAAGCCTCCTCGAACGTCTCCGCTTAACGCGGAGATGAGGATGTCGATGAGGATGTCGCGCCATTCGGCGGTGTTGAAACGGCTGGAGACCAGGGAGGTCGGGATCGCGATGGCGGAGGCGGCGGTGTTGATGGTCTGGTAGAAGACGCCGTTATGATCGGCCATAAGGGCGTCGACAGCCGCAGAGGTTGCCAGCTCCTCGGCGAAGGTCTGGGCGATGACCTCAAGGGGGGCTTCGTAGAATGCGGCTTCGTCGGCCACGGCCGTGCTCAGGCCGGTGGCCACACCCAGAAAACACGCGTTTTGTTGGATGTACTCGCCGATATAAACCGCGCCTTCCAGGATTGCGTCGCCGGCGATGGTGGCGTAGCTGGCGCCGATCTGCGCGTAGACGGCGCCGTCATTGACCACGCCGTTGGCCAGGGAGAGGGCCTGGGGGCCTTCCTGGGCGGCGGCGTCGTAGAGACGCGCGGCCGGAGTGGCGGCTGATACATAGAGGTTTTTGTTGCCGAGTTTCGTGACCTGCGTGACCGTGCCGACGGATTGGGCGGCCTGAGAGACCGTTGCGACGCCGGAGTTCCAGGTGTCTTCCACCGCTCCGCCGACGGTGTTGACCGCAGATGACCACCACGAGAGGTTCATGAGTTGTTGAGCGCGTCGTTGCGCCTCATCGCGATGCATGGCGACCAGCATCTCGTTTTCGTCGAGAACCAGCCCGATCTGGCACTCGCCGCCGGGGCAGTCGTCGGTGTTTACGAAGACAGGCCGCTCCTCCTCGACCCGGCGAACCTGCCACCAACTTCCGGCGTCGGCCGTGGCTGGATCGACGAGTTCGACCGGGCTGGCTGGCGTTGCCGACGGGACGACCAGGCGGCGGCACTCTTCGAAGGGAGAGAACGCCAGGGCCTCCCGGACGATCTCCCGGTTGCCAACCCCGTCGCTGGGAGGAGCGACGACCTGGTGAGCTTCGTCGCCCAGAAGCGGGGGGGCTTCGCCCTCCACTTCGACGATGCCTTCCTCGCCAGTTTCCGAGCCCTCGTAAGGGTGGATCTCGATGTCGCCTTCGTGGGGCTCCGGGGTGCGAGCTTCTTCTGCAGCGGCGATGCGCGCGTCGCGGTTGCAGTCGGGGTAGGCCGCGATGCGGAAGCGGCCCTGCTCGTCGACCTCTTCGATGGAAAAGGAGACGCGCTGGTGATGGTGAGTCACGCCGATGCTGCCATCGCGATGGCCGAGCCAGCGCTCGCAGAGGAGCGGATCTTGGCCCTCTGAACACGCATCGGGGAGATGGAGGGTAAGTTGGCGATTTTCCACGTCAGCCAGCTCCGCGGCGGATAGGGCGTAGCGGTCGCCTCCATCTCGGGACTGCTGAACTTCGCTTCCACACCCTACGCCCAGGAGTGCGGCGAGGAGTGTCAGAGGGATGCCGCGGTAGAGTCCGTGCATGGTGGTACCTCGCGAACAAAGGGTGGGCGGTGGAGGGGCGTGCGAGGATCGAGAGGATATTTTGTGAGGCTGAGGGGAGGTCACTTCTTTTAACGTAAAGTTACAAATGAAAGGTGTGTGTAGGATGCAGGGGTGCCAGGCACCTGTACATGATTGGAAACGCCCGGGTGCCAGGCACCCGTACATATTTGAGAAGATCGGGTGCCAGGCACCCGTACATGCTTGAAACGCCCGGGTGCCAGGCACCCGTACATGCTTGAAACGCCCGGGTGCCAGGCACCCGTACATATTTGAGAAGATCGGGTGCCAGGCACTCGTACATATTTGAGAAGATCGGGTGCCAGGCACCCGTACATGCTTGAAACGCCCGGGTGCCAGGCACCCGTACATGCTTGAAACGCCCGGGTGCCAGGCACCCGTACATGTTTGAGAAGCCCGGGTGCCAGGCACCCGTACATGTTTGAGAGGCCCGGGTGCCAGGCACTCATACGTATTTGAGAAGATCGGGTGCCAGGCACCTGTACATGTTCAGGGCGCGACCCTGGGAGGTGCTCCGGGGCTCAGCACGAAACGATAGCCCGCCGGAAGGGTGTAGGTCTCGGTGGTGAGGTTGGCGTCGGGCCAGCGCACGGTGACCTCGGCCTGGCAGTGGTTGCCCAGGCCGAAGTGTTGGGTGAGGTCGTTCTGCATGCCGTAGTGGCCGTGGCCGCCCTGAACTTCGGCGAGCCGGGTAAGCTCGGGGGTGTCTACGGTAATTTGAGCGCCGATGGCGTCTGCGTTGATGCCGGGGGCGCCTTCGAGCTGGATCTGCAGCCAGTTGTTGGGGGGAAGTTTGTTTTCAAAAACGCGCACGTGGGCGGACTCCTGGCAGTGGTCGCCGGAGGAGCAGCGGTTTTGGGAGTGGCCGATGACAAGATCGAGGGCGCCATCTCGGTTGAAGTCGGCGGTGGCTACGCCGTGGGCGCTGGTCAGGTCGATGCCGTCTTCGGGGGAGACGCGCGCGAAGGTGGCGTCGGGTTGCTGGTGGTAGAGGTGCGCACGGGTGCCGGGGTAGTCGGTGGAGGCGATGAGGATGTCGAGGCGGCCGTCGTTGTCGAAGTCGAGCGTGGCGGCGGTGATGTCGCCGTCGTCGAAGGTGGTCTCGCGGGGGCGGTCGAGGCCGGTGGCCTCGGGGCCGGGGCGCTCAAAGGTGAGCGTGTCGCCGGCGGTGTTGTAGAGGATCTCGGAGGGGTCGGACGAAGATCCGACGTCCCAGTGCACGATCTCGGTGGTGAGAAGATCGAGGCGGCCGTCGTTGTTGAGGTCGGCGCAGAGGGTCGTGCCGCTGTTGCCGCCCAGGCGGAAGGGGTTGCGGTCATGGGCGTGGTTCCAGCGCAGGATGTCGGCCTCGGATTCGCAGCGAACGCGGGGCTCGGGGACCTCGGCGCAGTCTTCGGCGCTGCGGTTGAGTTTGCAGAAGCAGCGGGCCGACTCGTTGTCGCTCCAGTCGGTGCGGTCGTCGAAGGCGTAGCCCGAGGCGATAGCGTGATTGGTAAAGGAGACTTCGCCGCCGGTGGATGCGCCCAGCCAGAGGTGGTTGGGGGCGCGGCCGTAAGATGCAGCCAGAAGTTCCGGGGTGCCGTCGTTGTTGAGGTCGCAGGCTGCGCCGGACCAGGCGTTGGAGTGGGCGCGGGCCTCATTGAGGGCGCCGAGGGTCCAGGGCTCGGTGCTGAGGCCGGCCTCGGCGGTGATGTCGGTGAAGGCGCCCTGGCCGTCGCCTTTGAGAAGTTGGTCTTGTTGGGGGCCGTTGGCGCCGGCGGCACCGTTGGCGATCCAGAGGTCGAGGTTGCCGTCGCGGTCGATGTCGGTGAGCGAAAGTCCGCCGCGCACGGCCAATTCGCCGGCCTGCTGCAGGGCGAGCGAGACCGGTCCGATCTCAAAGCCGCCCTGGCCGTCGCCGAGCATGACCTCGGCGCCTTGGGAGGAGAGAGGGGCGGTGTTGGTAAAGGCGGTGACGACGTCGAGGAAGCCGTCGTTGTTAACGTCGCCGAAGGCGACGGTTTCGACCGGTCGCGGCGGGTCGGAAGGATCGCGGCTTGTGAGGAGGCCGGAGGATTCGGTGGTGTCTTCAAAGGTGCCGTCGCCCTGGTTGATGAGCAGCCAGGTGTGGCGGGTGCCCTCTTCGGAAAAATCGTCGGAGGCGCCGCCGGGGCGGCGCGCGAGGATGTCAGGCAGGCCGTCGTGGTTGACGTCGGCTACGGAGATGCGGGTGCCGATGGCGCCCATTGCTTCTGTGCCGGCCCGGGCGGAGACGTCTTCAAAGATCGGGGTGCCAGGCGACCAGGCGGAGCTGGACGTCTCGCAGACCGGGGCGATGTTGAGCTGGCAGGCGATGTCGTCGTCGGCGCAGGCTTCGGGACCGGAGGAGCAGGAGAGGGCGGGGAGCGCGGCGCTGACAAAGAGCGCGATGCTGGCGAGTCGCAGGGCGGGGGTGTGCATAAGGGGCTCAGCCGGTCGGGGAGGTGGGCGTGGCGCGGTGCTCAAAGCACGTCACATAAGCGATGCCACCTATGGTGAGGGTGACTCGCCGGGGTTTCAAGCACGACTTATCGATCGGTCAGGGGGTGAGGAGGGGATAAGTGGCGAATTTCGCGGGGGAATTGCAGCGAAACTAAGGATTTGCTAAGCTACGCCGCTTGAGATCGCGCAGGAAAAAAATGATGAGGATCGCCGCCCGGCGATGCTGCGCCGAGGTGTCCGGTGAGTGATGTGCTGGAACCGAAAGCGCGCGCAGCCGAGAGGTGGCTTGATGCTACATGTTACGAGGAAGCTATGAAGGTGATGAAGCGGTGGATGATCGGGCTTGTTTGCGCCGGAGCGCTGAGCCTGGGGGCGGGATGCGCCGAAGATGTGCTCGATGGTGATCAGGACGCGTGTCAGCCGGGGATGCAGCTCAATCCGGTCAGCGGTCTGTGCGTGCCGGCGGGGCCGGGCCAGGATGTTGGCGGCGATGAGCAGGACGCCGGTGATGATGATAGCGGCACCCCCAATGAGGAGCCCGATACGGATGCGCCGGAAGATACGGGTAACCCCGATGGTGGGTCTGATGCTGGCGAGCCGGATGGCGGCGATGTTGTGGAGCCGCCGGAGGATTGCGGCCCCGGGCAGCTGATTGCCCGCGCGTGTGCGACCAATGGGCAGGTGCTGGCGGCGGCCAACGCTACGATCCGCGGCGTCAATTGTGATGGCGAGCCCTTTGAGATGAGCACGCGCACCGGCAGCGACGGCACCTTCGAGTTCGCCGATGTGCCGGCGGGTCTGCATGAGGTAGAGGTGAGCTCCGGGTCGTTCTCGAACACTCGCCAGGTGACGGTGTACAACGGGCAGACCACTGACCTGACGGCCGATGCCGATAAGTTGTGTGTGGACGCCAGTGAGGTGCCTATCGCGGTGCTGCAGGGGCAGTACGATAATGTGCGACAGATCTTACAGAGCCTGGATCTGGAGTACACGCTGATGGGTCAGGATGCCTCTGTGTTTGGCTCGACGGGTGTGGAGCGAGCGAAGCTCTTTCTGGAGAATCCGGCGCAGCTCAACCACTTCCGGATCCTCTTTATTGAGTGCGGCACGCTCTGGATGGACTTGCAGTCGCGGGGGGCGGATATGCAGCTGATCGCGCAGAACCTGCGGCAGTTTGTGGCCAATGGCAACAGCATCTACGCCTCGGACTGGGCGCATCCTTTCATCAATGAGGTGTTTGAGGGGATGATCGAGTTTGAGGGTACAAACCTTGCCGGCGCCCGCGTGGGCTCGGCGCCGCAGACCGTGAATGCGTCGGTGGATTCGACGGAGATGCAGACCTTGTTGAACGGTTCGACGGCGAGCATTCAGTTCTCGTCGGGTGACGTGCAGTGGGTGGTGGCGCGCTCGGTCGGGCCGAACGCCCAGGTGCATTTCAGCGCGGATGTGACGCGATGCTCGCCGAGCTGTGGTGCGGCTCAGACGGGCACATCTGTGGTGCAGGATTCGCCGCTTCTGGTAACCCAGCGCGAGCAGCCCAATTATGGGACGGTGGTGTTTACCTCCTTCCATAATAAGGAGCAGAGCAACCTGGGCGAAGATATGCAGCGGATCCTGGAGTTTTTGATCTTCCGGCTCTGATCGGCGCCTGCGCTGCGAATAGGGATTGAAAAAACGCGTCGTCGGTGTACATCGGCGGCGCGTTTATTTTTGGGGGGACGGGGGAAGAGTGGGGGGAGGTTGAAAGTTTGAGCGCATGGCTTGCGGCGAGTGTGCTGCTGCAGGTAAAACCCAGTTGAGTGATAGGGATTAACCGAGCGCCCGGATCAGGGTGACCTGGCCCGCGCAGGCGGGTCATAGACGATGTGAAGAGGAGGAAGGCGATGGCCGAGTTGCGAGTGCGCGGGACGGACGAAGTGTTGACGGACGCAGCCGCGATTGACGCGTTTGTGAAGGGGTACGGGCTGGGCTACGAGCGTTGGGATATCTCGAAGCTGCACACCGAGGAGGCCCGCGCGATGCAGGCTGAGAGCGAGCAGGAGCGCATCCTCAAGGTGTTCGCAGACGAGATCGCCGCACTAAAGGAGCGCGGGGGCTACCAGTCGGCCGACGTGATCGCGCTGACGCCCGAGACGCCGAACCTGGACGCGCTGCTGGCGAAGTTCGACAAGGAGCATGAGCACACCGAGGATGAGGTGCGCTTTGTGGTCGATGGTCGCGGGGTGTTCACCATTCACGGCGAAGACGACAAGGTTTTTGATGTGGAGGTTCACCCGGGCGATCTGCTGGTGGTTCCGCAGGGGACCTGGCACTGGTTCGACCTGTGTGAAGATAAGACGATCACGTGCATCCGGGTCTTTGAGTCGAAGGACGGCTGGGTGGCGCATTATCGCGACTGAGCCTCGTGGGGGTGGGCGGCAGTGATGTTGCTGGTTTCCCCCGGGGGTGATGAGGTTATGATAAAAGCTCGTCGGCGAGATGCCGGCGAGCTTTTTTATTGGGTGATTTGAGGGATGGGCATGGTGGCAGGGAAGGTCAATCTGGCGGGG
Source organism: Lujinxingia vulgaris (assembly GCF_007997015.1). Lineage (NCBI taxonomy): Bacteria > Deltaproteobacteria > Bradymonadales > Lujinxingiaceae > Lujinxingia > Lujinxingia vulgaris. Next base: position 71,417 of record NZ_VOSM01000006.1, read on the forward strand.
TGGCGACGCGGGGTGTGGGGCGTGGCGCTGGCGGCGGTGATGCTGGCGGGGAGTGCGGCCGAGGCCCAGACCTTGAGCTCGCGCTCGTTGCGGAGCTGGGATGCGCCCGCCGACGTCGATCCGCGTCTTGCGCAGGTGCGCGACGATGGGGCGGGCACCACACTGCTGGTGATGAGTGAGGGCGAGGAGCTCGCGTCGCGCTGTGTGGTGGTGGTGGCCTATGAGGATGAGGCGTTGAGCTACCGCTACCGCCGGGCCGGGGCGCCCTCGCGTTGTGAGGACGCGGTGGTGCTCCCCGACGGGGCGGGCTTTGTGGTGCGCGGCGATCGTATGGATCTTCCGGAGGGGCTGGCCCGGGGGTTTGTGGCGCGGATTAACCGCAGCGGCGAAGAGGCCTGGGCGGTGGAAGACTGCGAGGTGACTCAGGATGAGGACTATGTGGGGGCCTGGGAGGCGACTGCTCGGGGGATGGCCTTTGACGCGATGAGCGGGATGGTGGCGGTGCTCACGCAGGCCGAGGAGTCGGTCGGGGGAAGTCCGCGGGAGACGGTGCAGCTGCATGGCGTCGATGTGGAAGATGGCGAGGTGCTGGTGGTGGGGGCGCGCCCGGATGGGGTGCAGGGGGAGGTGATCGATGATGTGGCAGCGGATGCGTCGGGTGGGTTCTGGGTGACGCTCAAAGAGTTGCAGGGGGTGGGGAGGCGGCTGTGGAGCTATGACGGGGCGGGGGGCTGGCAGGCGTTGCAGCCGTCGATTGAGGGGTGGGGGGCGCGCGAGGTGGTGGGGCCTGTGCGGGGGCTTGAGGATGGCTCGGTGGTGGTGTTCTGGCGGGTGCGCGGGGAGGCTATCAGCGGGGTGACGCGGGTGCGTGGTCAGGAGGTGATCTTCGATCGCGAGCTGGAGTTTGATGGTGAGCTGGAGGGTCGGTGGGTGCCGCTGAGCGATGTGGCGCGGGGCTGGGTGGGGTCCGGCTTCATCGCGGCGTTGCGGCAGGCCTCGGATGGGCAGCGGGTGCTCGACCTTCGGAGCGTCGAGGATGGGGAGAGGCTGGCGGTGGATTATTGGGAGATGTTGGCCGTCGGCGTGGAGTTGGGGCTTGTGAGTGGGCCGCAGGGGGAGCCGGTGGTGCTGACGTACATTACGGTCGATGAGAGCTTGAGGGAGTTCTGGCTGGAGGTGGAGGAAGAAGATGTTCGGGTGCCTGGCACCGGTGCAGAGGGGGGGAGTGAGGGAGGGTGTGCGGTGGCTGGTGGTGGCGGGGTGCCGGGGGGGATGGTGTGGGTGGTGGGGATGGTTTTCTGGCTGGGGCGGCGAGGTCGAGCCGTCTGGGTGCCAGGCGATCGAGTATGATTGAAATGTACGGGTGCCAGGCACTCGTACAGGTGTGAATCGCCGTGGTGCCAGGCCCTCGTGCAGGTGTGAAACGTCGTGGTGCCAGGCACTCGTGCAGATGTGAATCGCCGTGGTGCCAGGCACTCGTGCAGAAGTGAATCGCCGTGGTGCCAGGCACTCGTGCAGAAGTGAATCGTCGTGGTGCCAGGCACTCGTGCAGGTTTGAATCGTCGTGGTGCCAGGCATTCGTGCAGGTGTGAATCGCCGTGGTGCCAGGCATTCGTGTAGGTGTGAATCGCCGTGGTGCCAGGCACTCGTGCAGGTGTGAAACGTCGTGGTGCCAGGCACTCGTGCAGGTGTGAAACGTCGTGGTGCCAGGCACTCGTGCAGGTGTGAATCGCCGTGGTGCCAGGCATTCGTGCAGATGTGAATCGTCGTGGTGCCAGGCATTCGTGCAGGTGTGAATCGCCGTGGTGCCAGGCACTCGTGCAGGTGTGAATCGCCGTGGTGCCAGGCATTCGTGCAGGTGTGAATCGCCGTGGTGCCAGGCATTCGTGCAGGTGTGAGTCGTCGTGGTGCCAGGCAACCGATCAAGGATGGTGCGTTGCCAAAGGTGGGGGGCGCACTTAAGGTGGAGGCAGCAATCCAAAGCCCGCTGGGAACGTATTATTTAAGGACCGGGATGCTCGATGAGTGAGGAGTTTGAACGCCAGCCGCTGGCGCTTGAGAGTTTTGCAGCGAATCTGCGCACGCACGTGGGGCCGCAGGCGCCGGCGCCGATGAAGATGATGGCGGCGCGCGGGATGGTGCCGGCGCCGCCGGATCAGTTGATCCGGGTGTTTTATCAGCTGCATTTTGATGCGGCGTTGGCCCAGGCGGTCACCGAGGCGCTTGATGGGATGCCGGAGGCGGTGTTGTTGCCTGCGTTGCAGGCCGAGCAGCCGGCCGGGGTGCTCGATTGGGTGGCGGAGCTTCGGGAGAGCGAGGCGGTGGCTCAGGCCATCGCGCTCAACAAGGGCACCGACGACCTCACCATTGTGCGCCTGGCGCAGGACGCCAGCGCGGAGGTCTGCGAGATCATCGCCAACAACCAGGTGCGGGTGTTGCGCACCCCGGCGATCATCGAGGCGCTCTACACCAATACGCGCGCGCGGATGGCGACGGTCGATAAGCTCATCGATCTGGCGCGGCGAAACGACGTGGACCTCTCCGGGCTTCCCGGCCTTCAAGAGGCGTTGCGCAGCGGGGAAGCCCTCACCAGTGAGGGCGGGCTCGATGATGAGGCCTTTGCCGGGGTGTTGCAGCAGGAGCAGACCCGTCGCAAGTCCGAAGAAGAGATGCTCTCGAAGCTCGATGACCCGAATCTGACGCGCTCGGAGCGTGAGCGGATGCAGCGCGAGCTGATGGGCGAGGATGAGGATGAGGAAGAAGAAGTTGTGGAGGAGCGCCGCCGCAAGGGCAGCCTCTACAGCCAGATCGCGCAGATGAACCTCTCGCAGAAGATTCGTCTGGCGTCGGTGGGGAGCAAAGAGGCCATCAACATTCTGGTGCGCGACTCCAACAAGCTTGTGCACCAGGCAGCGATTCGCTCACCGCGCCTTCGTCCGGCGGATATTCGGCAGCTGGCCTCGAATAAATCGATCCCCGAGGGTGTCATTAAATACATCGCGATGAACCGCGACTGGACGCGGCATTACGATGTGATGGTCAGTCTGACGATGAACCCGAAGACCCCGCTCAGCGATGTGATGAGTTTTTTGAACCATCTTCGCACCAAAGATCTGCGCGATCTGACGCGCAACCGCAACGTCTCCCACCAGGTCCAGCGCATGGCCAAGTCGCTGGTCAACAAGCGTGGTGGACGTTAAGCCTGCCTTTTTTGCCCCTGACGCGAGAACCAAGCTGATGCATGTGAGTTTACCCCCCTGCGGGTTGTACCGCACGACCGAGGCCTTGCCCGGCAAAGAGCAGTGGGTTCGGGAGAACCTGCTGGTCTATTTTCATAACCACTCTCAGCAGGGGCCGCCGCTTTTGCTGCTTCCGGCGGCCAACGCGCATAACCGGTGGAGTTTTCATGAGAAGGGGTATTTGATTCGCGAGCCGGCCTACGTCTCCACGCTCACCCCGCTCAAGCCGGAGGGGCTCTATGTGCTGGGGGAGCGGATTCATATCTCACGCGATGAGTTCATCCCGGAGGCCACGCTGGTGCAGCTGGGGTATACGCGGGGCGCGGACCCCATTTTGTTTCTGGCGCGTTTTGAAGGGAGCGGGATTCAGTTTCCTTCGAGCGGCTTAAAGTGCACCTCGGAGATCTTCGGGTTGCTCGATGAGGTGAACTTCCGCACGCCGGACTACGGCGACGACGGCATGCACTGATCTTTTCAATCAGGGTGGCCAGGTGGGACTCCTGCCGAAATTGTCAGGCATTCGTACACGATGAAGTCGCCGTGGTGCCAGGCACCCGTATATGATGAGATCGCCGTGGTGCCAGGCAGTCGAACACGATGAAATCGCCGTGGTGCCAGGCACCCGTACATGATGAGATCGCCGTGGTGCCAGGCAGTCGAACACGATGAAATCGCCGTGGTGCCAGGCACTCGTGCAGGTTTGAATCGCCGTGGTGCCAGGCACTCGTGCAAGGTCAAAAAGATCGGGTGCCAGGCATTCGAGCAGGCGCTTATTACGCAAAACCCCCGGCCGTTGAGAGCGACCGGGGGTTCTGGTGTTGGGGCTGGTGCTACGAATTAGCCGAGTCTGGCGAGGACCAGATCTTTGACCTTGGAGGTGTCGTAGACGCCTTTGAGTTTGGGGATGACCACGCCCATGACTTTGCCCATGTCTTTGCGGGATTCGGCGCCGACTTCGGCGATGGCGTCGGCGACGATGGCGCCGGCCTCGTCATCGGAGAGCTGCGCGGGGAGGTATTCCTGGAGGTATTCGATCTCCTGGATCTCCTTTTCGGCCAGCTCGGGGCGGCCGCCGGACTCGTAGACCTCGGCGGACTGGCGGCGCTTTTTGATCTCGGTGGCGAGCACGTCGGTGATCTCGTCGTCGGTGAGCGGGCGCTTAAGCTCGATCTCTTGATTTTTGATCGTGGACTGGAGCATGCGCAGGGTGCTCAACCGCTCGGTGTCGCGGGCCTTCATGGCGGTTTTGACGTCGTCTTTGATGCGGGCAAAGAGTTCGGACATGGGGATGTGCCTTGTAGTTTCGGTGATGTTGAGGGGGGCTGTGTGGGCGCCCCTCGTAGAAGTTAGATACGGGTGAGGGTCTGGGCGATGCCGTCGATGATGTCTTTCTGGGCTTCGTACATGGCGGCGTCGCTGAAGACCATCAGGGTGACGTTGTTGGTGCCCACGCGCACGGCGTAGCCCAGGAACTGGATCTCGCGGTCGCCTTCGTCTTCGACGACGACGGCCGAGCCGGTGCCGCGGGTGCCGGGCATGCCGTTGATGGTGGTCAGGCCGCTGTTGTCGAAGTTGATGTCTTTGAACTCGACTTCGGTTTTAAGATCGTTGATGGCGGCCTGGATGGTGCTGTCGGACTCGGAGCCGGCAAGCAGCACGGTGGTGGAGCCGTCGGGGGCGGTGGCGGAGACGGCCTCGGCGGTGCGGCGGATGTTCCAGTCGCCGGGGACGCGGAAGCGCACCGCGTAGAGATCGCTCTGCACCCACTGGCCCTGGGCGAGCTCTTCGATGGTCTCTTCGCCTTCTTCTTCGGTGGCTTCAGCGTTTTCGGAGCCTTCGGCGGCCTCATCGGTGGTGGCTTCCTCTTCGGCGGCCGGGGCCTGGTCGCTGGCCTCGGCGGGGGCTTCCTCGGCGGGCTTGCTTTCGCAGGCCAACGAGGAGGTGCCGAGGATGATGGCGAGGGAGAGGGCGCGCAGGGGAAGTCGCATGGGAGGCTCCTAAAAATAAGGCGGGCGGTTGCCGCGAGCTATCGAGAGGTTCTACAAAGGACATTGGATGGAGACGGCCCCGGGAGGGGAGCGAGCAGAGCGCAGAAGGTGCCCGGGAAGCCGGGCGGCATGGTAGACGGTCGCCTTAAGGGGCGCAAGCGATGAGCCGATGAGCGAAGTCAGTCAGGTGAGTTGCCCGGAGTGTGGGGCGGAGCAGTCGTCGGGGGCGCCCTTTTGCGGGCGGTGCGGCTATCGGATGCGTCCGGCCGAGACGGTGCGTGAGGGGATGGCGCCGGTGCGGCGGTCGTCGCAGAGTGGCGGGCAGGAGCGTCCGGCGCGTGCCTCTCAAACAGGCCCGGGTGGCAGCGGCCTGTGGGCGGTGGAGGAGGGGCGCACGGTGATGGAGGGGATGCAGGCGATCCAGGCGGGGGACAGGCCGCAGGGGACGGCTGATGCTGAGAGCGACGAGGATGCGCGGGGCGGGGAGGAGGCCCCCCGGGCCTGGCGAGGGCGGGTCAGCGGGGTGGTGTGGGGTTCGGCGGCGGTGTGTCTGGTGGCGATGGCGTCGATGAGCTGGATGTATCTAAAACGAGCGGCGGTGGTCGAGGGGGCGGTGGAGGAGGTCCGGCGCGGGGAGCCGGGGCGAGTAGAAGTTGAGGCGGGGCCTTATCTTCGGGGGCTCAGCGAGCAGGCGCAGTCGTTTATGATGTTGAGCTGTCATCAGCTTGAGCGCGATGAGCCGGAGCGTTGCGAGCAGGAGGAGTTGCTGGCCGGGGAGTATCCGCAGCGCACGGTGACGCTCAAGGCGTACGCGATCGACCGGCTGGAGGTGAGCGTGGGGGCGTATCAGCGATGTGTGGATGAGGGGGCGTGTGAGGCGATCGATTATGATGGGTGTGAGGTGTGGACGCCGCGGGGGTTGCAGGTCAGCCTGCGGGTTCCGCGGGTGCTCAAGGAGGCGGGGCGTGCGGTGGTGTGTGTGACTCGGGAGGAGGCGCGGGCGTACTGCGGGTGGGCCGGCGGGGCGCTTCCCACCCACGATCAGTGGGAGCGTGCGGCGCGGGGTGTGGATGGCGGGGTGTATCCGTGGGGGGATCATTGGGAGAGCGAGTCGGCGAACTGGGGGGAGCGTGACGTGGTGGGCGGGCCGGTGGCCGGGGCGTTGGACGGGTATGTGTGGACGGCGCCGGTGGGACGTTATGAGGGCGGGGTGAGTCCGGCCGGGGTCTGGGAGATGGCGGGCAATGTGGCGGAGTGGGTCGAGGGAGAGGACCCCCTTCTGGGCGCGGTGCGGGGAGGGAGCTGGGTGAGCAATCCCTTTGAGCTGCGCTCCACCGCGCGGGTGGAGCGCAAGGCCACTGCGCGGCGCACCGATGTGGGGTTTCGGTGCGCCTACGGCGGCAGGTAACATCCGGCGTGTCAGGCGGCGCGGTGGGCCGGTGTGACACGATCCGGGTGCGAGTCGGTGCGGTGCGGGGCGAAGGGCGCGCGGGCCAGCAGCGTGAGGCAGGCGGCGGTGAGCGCGCGCAGGTCATCGCCGAGAAGATCGCGTCGATGGCCGAGCAAGTCGGTGGCCTCCACGATGAGAGCGCCCTGATCGAAGGGGTCTAGGCCGGCGTCTAGCAGGGCGTCGAGGGCGTCGGGATCGAGGTTATGCGGGTCGGCGCGGCGCGCGCGCAGCCAGGGGGATCGGGCGGCGGTGCTGTTATGGTGTTGCAAAAGCAGGATGGGACCCGGCGCAAGATCGAGGATGCGGGCCTGGCGGCCAAAGCCCAGGTTGGCGGGGAGGCGCGGGGTGAGCTGCGCGTTGAAGATGGCGCTCTCCAGCAGGTGGAAGGCGTCTTCCAGCGCGCGCCAGTCTGCCGCGACGATGTCGGAGTCGCCGGGCTCAGGTGGCTCGGCGTTGAGGTAGCTTAAGAGGATGCGGGCGCCGAGGTCGCGCATAAAGGGGCGCCAGCCGGGGTGGGGACCTGCGGCCAGGGCGCGCCAGAGGGCCGCGAGCAGATCGTCGGCCAGGGCAAGCGGAATGCGGATGGGGGAGGTGGCCATCCAGCCGTGGTTGTGCGGGGCGCGCACCACGCGCGCGGCGAAGAGTTGGCCGGGAGGCAGCGGGAGATCATCCTCCCAGTCGTGGAGCGGGTAGAGGGTGTCGTGGAGGATCTGCCGGGCGACGGGGGTGGGGCCGTCGAAGCCCTCGATGGTGAAGATGTCGAGGTGTGCGGTGGTGAGCGCGGCCAGCCAGTGGCGATCTTCGGGGGTGAGGGTGCGGGCGTGGCGCAGGATGAGCGCCGGCAGGGAGCGTTGCTGGTGGGGGCCGTCGAGGGCCAGGTGGTCGAGGCGGTGAGCGCACTCGCAGGGGAGGTCGGAGTGGCGCGCGGTGAGGATACGCAGGCGCTCCAGGGTGGCGCGCCAGGGGCTTGTGTCTGGCGAGGGGCCGCGATCGTCGTGGAGATTGCAGTTGGCCAGGGGGATTGCAGACGTGCACATGATGCGTTGCATGGTATGTCCTCCTTTATGGCGAGCGCTTTCGGGCGCTGGCCTGCGGGTCCGAAGTCGATAGAGACGGCGAGCGCGGTGCGCCTGCCTTTTGTTGTCGAGACCTGCGGGGAGAAGTTGCGTGCGAGCGCGAGATTTTTTTAAGAGAGACGCCTCCGAGGTGCGCGATAATGCGGTTGCGCATAAATCCACGAGGGTGAAGTGACGCGAAAAAACGACGAGAACAAAAGCCCGACTGGCGAGGACGATGTGAAGTATGAGGCGAACGCAAAGAGCTTGATGGACGCAGTCGATGCGATCCTGGGGGCAGGGAGATTGGACGAGGCGGCGGTCGGGGCGCTTCTGGAGGTGCTCGGAGAGCGGGGAAGTGGGGAGGGGCTCGATGTGCGGGTGGTGCTCTGCGTGGTGGAACATCCGGTGGTGGCCGGTGCGCTGCGTGCTGGCGAGGTGCCGGCGGCGCTGGAGGCGCGTCTGACGGAGGCGCTCGCTGAGCTCGCGCCGCTTTTCGGGCGGTGGATGACCGCGCCACTGGCGGAGCGCGCCGAGCGGCTGCGTCAGCGCTATGATGCGGAGCTGCATAAGTATCAGCTGGTGCGAAAGCGTCTGGAGCGCGAGTCGGTGGAGGGCGGGGCGCAGGTGCTGGCGCGTTATCTGGATACGGCGCCGGCGGCGATGTTCGCGCGTAAGATGGAGGGGGAGTTTGGGGAGGCGTACGGGCGGGCGGAGGCGATCCGCAGTGAGGAGGACCGCGCGCTTTTATGCAACGCGGAGCTTTTGGAGCTGCTGGCGTTCGGGGAGAACTTCAGCGATGCCGACGCACAACGTCTCGACGGGCTGCTTGCTGATCTGGTCGCTCGCCTCGATGGGGCGGCGGAGCGTGTGGTGCGGCGTACGCTGGAGGGGGGAGGGAGTGAGGCGAAGCTCGTGGCCGGCGCGCTGGCGGTGCGCCAGGGCTTAAGCGAGCGGGCCAGCGCGTTGCTGGCGATGGTCATTCACGGCGATCCTTATGCCCCCCAGGCCGCCGTCTTTGCGGCTCGGCTGGCGCCCTTGTTGACCTTGCATGTGCTGGGGCAGTTTCTGGTGGATGTGCTCAAGTCGACCGGCGTGGAGGAAGATCAGGAGCGGCATACCGAGGGGGCGATTGTGGCTTCGCGGCTGGTGTTGCCCTGGATTGGCAGTCCGATTCCTGAGGCCGGGTATGCGGGCAAGCCTTCGGCGCATCGCATCGCGGAGACGGTGAGGAGGGCGTGGGGGTTTTTCGAGCAGGGGTAGGGTGTGTGGGTGCAGATGTACGGGTGCCAGGCACTCGGTTTTTCGGACGATGTAGAGATGTACGGGTGCCAGGCACTCGGGCGATTCAGAGATGTACGGGAGGCTGGTACTCGGTTTTTCGGACGATGTAGAGATGTACGGGTGCCAGGCACCCGGGCGATTCAGAGATGTACGGGAGGCTGGCACTCGGTTTTTCGGACGATGTAGAGATGTACGGGAGGCTGGCACTCGGTTTTTCGGACGATGTAGAGATGTACGGGTGCCAGGCACTCGGGCGATTCAGAGATGTACGGGAGGCTGGTACTCGGTTTTTCGGACGATGTAGAGATGTACGGGTGCCAGGCACTCGGGTGATGTAGAGATGTACGGGTGCCAGGCACCCGGGCGATTCAGAGATGTACGGGAGGCTGGCACTCGGTTTTTCGGATGATGTAGAGATGTACGGGTGCCAGGCACCCGGGCGATTCAGAGATGTACGGGTGCCAGGCACTCGGGCGGATTAGAGATGTACGGATGCCTGGCACCCGGATCGTCGGGACAGGGTAAGAAACAAACGCGACCGCCGGTGGGCGGTCGCGTTTTTTGTGGGTGCGATCGTCGCGGGAGCTTCGGGCGAAGATCGGGTGCCAGGCACCCGATCTTCTCGAGCATGATCGAAGGCCTGGCACCGCGGTGTGGGGGGCTGCTCAGTACTTGGCGCCCATGGCCGCGCCGCTCTCGATGGGGTGCCAGGCGGTCTTGAACTCGACGAAGGGCAGGATGTTGTAGGGGCTCTGCGCGCTGGCGATCGACCAGTCGTTCTTGGCGGGGCTCTCGAAGTTGTGGACGCGCTTGACGCTCTCGGCGGCCTCCAGGGCGATGAGGCGGCGTTCCTCATCGGTGGCGTCGAAGGTGGCGATGGCGTCGATGTCCATGTGTTTGGCGGCGTGGGGGACGAGCTCCTCGCGCAGGCCGGTGAGGATGTTGACGACGCCGCCGGGAAGATCGCTGCAGTGGAAGACTTCCGCCAGGTCGATGGCGATGGAGGGGTGCTCGTTTTCGACGACGAGCACCAGCGCGTTGCCGGAGACGATCACCGGCGCGATGGCGGTGATGAGGCCCAGAAGCGGAGCGGTGCGGGGCGCAAAGGCCGTGACCACGCCGGTGGGCTCGGGGCTTGTGATGTTGAAGTGGGGGGATGCCACCGGGTTTGTGGTGCCCATAATCTGCACGAACTTATCGGCCCAGCCGGCGTACCAGACCAGGCGATCGATGGCCGCGTCGACCTCCGCCTGAGCGTCGGCCGCTTTGATGCCGGCGCGCTCGCCGAGGGCGCTCTCGAAAGACTCGCGTCGCGATTCGAGGACCTCGGCCATGCGGTAGAGGATCTGGGCGCGGTTAAAGGGGGTGCGACCGGCCCAGCCGGGCTGGGCTTTGCGGGCGGCGACCACGGAGTTTCGAAGATCTTTGCGCGAGGCGCGGCAGAAGTTGGCCACGAGCTGCCCCTTGGGGTTGTGTTCCTGGAGAAAACGTCCGCTCTCGGTGCGGGGGAAGGCCCCGCCGATGTAGAGCTTGAAAGTCTTGAGGACGCGCAGACGATTGGGGGTTGATTTGGCCATTAGCGCACCTCCAGGTAGGGGAGAAGCCCGTGGAGACCACCTTCACGGCCGAAGCCGCTTTCTTTGTAGCCGCCGAAGGGGCTGGTCGGGTCGAAGCGGTTGTAGGTGTTGCCCCAGACGATGCCGCATTTAAGTGCGTTGGCGACGCGGAAGAGCCTGGAGCCTTTGTCGGTCCAGACCCCGCAGGCCAGGCCGTAGGGGGTGTTGTTGGCTTTTTCGATGGCCTCTTCCGGGGTGCGGAAGGTGAGCACGCTCAAGACCGGGCCAAAAATCTCCTCGCGGGCGATGCGATGCGAGGGGGTGACTTCGGTAAACACGGTGGGCTTGAAGAAGAAGCCTTTTTCGGGGAGTGGGGCGGAGGGCTGGAAGATCTGGGCGCCCTCGTCTTTTCCGGCGGCGACGAGCTCCTGGATGCGCAGGAGCTGCTCGCGGGAGTTGATGGCGCCGACGTCGGTGTTTTTGTCGAGCGGGTCGCCGACGATCAGCGTGGAGACGCGGTGGCGGAGTTTGTGCATGAGCTCGTCGGCGATGTTCTCCTGGACGAGCAGGCGGCTTCCGGCGCAGCAGACGTGGCCCTGGTTGAAGAAGATGCCGTTGATGATGCCTTCGACAGCCTGATCGAGGGAGGCGTCGTCGAAGATGATGTTGGCGCCTTTGCCGCCGAGCTCCAGGGTGAGCTTTTTGCGGGAGCCGGCCAGGGCGCGCTGGATGATCTTTCCGACGTCGGTGGAGCCGGTAAACGCGATCTTGTTGATGTCGGGGTGGTTGACGATCGCCGCGCCGGTCTGTCCGGCACCGTTGACGATGTTCACGACACCCGGGGGAAGGTCGGCTTCCTGGATGATTTCGGCGAGCATCATCGCGGTGAGCGGGGTGGTCTCGGCGGGCTTGATGACGATGGTGTTGCCGGCGGCCAGAGCCGGGGCGATTTTCCAGGCAGCCATCAAGAGGGGGAAGTTCCAGGGGATGATCTGGCCCGCCACACCGATGGAAGTGGGGGAGGCGCCGGGCAGGAGGTAGTCGAGTTTGTCGGCCCAGCCCGCGTAGTAGAAGAAGTGCGCGGCAGCGAGCGGGATGTCGATGTCGCGGGATTCCTTGATGGGCTTGCCGCCATCGAGGGATTCGGCCACGGCCAGGGCGCGGGCTTTTTCCTGGATCATGCGGGCGATGCGGTAGAGGTACTTGGCGCGCTCGGCGCCGGGCATCTTGCCCCAGACCTTGTCGTAGGCTTTGCGAGCGGCTTTGACCGCGAGGTCGACGGTGGCCTCATCGGCCGAGGCAACTTCAAAAAGCTGCTCTTCGGTGGCGGGGTTGATCGAGGGGAAGTGATTTTCGCCCTCGACGAACTTGCCGTCGATGAAGTGTCCGTAGCGCTCGTTGATGGTGATGTGATCGCGCGACTCGGGCGCCGGGGCGTAGTCCCAGAGGTCGCCGAAGAGGAGGTCGCGCACTGAAGTGTTGGCCGTCTTACCCATAGGTGGTTCTCCGTGGCGTGTCGGGCAGAATATCTTGCGAGCGGCGCCGGGGGCTGTTCGCGGCGGCGCGTTGCATGCGGGGGATTTAGCTCAGGCTGACGTAGCGGTCGGAGTGGTAGCGGCCGGTGCGCTGCTTCTCGAGTTGCATGAGCACGTCGTTGAGCAGGGAGGAGGCGCCGAAGCGGAACCAGTCCGGGGAGAGCCAGGCATCGCCTAAGGTTTCTTTGACCATGGCCAGGTAATGCATCGCGAGCTTGGAGTCGCGGATGCCGCCGGCGGGCTTCATGCCGACCATTTTGCCGGTTTTGATGAAGTGGTCGCGGATGGCCTCCAGCATCACGAGCGTCACCGGCATGGTGGCGCCGGGGGAGACTTTGCCGGTGGAGGTTTTGATAAAATGCGCGCCGGCGTCGATGGCGATCTGGCTGGCCAGGCGCACGTTATCGTAGGTCTGCAGCTCACCGGTCTCGAGGATGACTTTGAGGTGGGCCGGGCCGCAGGCCTCGCGGGTGGCGCGGATCTCTTCGTCGATCTTGGCGTAGTGGCCGGCCAGGAAGTCGCCGCGGCTGATGACCATGTCGATCTCGTCGGCGCCAGCTTCCACGGCGCGGCGGACCTCGTCGGTGCGCTCTTTAAGCGAGGCCTGGCCGCTGGGGAAGTAGGTGGCCACGGACGCAACTTTAATGGAGGTGCCCTTGAGCGCGGCTTTGGCCACGGGGACCATCGTGGGGTAGACGCAGATGGCGGCGACCTGCGGGCAGTCTGAGCCCGGGGAGATGGCCTTCTGGCAGAGCATCTGAACTTTGCCCGGGGTGTCCATGCCCTCCAGGGTGGTCAAATCGATCATGGAGGCGACGAGCTTGAGGCCTTTGATCTTGGCGTCTTTTTTGATGCTGCGCGTACGGAACTTGGCGGCACGCTCCTCAACGGCGACGGCGTCGACCGAGGGGACGCGGGGGACCACAAAGGAGTGGGTCATGGGACACCCTGAGTCTTAGGGGGAGTGGGAAGTAAACGTTACGAATACCGGTGGGGAAGGTAGCCGAGCGGCGCCGTGGTGACAAGGTGGCGGCGAGGGGAAGTGAAGGTGTGGATTGACAGCGGGGGGCGCACTTTCTAGCGTCGGAGGGGACGACAATCTCAATCTGAGACGATGGCGGGACGACGCGACGGGAGCCGGATCGATGTGGGAAGAAGATCCCTTCGGGGGTATGGAGCAGCAAGCTTTAGAGGAGCTCTCGGAGGCGGTGCGCGATGAGGAGGCGTCGCAGTTTCGGGGGCGTTTGCCGACGCTGGGGGAGGTGCTCGACGAGGTCGGCGAGGCGGTGGCCGCGCGGCGTTGCTCGGGGCTGTGGGTGGTCGATACGAGCCAGCTTGAGGGGTGGGAGCGACAGCAGGGGGCCGGGGCGTTTGACGCGCTGATGGGGCGGCTCTCGGAGGCGGTTGAGGGGGTTAAGGGCGCCGAGGATGTGGCGTGTGTGGAGGCTGAGGGGAGCGACACGCTGGTGGTGTTTGTGATGGGGGAGGGGCTGGTGGAGGAGGGGGCGCTCGATGTGGTGAATGGCCGACTTCTGGGGGCTTTTGATCGGGCGCAGATGGCGGTGCAGCAGGCGCTGGAGCGCATTGCGCTGGGGAGCGCGATGGTGCTGGCCAATGCGTCGGTGGATCCGCGGCGGCAGATCTACCGGGCGATTCGCCGGGCGCGGGCTGAGGCGCAGGTGGGCTATCATGATCAGCAGCGGCGGCGCAGTCGGGTGGTGGGGCATCTGATCGCGCAGCGAAAGATTCGCACCCTCTTTCAGCCGGTGGTGCGCCTCTCGGATCGGCGCGTGGAGGGGTTTGAGGCGTTGAGCCGGGCTGAGGGTGGGGCGGCGCAGCGGTTGGGGGTGCATCTTTTTGTGGCAGCGTCGCGGGCGGAGCTCGATGGGGAGCTCGACCAGGCGTGTCGGGCGCTCTCGGTGGAGCGGCGGCCGGCGATCGGGGAGGAGGGGAAGTTGTTTCTCAACTGCCTTCCGCCGACCTTTTATGCGTCGAACCCGGAGCTGCAGGCGATGCTCGAGAGCTGGCGAGGGGCGGGGATGAGGCCGGATCAGCTGGTGTTTGAGGTGACCGAGCAGATCACGTACGAGCAGTTTCTAAGGATCATGCCCACGGTGCGTAAGTTGAGGGAGAAGGGCTATCGCTTTGCGCTCGATGATGTGGGGACGGGGGCGGCGAACCTGCGACTTCTGGCGGAGCTGGAGCCGGATTATATCAAGATGGATCTGGAGCTGACCCGCGGGATCGCGCGCAGCGAGCGCAAGCGGGCGCTGGCGCAGTACCTCCACGATCTGGCCAAACGAAGCGGGGCGGAGCTCATTGCCGAGGGCATTGAGACCTTTGATGATCTGGAAGTGTTAGAAGAGATGGGGGTGGCGCTCGGGCAGGGGTATCTGCTCGGTGAGCCTCAAGAGGCCGAGGCGTGGGATGGAAAGATTGCGCAGGTGATCGAGGAACTTGAGAGCTAAAAAGGGGGAGTGATGACGCGATGGGTGATTCGGGATGCGGTGGTCTTTGCTGAAGCTGGCGAGCGGGTGGAGGGGGATGTGCTGGTGGAGGAGGGGCGCATCGCGCGGGTGGGCGATGTGGGGGATGCGGGCGGAGCCGAGGAGGTTCGCGCGGAGGGGAGATGGTTGTGGCCCGGGGTGATCGATGCCCATGTGCATTTTCGAGAGCCGGGCCCAACGCATAAAGAGGATTGGGATTCGGGGAGCGCGGCCGCGGTGAGCGGTGGGGTGACCTCGGTGATCGACATGCCCAACACCTCACCGTCGACGACGACGCTGGCGAGGTTGCGCGAGAAGCGCGAGGTGGCGCGGGCGAAGTCGCGATGCAACGTGGGGCTGTATTTCGGGGCGAATCCCGAAAACCTGGATGCGATTGTGGCCTCGCATGGCGAGGAGGCGGTGGCCGGACTGAAGATCTTTATGGCGGATTCGACGGGCGACCTGCTTGTGGATCGTTATGAGGATTTAGAGCGCATCTTTGAGGGGTATGAGGGGCGGATCTGCGTGCATGCCGAAGATGCGGAGCGGATGCGCGAGCGGGAGGCGATGTTTGAGGGGCGCGAAGATCCGGGCGTGCACTCGGAGATTCGCGACGCCGAGACGGCCGCGCGGGCGGTGGAGGTGGCCGGGGAGCTCGCCGCGCGTTTTGGGCGGCGGGTGCATGTCTTGCACCTCTCGACGCGCGCGGAGCTTGCGGCGTTGAAGGAGGCGCGAGCGCGGATGGAGGAGCTGGGAAGCGGGGGGAGGATCACCTGTGAGGTGTGTCCGCATCATCTTTTTCTGGATGTGCATGATTATGAGTTCTGGGGGACGCGGGTGCAGATGAATCCGCCGCTTCGCCAGGAGGCCGATCGGGACGCGATGTGGGAGGCGCTGCGTCGGGGGGAGGTCGAGATGATCGCCACCGACCATGCGCCGCATACCCCCGAGGAGAAGGCGCATCCTTACGGGCAGGCGCCCAGCGGGGTGCCCGGGGTGGAGCTGAGCCTGCCGCTGATGCTGGACGCGGCGTTCAGGGGCGTGTGCAGCTATGAGGAGGTTTTGAGCTGGATGTGCGAGGGGCCGGCGCTGGTGCATCAGGTCGTGGATCGGGGGCGGATTGTGGAGGGGGCGTTTGCCGATCTGGTGCTGATCGATCCGCATATGATGCGGCGGGTGTTGGATCAGGATCAGCGTTCGCGCTGTGGTTGGACGCCTTATGCGGGGCGCGATCTGACGGGGTGGCCGGTGCGCACATGGGTGAACGGGAAGGAGGTGTTCCGGCGCCTGGATGAAGGTGCGGGCGAGGTGGTGGGGAAGGGGGGGGAGGGGATGTGGATGGCGTTTGAGGGGTGAGGGGGCCAGGCACTCGTGCAAGTTTGATACGACCGGGTGCCAGGCAGTCGAGCGAGTTTGAAACGATCGGGTGCCAGGCACTCGAGCAAGTTTGAATCGCCGTGGTGCCAGGCACCCGTGCAAGTTTGAATCGCCGTGGTGCCAGGCAGTCGAGCAAGTTTGAATCGCCGTGGTGCCAGGCACTCGAGCAAGTTTGAATCGTTGTGGTGTCAGGCAGTCGAGCAAGTTTAAAACGCCGTGGTGCCAGGCAGTCGAGCAAGTTTGAATCGCCGTGGTGCCAGGCACTCGAGCAAGTTTGAATCGTTGTGGTGCCAGGCACTCGAGCAAGTTTGAATCGCCGTGGTGCCAGGCACTCGTGCAGAATTTCAGACCACAAAAAAGCCCGCCCTCGTGATGAGGGCGGGCTTTTTTGTTGAGCGGGCGTGTCGCGTTAGCGATTGGTGCCGCACTCGATGGAGGTCGGTACGGAGCGCTGCGAGCGAATCACGCGCACGTTCTGGCCGTTCTGGTTGAGGACCTGAATCTGGCGCTGGGCGCGCTCGTTGCGCTCGGCGTGGGCCAGCTTGTCGGCGCGGTTGGCGCGGACGGCGGTGGTCAGGGTCTCGGTGCAGTGGTGGTGCATGTCGGCCATGGGCATGGCGTCGCGGCAGATGACGTCAACAGTCTGGCCGCGGAAGAACTCGGAGAGTTTCGCGGTGCTCTCGCGGGTCAGTGGCGAGACGACCGAGGGGTTGTTGGAGTCGACACTCTCGAAGAGGACGGAAGCGCCGACGATTTCCAGGGCGGTCTTCTCATCGCCGTTGTCCAGGCGGTTGAGGCAGCCGTTGTACTTCTGGCGAAGGTCAGCAAAGCGTTTGAGGGACTCGAAGCGATCGAGGCCGTGGGCTTTCTGCGCGATGGCGTATTCGACGAAGAGACCGGTGTGGAGGGTCTCGCAGGAGCTGGGGTTGAGCGAGAGGGCGCGCAGGTAGAGGCCGCGGGCGTCATCAAGCGGGAGGGTGCGCTGGTCCCAGAGGCTGGCCCAGGCCAGGTTGTTGGCCATGGTGCCGGTGCGCTGGACCTGAACCATGCTCAGGCCGCGCTGGAGGGTGTCGATCGCCTGGGAGTAGAGGCCTTGCTCAATGAGGTGGTAGCCCTGGAAGTTGTAGAGAACCTCGGAGCGGGGGTAATGCACCAGGCCTTCGCGGGTGACCTCGACGACCATGTCGGAACGATCCTGGTGGTCGTAGCAGGCGGCGAAGTGGATCCAGGCGTTCTCCGACCAGGAGGTCTGGTCGGAGCCGAAGTGATCAAAGACGATGTCGCAGCTTCGATCGCCGGCGAGGGCCTGGGCTGAGGGGGTGTCGACCTGTGGCGAAGGGGAAGACTTTGCCGCGTGGTAGGCGGCTGTTCCCAGGACGGTGAATACGTAGAGCGAGACGACAGCGACGGTGGCAGGTGCCGCGCTGGTGAGGATCGTCCGAGGGGTGATAGCCATAGTCAAATCTCCTTACGCTAACAGGGTCGAGAACTCGCCGGCGAAGCGACCTTAAAAAGATAGAGGAATGGCCGGGTTATCTCAAACTCCGGGCGCATTTCTCTTTCGGGGGGCCCGATGGCAGAGGTGCTGTGCCACGGTAGAAGCTAAGCCGGGATGCTGCCAGTTCCAGTGCGAATGCCAGCGCGAGGCCATTTGGACCACCCGAGAAGATCAACCGGAGCGTGCGCCAAAGTTGTTCCCGGGGAGGTCGATCGGGGTGATCACTCGGGGGTGGGATCGGCCCAGTCTTCGATGTTTCGCTGGCGTCCGCGGGCGATGCCCAGCGCGCGGGGAGGGACGTCGTCGGTGAGCGTGGAGCCGGCGCCGACGTAGGCGCCATCGCCGATGGCGATGGGTGCGACAAGGGCGGTGTTGGAGCCGATGAAGGCACCTTCGCCGATGGTGGTGCGGTGTTTGTTCTGGCCGTCGTAGTTGCAGGTGATGGTGCCGGCGCCGACGTTGGCGTTCTGGCCGACGTGGGCGTCACCAAGGTAGGTGAGGTGGCTTGCTTTGGCGCCCTTGTCGAGGCGGGTCTTTTTGATCTCGACGAAGTTGCCGACTTTGCAATTTTCGCCGATGTCGGCGCCGGGGCGCAGGTGGACGAAGGGGCCGATGGAGGCGTTTTGGTCGACGCGGGCGTCGGTGAGGTAGGAGTAGGCCAGCAGGCGCGCGCCGGGGCCGACGTGGCTGTCGGTGATGCGACAGCCCTGCTCGATGTAGGCGCCGCGGGCGATGTGCGAGCTGCCGCAGATGGTGACGTCGGGCTCCAGCGTCACATCGGGCTCTAGCGTGGCGCTGGGCTCGATGGTGGTGCGGTCGGGGTCGATGAGGGTGACGCCGGCGCGCATCCAGCGCTCGAGGGTGCGGCGGCGTACAAAGGCGGTGGCGCGGGCCAGATCGAGGCGGTCGTTGACGCCCTGCACAAGCTCCGGGGTGGCGACGGGCCAGGCGATGGCGCGCTCGTTTTTGGCGGCCAGGGCGACGAGGTCGGTGAGGTAGTACTCGTTCTGGGCGTTGTCGGTGCCGGCGGCCATGATGGCGGGGATGGCGTCGAGCAAAAAGGAGGTGCGCGCCAGGTAGATGCCGGCGTTGATCTCGGTGATCGCGCGCTGATCTTCGGTGGCGTCTTTGAACTCGACGATGGCGTTGAGGCGGCCTTGCGCGGAGCGAATGATGCGACCGTAAGACGCGGGATCTTTGAGGATCGCCGTCATCACGGCCAGGTCGCAGCCCGCGGAGGCTGCGTCGTTGACCATGCTGATGAGCGTCTCGGCGTCGAGGTTGGGGACGTCGCCGGAGAGGATCAGGGTGTAGGGGATGTCGGCATCAAGGGCGGGCAGGCCGCAGGCCACGGCGTGGGCCGTGCCGAGCTGCTCGTCCTGAAAGGCCGGGTGGATGGCGTCGGCGTAGCTCTGGGGGCGGAGCCAGGCTTCGACCTGTTCGCGCTGGTGGCCGAGGATGGGGACGACGCGTGCCGCGCCGGCATCAAGCGCGGCGCGGGTGACGTGTCCGATGAGCGGGGTCCCGAGCAGGGGGTGGAGCACCTTGATGGTGTCCGAGCGCATGCGGGTGCCCATGCCGGCGGCGAGGATCAGCGACTGAAAAGGGGTCGAAGGGTTCATGGCTCTCCCGGAGGGAAAAGCGCCGGGCTCTTCGACGGCCGCTGCCCGACGGTGGGGTTATGGTGGTGTTGTGCTAAGTTCTTGATATTGCTCGCTTATTCAGCCGGCGAGGGCTGCTCCTGGTCGGAGTCGATGTCGGCGTCGACGTCGCTGGACTCGGGGCGGCGATCTTCGGGCTGAATGTGGTAAATCAGCGGGGTGCGGGCATCGGCGCTGGCCTTCTGGAAGGCGATCTCCTGGGCGACGCGGGGGTCGGTGGTGGCCTTTTCGCCGGACGAGGTCTCGAAGTCGCGGACCAGGGCGTCGAACTCGGCGCAGGCCTGGGCGGTGACGGTGCGCTTCTTGCGGTAAGGCATGAACGCCGACTTAAAGCCGTCGATCATCAGCTTGCGCAAGTCACCGATGTTCAGGTCGTAGTGCTGGACGGCACGCCAGAACTCGTCGGTCATGGACGTGTCGGTGATGAGGCGGTTGTCGGTGTTGATCGTGCAGCGCAGGCCGTAGCTCATGTAGAAGGGCAGCGGGTGGGACTCGAAGCTCTTGGCGGCGCGGGTCTGCACGTTGCTGGTCAGGCAGACTTCCAGGGGGATGCGGTGATCGTTGAGGAAGTTGAGCAGGTCGCCGTCTTCGCGCAGGCGGGTGCCGTGGCCGATGCGGTGGGCGCCGCCCAGGTGAATGGCCTGGTGGATGGACTCGGGGCCGTAGGCTTCGCCGGCGTGAATGGTCAGGTTCACGTTGTTATTGCGAATCAGATAAAAGGCTTCGCGATAATCTTTGGCGGGGTTGTCGGCCTCGGCGCCGGCGAGGTCGAAGCCGACGACGCCGCGGTTTTTAAAGGCGACGCAGAGCTCGGCCATGCGCAGGGAGCTCTCGGGGGTCATGTGGCGGATGCCGCAGATGATCTGACCGCTCATCAGGCCGTAGCGGCGCTTAGCTTCGCGCAGGCCTTCGGCTACCGCTTCGACGATGACCGGGTAGGAGAGGCCGTTGCGGGTGTGCAGAAGTGGCGAGTAGCGCACTTCCATGTATTTGACGTTTTCGCGGGCGGCGTCTTCGCCGAGCTCAAAGGCGGCGCGGTAGAGGGACTCCTCGGTCTGCATCACGCTCAAGGTGACGTCGAAGGCTTTGAGGTAGTCGGTGAGATCTTCGCAGATGGCGCCGATGTTGATGGCGCGGGCGAGCTCGTCTTCGGTCTGGGGGTTACCGGGGAGGGCGATGCCCTCTTTTTCGGCCAGCTCAAGGATGGTGGAGAGGCGCATGCTGCCGTCGAGGTGGACGTGCAGGTCGGTCTTGGGCATGCGGTGGATAAAGTCACGGGTGATTTTCATAGTGCCATCCTTTTTTTTAGGTGCGGGCCGGCGCTGGCGTCCGCGCGGGCGCTTCGCGAAGTTGCAGGGTTTTACTGATAGTGTCGGGCTTTGTCGAGTGGGGGCAGGGCCCGGGTTAGAGGGGAGAAGGGGCGAGCGGGAGTAAAGATTCCCGCCGGGGCGTCAAAGGTTGTAGCGGACGGAATATCCGTTGAAGATCAGTTGAAATGGGAGCGGTCGGAGGGTTTATTGTCGGGCTCTTTGGAGCGCAGAAGTTTTAAATTTCGGCGCTGCCGGCGGCGGATGAAGGCGCGTTTGATGCGGGAGGGGCGCCAGTATTCGCTGGCGATGAGCAGGCCGGTGGCCATGCCGCCGAGGTGTCCGGCGATGGAGATGGCTTCGCGGCCGGCGACGACAAAGAGGATGTCGAGGCCGATGAAGACAAGCAGCATCGTTTTGCCGGTGACGGGCAAGAAGAGCAGGTTGAGGCGGTCGTTCCAGTGACGCCAGGCAAAGGCGGCGACCACGCCCATCACGGCCGCGGAGAAGCCGAGCGTGGGGAAGTTTGTGGAGAGGAGGAGCTGGCTTGCCAGAATGGTCAGGCCGCCGCCCAGGGCGCAGAGCAGGTTGAAGCGCCACCAACGGGTGCCCGACCAGCGCTGGTCAAGCTCGGCGCCGAACATCCAGAGGACAAACCCATTAAAAAGCAGGTGGGTGAAGTCGGCGTGCCAGAAGGCGTAGGTGATGAGCGTCCAGACCTGGCCCTGGTCGATGACGGCGCTTCTGGAGATGAGCAGGTAGTCGTCGACGAAGGCACCCAGCGGGGCGATCATGACCGAGGCGAACCAGAGGGTGAAGAGGCCCACCAGGGTGATTTTGATGTTGCGGGTGAAGGGGGGCCAGTAGAACTGGAGTTGTTGGGCCATGGCTGCCTCTCAGGGGTGCGTCGCGGTCACAGTGTTGAGGAGAACGTGACCACCAAAGGGGAGGTTGACCATAGGGGAGGTTGCCGGGATCGCAAGCCTGCATCACTGCATCACCTCCTCAGGACGAAGCCAGCGGTGTCGCTGCGGATTCGCGGTAGCGTTGCTACAGCTTCATCCTTGCTCCTTGCTGGACTTCGCCCTGAGGAGGTGATGGTGGGGAGGGGCATGTTCAGGACAAAGCCAGCGGTGTCGCTGCGGATTCGCGGTAGCGTTGCTACAGCTTCATCCTTGCTCCTTGCTGGACTTCGCCCTGAGGAGGTGATGGGGGTGTAGGGGTATCTCGTGGTGCCAGGCAGGCGAGCAAGATTGAGAAGATCGGGTGCCAGACAGTCGTACAGATTCACCCGGGTGCAGAAGACCGGGTGCCAGGCAGTCGTACAGATTCACCGTGGTGCCAGGCAGTCGTACAGATTCACCGTGGTGCCAGGCAGTCGTACAGATTCACCGTGGTGCCAGGCAGTCGTACAGATTCACCGTGGTGCCAGGCAATCGAGCAAGATTGAGAAGATCGGGTGCCAGGCAGTCGAGCGAGTTGGTTCGGACCGGGTGCCAGGCACTCGTACAGATTCACCGTGGTGCCAGGCAATCGAGCAAGATTGAGAAGATCGGGTGCCAGGCAGTCGTACAGATTCACCCGGGTGCCAGGCAGTCGTACAGATTCACCGTGGTGCCAGGCAGTCGTACAGATTCACCGTGGTGCCAGGCAGTCGAGCATGATTGAGAAGATTGGGTGCCAGGCAGTCGTACAGATTCACCGTGGTGCCAGGCAGTCGTACAGATTCGGGTGCGAGAAGATCGGGTGCCAGGCAGTCGTACAGATTCACCCGGGTGCCAGGCAGTCGAGCAAGATTGAGAAGACCGGGTGCCAGGCAGTCGTACAGATTCGCCCGGGTGCCAGGCAGTCGAGCGAGTTGGTTCGGACCGGGTGCCAGGCAGTCGTACAGATTCGGGTGCGAGAAGATCGGGTGCCAGGCAGTCGTACAGATTCGGGTGCGAGAAGATCGGGTGCCAGGCAGTCGTACGGATTCACCCGGGTGCCAGGCAGTCGAGCAAGATTGAGAAGACCGGGTGCCAGGCAGTCGTACGGATTCACCGTGGTGCCAGGCAGTCGAGCAAGATTGAGAAGATTGGGTGCCAGGCAGTCGAGCGAGTTGGTTCGGACCGGGTGCCAGGCAGTCGTACAGATTCGGGTGCGAGAAGATCGGGTGCCAGGCAGTCGTACAGATTCGGGTGCGAGAAGATCGGGTGCCAGGCAGTCGTACAGATTCACCGTGGTGCCAGGCAGTCGAGCAAGATTGAGAAGACCGGGTGCCAGGCAGTCGTACAGATTCACCGTGGTGCCAGGCAGTCGAGCATGATCGAAAAGACCGGGTGCCAGGCATTCGATCGGGGTGTTACGAATCAAAACTTGTGTGGGGAGCGCGGGTTGGCGATAAGGATGGGGACCTTTTTAGCGTGTGTGTTGATGGAGAACTTCGAGTCGAGGGAGACGAGATGAAGCGTGAACTGTTGGTGGCGTTGGGGCTTTCGGTGGGGTTGTGTGCGGCGTGGGGATGCGGAGAGCCGGAGGAAGATCCGGTGGAGGATGTGGGGGTGGAAGAGGATGCCGGTGATGTGGGTGGGGAGGAGGATGCCGGTGATATTGGTGGGGAGGAGGATGCCGATGTTGAGGAGGACGCCGATGGTGGGGATGAAGACACCGACGTCGGCGGCGGCGATGTGAGCGTGGAGGTGGAGGGGCTTCCCGAGGGGCGCACCTATTTCCGCAGCGTAAGCGGTGTGGTCGTGACCTGTGAGGAGGGCTGTGAGGTGGCGTGTGAGCTGAGCCTGGACGGGGCAGCGGCAGAGGCCGTGGCGTGTGAGGAGGGGCAGGCCTTTGATCTGGAGGGGCTCGAGTACGGGGAGTATGAGCTTGGCGTGGTGGTCGATGGTGAGGTTGCGGCCACGCGCGGCTTTGAGGTGCATCCGCCAGAATGGGCGTCGGTGAGTGGGGGAGCGGGTCATACCTGCTCGATCTTGCTCGACGGGCACCTGGTGTGTTTCGGCGATGGTGATGAGGGGCAGCTCGGAGATGGGGCAGGCGCGTCTTCGGCGGAGGCCGTCCTGGTGGATGGGACGTGGTCTGCGGTGGATGCCGGGGCCAGCCATACCTGCGCGATCTCTGAGGAGGGTGCGCTCTACTGCTGGGGCACCTCCGCTGAAGGTGCGCTGGGCACGGGTGAAACCTCTTCCAACTCGCCAGTTCAGGTTGGCACCGAGAGTGATTGGGAGAGCGTGAGCGCCGGCGGCTCGCATAGCTGCGGGATTCGCGCCGGTGGTGCGCTCTACTGCTGGGGTGATTCCACCCAGGGTGCCACGGGGCTGGGCAGTGAGGTGAGTGAGGCGACCGAGCCTGTGCTTGTGGAAGCCGATGGTGTGAGCGCCTGGTCGGCCGTGAGTGCGGGCGATGGGTTTACGTGCGCGTTGACCGACGCCGGCGCCCTCTATTGCTGGGGTCGCGCCGACGCCGCGGTGGTGGGACCGAACGGCGACACGGTGTCCGAGCCGCGGGCCTACGCCGGGGAGCTTGAGTTCTCCGCGATCTCGGCCGGGCTTGTGCACGCGTGTGGTGTGGTGGACGGTGGCGAGTCTCCCGATGACGTGCAGTGCTGGGGTGAAGGCGCCGCGTATCAGCTGGGAACGGGGGAGACGCGCCGGGAGAACAGCCCGACGACGCGCGCGGTGGGCTCGGTGGAGCTGAGCTCGGTGGTGAGCGGAGCGACGTTTAGCTGCGGATTGGCGCCCGAGGGCACATTGAACTGCTGGGGAAGCAATACCAGCGGCCAACTGGGCTTTGATCCGGTGACCGCTGAGTTTCCCTTCCCGGCTCAGGTCAGTGAAGAAGTCTGGGAAACGGTGGGCGCTGGATTCGCGCATAGCTGCGGGGTGCGCGCCTCGGATAAGAGCCTTCTGTGCTGGGGTGACAACTCGGCCGGGGCGTTGGGACGCGGAAACGTCAGTGAAGAAGCCCTCTTTGAAGGGGCTGAAATCGTCTGGCCTTTCTGAGGCGTAGAGAGCGTAGAGAGGATGATTGAAGAAAAGCCGGCCTGTGAGGGCCGGTTTTTTCATTCAGGGGAGGTGTGCGGGTGCCAGGCACCCGGACGAAGTTGCACGAGTGCCAGGCACCCGGACGAAGTTGGCACCCGGACGAAGTTGCACGAGTGCCTGGCACGCGGGCGAATCTGCACGAGTGCCGAATCTGCACGAGTGCCTGGCACCCGGTTGGAAGGTCTGGGGGGACTCGGGTGTTGGGCTGGCGAGTGTCGACGGGGTGGGAGGGGGTGTGTTAGTGGCGGGAGATGCGAAGAAGTGGTCGTGGTGCTGCACCCTGACTGAGCGGAAGACTAAAGATGAGGACGGACAGGCGATGGCGGAAGTAAAGGCGTTTCGAGGCGTGCGGTATGGGTGGGAGTCGATGGGGCCGGAGGAGGCGTCAAAGGTTGTGGCGCCGCCTTATGATGTGATTGACGAGGCGATGCTGGGGGAGCTTTACCGGCGGCATCCGCAGAACGTGGTGCGTCTGGATCTGAACCGCCGTCAGGCCAGTGATAATGTGGAGAATAACCGCTACACGCGCGCCCGCCGCTACATGTTCGACTGGCTGGCACAGGGGGTGATGATCCTGGAGCCGGAGCCTGCGGTGTATGTGCACGTGCAGGAGTTTGAGGATGAGGCCGGCACGGTGTATCGGCGTCAGGGGTTTATGGCGCTGGTGCGGCTCGCCGAGTACGAGGAGCGGGTGGTGCTGCCGCATGAGCGCACGCTGAAGGGGCCCAAGGCCGACCGGCTGGAGCTGATGAAGTCAACCGACGCCAACTTAAGTCAGATCTTCTTTCTTTATGATGATGAGGAAGGGGAGGTCGACGGACCGCTCTACGGGGCGACCCGGGGGGAGGCGCCGGCGCTGGATATTCGCACCGAGGATGGGATTCGCCATCAGCTCTGGGCGGTGCGCGATGAGGTGGTGCATCGGGCCGTGGCGCAGGGGCTTCAAGAGCGGCCGCTTTTGATCGCCGACGGGCATCATCGCTACGAGACGGCGCTGGCGTACCGGGACTTTCGCCGGGAGGTGGCCGAGGAGGCCGATGCGGATGCGCCTTATGAGTTTGTGATGGGGTTTCTGGTCAATATGCACGACCCGGGGTTGCAGGTCTTTCCGACCCACCGGGTGGTGCATTCGGTCGAAGGGTTTGACGGGGCGAGGCTGCGCGCGCAGCTCGAGAGCGCGGGACTTTACCGGGTGGAGGATCTGGGGTGGGATCTTCTGGACGATCTCGACGGGCTGCGCGAGCGGCTGGAGGCGGCCGGCCGGGAGTATCCGAGCTTTGTGGTGGCGATGGAGTCCGATGAGGCCCTCTTGCTGGTGCAGTATGTGGGCGGAGTGGACGCGCCGGTCTTCGATGAGGAGACGCCCGAGGAGGTGCGCAGACTTGATGTGGCGATCCTGCATGAGGCGCTCTTCGATCGGATGCTGGGCATCGATCGGGCCGCTCAGGAGGCCAAATCCAACCTGGGTTATGTCAAGGGGTGGGCCGAGGCGCGGGCGGCGCTCGATGAGCCGGGCCATCAGATGGTGGTGTTTATGAACGCCACGCCGGTGGAGCAGGTCAACCGGGTGTGCCTCTCGGGCGGGAAGATGCCGCAGAAGTCGACCTTCTTTTATCCCAAGGTCTTAAGCGGGCTTGTGATCAACCTGCTTTAAGCGCCGGCGCACGGTGTTTTATGGCGAGGCCCGAGAGGGCCTCGCTTTTTTTTTGAAAAAAGATCGGGGGTCGGACGCAAGACTGGCGAGCGGGGCTCGATAATAGGGAGGTGGGAAGCGTGCGTGTGAGAGCGCGGTAGCGAGGAGGCCAGATGGGTATGAAGATCGGGCAGTCGGCAGCACCTGAGGCGCGGGCGGGAGAGAAGTCGGCGACGTCACTTGCCGGGGCAAAGGCTGCGCGTCGGGGTGGGGACCCCGGGGCGTTTGCGGCGTTGTTGAAGGAAGCGCCGATGAAGGATTCAGCGATAAAGGATGCTCCTTTGAAAGACGGCGTGTTGAAGGATGCTCCTCTGCTCGATGAGGCTGCGGGGCTTGCGGGTGAGCAGGATGCCAGGCTGGAGGGGGATTATTACGAGCGGGCGGTGGAGCAGGGGGCGGTGCAGCGGGGGGACAAGGGGTGGAGCGATGCCGGCGTACAGGCCCGTGGCGGCGCGCAGAATGGCGAGGAGACGCAGGGGGCGAAGGCCGGCTCGGAGGAGGGCTGGGAGGGGGGCGATGTGAGAGGTGAGGAGGATGCGGCGGTGGTGGTCGAGGAGGGTTTTCAGCCGGAGCGCGGGGTGGTGGAGGTGGGTGAGGCCAAAAGCGAGGAGGTTGGCGGGGGGCCGGCGGAGCTCGGGGAGATCGTGGAGGCGATGGTCAAGGCCGCCCAGGTTGGCGAGGACGCCCAGGGGCGAAAGGTGATGTTTTTGGAGCTGGATGTGCCGGGGCGGGGGACGTTGCGGGTGAGGCTGCTCAAAGAGCACGACGGGTACGCGGTGCGGATGCGGGCCAGCGATGAGGGGCTGGCCCGGGAGCTTTTGAGCAGCCAGTCGGAGATGGTGCGCGGCGCCGGGGCGCGCGGGGTGCGCTTAAATGCGGTGGAGATTGTGACGTAGGTCGAGGGGATCGGGGCCCTGTGGTGGGTGTGAGGTGATCAAGGATGGTCAACGAAAGAGATGAGGTCTGAGGTGGATGAGAAGACGCAGTTGCTGGAGTTGCCGGGGTGGTTTCAGGAGATGCGCAGGGAGCATCAGGCCCGGGCTGACGATGAGCCGACGGTGGTGGTCTCCGAGGCGCTGGAGGCGGTGACGGTGCGGGTGGAAGCGGTGGCCGGCCCCGGGAGGCCGGCGCGGGCCGGGGTGGAGGAGGCCGGCGCGGATGAGGCGACGGTGACGATGCCTTCGCTCGACGCGAAGACGCGTCCGGTGATCGATGCTGCCGCCGCCGGGGAGGCCGCGCATCGGCGCGTGAAGGCGGTGCAGGCCACGCGCGAGGTGCGGCCCTGGGACCGGATGCGGCTGGCCTCAGTGACGCAGGCCCAGGCGCGGGCGCTGGCGGATTTTGTGGAGGTGCTCGGCGGGGAGCGGATGAGCGCGGAGGTGCTCCGGGGTATGGAGGGCTCGATCGCCGAGGGTTGGCGCGGGGTTGGGAGGGCCCGGGTGGGGGTGCATTGGGACGATGATGGGGAGGTGTTGAGTGGCGGGGCCTCGACCTGGTGGCGGGTGATGCCGGGGTGGGAGCGGGGGCTTGTGTGGGTCGACGAGGCGCTGGCGCGTCGGTGGCTCAGCGCGCTGGAGCTGGGGCATCTGGGGGGAGAGCAGGCCCATGGTGCCGTCTGCGCGGTGCTCGGGGAGGTGTTTTCCGGGGCGATGCGCCGCTGCGGTTGGCCGCAGGTGACCTGGGGGGTGAACCCTTTGCCGGGGCGGGCGAAGGTGGAGCTGATGCGGGCGTCGAGGCCGCCCTATGTGGCCTGGGTGCTGGAGGTGGAGCATGGCGGGGTGCGCGGTCAGCTGCGCCTGGCGATGCCCTGGTCACTTGTGCGGATGGTACACGGCCAGCTTCGTGCCCCGGCGGTCGAGGTGGCGCGCTGGGCTGCGATCCCCGGGGTGGGCCGACTCAGTGTGGGGCGAGTGGGGTTGAGGTTGGAGGAGGCGCGAGGGCTGGGGCCGGGTGATGTGGTGGTGATGGGAGGGGAGGTTGGCAGGGGGGAGGAGGTTCGCTTTGAGGCGCAGCTGAGTTTTGGCCCGCGGGCGCGCTGGGCGGGGGCGCTGCGGGCGGGGGAGGGCGGTGCGTGGATGTTTGAAGTGGGTGAGGCGCAGGACGCTGAGCCTGAGGAGAGCACGACGACAAACGATGATGACACCCGGGAGGATGCGATGAGTGAAGCTGTGGAGCGTGCGGAAGTTGAGGTGGAGGTTGTGGTGGGTGAGGTGCGCATGGCGCTCGGGCAGCTCAGCCGCCTAATGGTGGGGCAGGTGCTGGAGACGGGGGCGCCGGTGGGCGGGGCGGTGCGGCTGATGGTGGGAGAGCGGGAGGTGGCCCGCGGGGAGCTTGTGGAGGTGGAGGGGAGGCTGGGAGTGCGTGTGGAGCAGGTCGGCTCCTGAGTCGCATTGCGCCGTGAGCGTACGGCATCGGTTTCTGCTCACGGCGCAGTTTATGGCCTCTGTTTTCCGATCGTCGTCTCAGTCTTTGGAGGCGCGCTGGTGGTGGAGGCGAGCGATGGCCTCGGGGACGTCGATCTCATCGGTGGCTTCGATGGGGGTATCGTCGGTGGTGTCGTCGCTGCGATCGATGGCATCGTGGAGGGATTGAGCGCGGAGCTCGCGGAGCGAGTCGAGGGCGACGTCGCTTTCGACGGTCTGGCGGAGTTGATCGAGCTCCACCTCGGGGATCTCGAGGGCGTCGATGTCCACGTCGGCCTGGAGGTGGGAGAGGGCGCGGTCGAGGCGTTCGCCCTGGAGGTTGGGGGAGGAGATGTTCTGGAGGGTGGCCTGGCGATCGAGGGGATCGCCGAGCAGGGCGTCGAGGTCGATCTCTCCGCTCTGGAGGATGGTGGCCGGTGATATCTCGGCGCGAGTGGGGTGGGTGTGGGTCAGCGGGGAGGTGTGCTCGGATGTGCTGCGCGCTGGCGAGGGCATCTCGGCGGGGAGGTCGCGGGATTCGAGATCGAGAAGGGTGGCCCAGCCCTCGGGGCGGTGGCTTGCGAGGTAGGTGATGGTGGCTGTGTTGTGGTCTGCACGCAGCCCGATCTGCAGGTGGTTATGCGGGAGGATGGCGTCTCGGAGCCGGGCCGGGAGCAGATCGAGATCGGTGGCAAGCCAGCGGTGGCTGGGGCTGTGCGGTGCATAGAGCAGGGGGAGGTCGGCGGCATCGATGGGGGCGTCCCACATCAGCGCGGAAGCGCTGTGAGCGAGGCGCGCGAGGTGGGCGCGGCTGTGGGGATCGTGGGGAGGCTGAAGATGAATCAGCGGCACACTGGAGGGCGCGATCGGCGGTACTGGTGAGACGTAGAGGAGAAGTTCGCGGGGAAGTCGCGTGGTCAGCCAGAGGAGTAGGCTCTGGCGCGGGGGGGCGGTGGGGCTGAAGATCAGCCCGTTGATCGGGGAGCTGAGCCGGGGGCGGAGCAGCTCGCGGGTATTCTGGGCCAGGGGGCAGAGCGCGATGTCGGGCCGGGGTGTGAGCAGCGCAAAGGGTTGGGGGGAGCCGGGCAGAGGTTGAATCCACCAGCGGGTCAGGCAGCTGGAGGGGCCGCGGGCGTCGAGGTGCTCCAAGATGCGGTTGACGGTGGCCGGCAAGAGCGGGGTGTTCTGGAAGGAGAGCGTGCCGGCCTGTTCGAGGTGCCAGTGGCCATCGGGGCGCAGGATGATAAGGGAGGTCTGCGGATCAGCCAGGGCCTGTGCCAGGGCGGGGAGCGAGCGGATGTCGGCGTCGAGCGAGGAGGAGGTCATGGCAGATCGGGGGAGCCGGAGTCGGGAGGAGATGGCGGATCGAGCGGGCTGCTGGAGGGGGAGCCTGGGGTGGTCGCGTCGGGGTCGGTGGGCTCGGGGCTGTGTAGTTCGGGCTCAAGGGTCAGGCGCACCCGGGTGATCTGGTCGGGGGGGAGATCGAGGTCGAAGCGCTGGGGGATGTGGCCCGGAGCTCGGAGTTCGAGGCGGTACTGGCCCGGCGCTAGGCTCAAGGTGTGATCGCGCCAGCGGTTGATCACCCCGTGGTAGTCGTCGTTCAAGTAGATCTCGGCGTGGTCGGGCTCAACTTCGAGTTTGAGCAGCGCCGGGGCATCTTTTGAAGGTGTGGTGGAGGCGTAGTTGGGCGCGCACCCGGCGAAGATAGCAGCGCAGGTGAGGCTCAAAGCGAAAAGCACGAGCGCAGCGAGACGCGTGGTGATGTGGGTGTGGCTGTGGCCGGGGTGCGGCATGTTTTATCCCTGCGACTGTCGATGTGGTATAAGACCTTACTAAAAGGTCTGTGTGGCGGGAAGCGCGGCGAGGGCGGGCATGAAGATGCCGGTTGGGAATGAAATTTGCAGCGTTTTTGAGCCGTGGCAGGATGTCAACGCGAGCAGAAGTCACGCGCCGGATCACCGGCGGGTGAAGACGATATGAGCATGGAGCGGATAATGCACAAGCCGGGCGTAGTTTCGGGTGTGATTCTGGGGATGATGGCGCTGCTACTGGCGGGGTGTCCCTCCGATGATGTGGTGGTGTCGTACAGCGATTTTTTCGTGCCCTGGGATATGAGCCCCTACGAGTTTGACGGGCAGCCCGAGCTGGAGGCGCCGGCGCGCCTGATCTTTGCGGACGTGGCGCCGGGCCAGGTGGAGGTTCGCGATGCGGAGCTGACCAACGTGGGACGCGCGCGGCTGGCGCTGGATTCGGTGAGCGTGGAGGGGCCCTTTGAGCTGCATTATCCGGAGTTTCTCGACGGTCTTCCCGGAGAGCTGTTGCCGGGGGAGTCGGTGCTTGTGCAGGTGAGCTACCGGGCCGAGACCGACGAGGGGGTGCAGGGGGTGATGCGGGTGCGGACCAACGATCCGGAGAAGTCCGAGCATGAGGTTCAACTTCTGGCCAATACCGATCTTCCCTGCCTGGAGCTCTTGCCGGTGGGACCGCTGCGTTTCGGGATGGTGGAGCGGGGTCGGCCGGTGGAGCGGGCGCTGCGGGCGACCAACTGCAGCCGCGAGGTGGAGACGCGGGTGTGGGTCGAGGAGCTCGAGGGTGACGACGGCTTTGAGATGGCCGATGCGGCCGATGCGCGCGGCGAAGAGCGGGTGCTTGCGGCAGGTGAGACGGTGCTGATTCCGGTGACCTTTACGCCGACGGAGTCGCGGGAGTACCGGGGTCTGGTGCGGTTGAACAGCGATGATCTGCTGGAGCCGCAGCGTGAGGTGGAGCTTGTGGGTGAGGGCGCGCCGCCGGCCTGCCCGATCGCGCAGATCGGGGTGCGCGGGATCGAGGGGAGCGCCGAGGCGGCGCCGCGCGGGCAGTTTCTGGGACGTCCGCTGGAGACGGTGGAGCTGACCGGGCGCGGGAGCATTGCGGCCAACGGTGAGCCGGTGGTGGGCTATGAGTGGACACTGGCGGAGCGACCGGGCGATACGGCGGTGACGCTCGCCGAGAACGGCGATCCCTCGCTGCAGCGGCTCTACCTGGAGCTTGTGGGCCGCTATGTGGTGGAGTTGCATGTGACGGATGCGGAGGGCACGCGCTCCTGCGAGCCGGCGCGGATGGTGATCGAGACGCGCACCGATCGCGACATTCACGTGCAGCTTGTCTGGGATACGCCGCGGGACAGCACCCGCGATGATCGCAGCGGCAGCGACGTGGATCTGCACCTCCTGCGAGATGGGCTCGGCGGCGCCTGGAACAGCTCGCCGTGGGACTGCCACTGGCAGAATAAGACGCCGGACTGGGGTCAGCCGGGCGTGACGCGCGATAACCCGGGCTTGGATATTGATAATGTGACGGGGTGGGGGCCCGAGAACATCAATCTGGATGAGCCGGAGAGCGGGGTGAGGTACCGGGTGGGCGTGTATTATTACGCGGATCACGGCTACGGGGAGAGCTACGCGACGGTGAGGATCTATCTGGGCGGGGAGCTGCAGCTGGAGATGCGTCGTCGGCGTCTGACCAACCGTCAGTTCTGGGAGGTCGGGGATATTCGCTGGCCGCAGCAGACCATTGAGATTCAGGATCGGGTGTATGCGGGCTTCCCGAACCTCTGAGTTTCAGGAGGGGGGGAGGGTGGCGCGCAGGGCCCGGGCGCGCCCGTCGAGGCCCAGGCGCTCCAGGTGGTCGAGGGCGATGGAGGCGACCGCCTGTGCGCGTTCATGATCGTGGTGGCGCAGGCATTGCTCGGTGGTGAGCTCGGCCAGGGCGGCGGTGTCGAGGTTGACCATCCCGGAGCTCACAAGCGCGAGGCTCGCGCGCTGGAGGTGGTGGTCGAAGGCGTCCCAGTCGGGGGTGTGTGAGGCGCAGGCTGCCAGGGCGATGTGGGCGACGCCGAGGTAACCCGAGACGTTGGCGGCCTGCATGGCTTTGAGGGCATGCTCGAAGTGGGGCCGGGCCGCCGAGAAGTTGCGCTGTGAGGCCAGGCACATCCCGATGTTGAAACGCATGGAGCCGGTCTGGGAGACGCCGATGCGCTGAAGGGTGTCGATGGCGAGCTGGTAGAAGTGCAGGGCTTCGCGGGGTTGGTTGAGCAAGCGGTAGATCTCACCGAGGGCGTTGTCGCATTGGGCGACGCCGTGAAGGTTGCGCGTTTCGTCGTAGAGTTGGCGGGCTTTGTGGGTGGGGTCCAGGGCGTCTCGGGGGTGGTCGCTGGCGAGTTTGACGGCGGCGAGTCCGAGCCAGCTGGAGGCCTGGTCGGAGGGGGAGTTGGCGCGTTCGGCCCAGGGGAGGGAGCGGTGGTAGGCGTCGGTGGCCTGTTCGAGATGTCCGCGGGAGTAGTGGAGGTCGGCGAAGAGCTGCAGCGCTTTTGCAAAGTCGCGTGCGACCTCGGAGGAAGCGTCAGGGGTGGCCAGGGGTTTGAGGCGCTCCAGGCAGGCAGTGGCGAGGTTGAGGCCTGCGCGAACTTCACCGCGGGTGCGCGCGATCACGCCGGCCGAGAAGAGGCGCTGGGCGTCGAGTTGCGGGTCGGCGTGGGGGGGAAGCGCGTCGAGCAGGGTTTGAGCGGTGTCGGTGTGTCCCTGTTTGGCCAGGGTGCGGGCGCGGCCGGTGGTCAGGCGCAGGTGGATGGCGTCATCGTGCTCGCTGAGGTTGTTGAGCGCGTCTTCGGCCAGATCGAAGAGCTGCAGGGCGCTGGCGAAGTCGCTGGTGAGGCGGTTGTGTTCGGCGGCGCGGAGCAGGGGCTCCAGCGCGGCGGTGTGGAGGCCGGCGGCCAGCAGGTGGCGGCCGATGCGGGCGTCGAGCTCGGGGGTGGAGTCGGGGAAGATGGCCTGCAGAGCGCGGGCGCAGTGAAGGTTATGGGTGCTCCAGCGATCGTGCTCATGGGCCAGGCGTTGGAGCGATTCGCGCAGCGCGCCGTGCAGAAAGCGCCAGCGGTTGGGGTCGGCTTCTGCCAGGCGCGCCAGGGTGAGGTGTTCGAGAAGTTCCGGGGGGATGGTGACGCCGGCGTTGAAGCAGGCGGCGCGCCATTCATCCGGGTCGATGTCCTGGCCCAGTGCGGCGGCGATCTCCAGGGCGAAGAGGGCGTCTTTCTCGCGGGTCGAGCCCAACGATGCGATGAGCAGTGAGACGCGGTCGCGCAGCAGCGCGTCGATGGAGTCGGGCAGCGGCGCCTGCTCGCCGGGGCGAAGGTGGAAACCTTCGGGGGAGGGAGTGAGGATGTCGCGAGCGACCCAGTCGCCGACAAGCTGTACGGCAAAGAGGGGGTTTCCGCGGGTGCGGTCGACGAGCTCTTCGATAAGATCGCTGTCGAGGCCGAGCAGGTGCTGGACGAGGGTGCGGTGGTCGTCTTCGGCCAGGGGCTCAACCTCAAGGGCGGTGGTGCGGGGATGATCTTTGAGGCGGTCGAGCAGCAGCGCCTCGTCGGGGCGTGTGGCCGCAAGATCGTCGCGGGAGGTGGCGACGATGAGGGTGGGAGGAGCGAGCTCGTCGGGGAGGTCGAGCAGAAAGAGGGCAAAACGCAGGGTGTCGAGGCCGTAGTGGACGTCGTCGAGGTGGAGGACGAGGGGGCGGTGAGGGAAAAGTCGTTTGAGGGTGCGGGCGATCAGGGCGTAGCGCTGCCCGGGGCTTGCCTGGGCTGCGTGGTGGTCGCGGTGGCGATCTCCGGGGTCGCTTAAGCTGGCGAGTTCGATGCAGTCGGCGAGCTCGTCGGGGCCCAGGGGGCCCGTGCGGCTGAGGGTGTCGCGCACGCGCTCGATGCGGGCGTCGTGGGGGAGGTTATGGGAGCGGAAGAGGTCGTTGAGCAGCGCGGGTAAGCCCTGAAGTCGGGAGGCGATGGGGCTGTGCGGGGCGTGCACATCGAAGGCGACGCCACGCTCGTGGGCGCGCTGGCAGAGCCAGGTGGCCTGGCGGGTTTTGCCCACGCCGGAGGGGCCGCTGAGCACAAGCGCGCGCGGTGTGGCGGTGGTGTGAACCTCGCGCAGCGCGCGCCAGAGGGCGTCGCGGGCCGGGATGCGGTCGACGAGCGGGATGGGGCGAAGTCCGAAAAGACCAAGGCCGGTGCCGCGGAGGTGGTCGGGGCGCAGGGCGACGCGGTCGCGGGGGGACTCCCAGGTGGGTGGGAAGAGCGGGCCGTGAGCGTGGGTGTGGGAGGTGTCGAGGGGGCCGCGCGGGAGGTCTTGAGGCGTGTGGAGGGCGGCGGTCTCTAAGAGGGCGGTGAGGGTGGCGTCGAGCTCGGTGGGCTCTCCGGGGGGGGCGGAGGTCGGGCGTAATGGGGTGGTGGGGATCGAGGGCAGAGGTGGGGCGGGGGAGGCGTCGCTGAGGCGCTCCAGATCGAAGGCGGCGTCGGCGGCGAACTGGTAGCGATCGGCGTGATGTTTGGCCAGCAAACGCCCGATCCAGGCGCCGAAGGGGGCGGGAAGATCGGTGTCGGTCTCCAGCGGCGGCAGAGGCAGGTGCAGGTGGGCGTGGAGGATGTCTTCGGTGGTGGCGCCGGAGTAGGGCGGGCTGCCGCTGGCCAGCCAGAAGGCCAGACATCCCAGCGCGTAAAGATCGGTCCACGGGCCCTGGTCGCGCAGGCGGGCCAGGATCTGCTCGGGTGCCATAAAGCGCGGGGTGCCGGCGACGCGGGTGTTCTGCCCGGCGTCGGGGTGATCGTCGAGGGCGTGGGCCAGCCCGAAGTCCGAGAGTTTGAGCGTGGGGCCGTCGGGGCCGTGCACCATCAGGACGTTTTCGGGTTTGAGATCGCGGTGAATCACCCCGCGGGCGTGGGCGTGGGCCAGGGCATCGAGGATGGCCAGCAGGATGGCGCGTTGCTGCGCGAAGCTCAGCGCGTGTTCGGAGAGCTCGCGCAACGAGCCGGCAGCGAGCTCCATGACCAGGTAGGGCGAATCGGGGGTGAGGAGGGAGGGCGCCCGGGCGGCCTCGGCGGCGGTGACGGTGGCGGTGTCGAAGACGCGGATGATGCCCGGGTGGCTTAAGCGGGCTACCGAGCGAACTTCGTGGTGGAAACTTTTTAAGAAGTGAGGATCGGTGGCGCGCTTGCTGGTGATGATCTTGATCGCAACTTCGGTGGCGGTGGGGTTATGGGTGGCATGCCAGACCTCGCCCATGCCACCGCGGCCCAGGGGACGGTTGAGGGTGAAGTCTGCCAGGGAGATCGCCATAGGAGCTGCCGTGCGCAAGGGGGTGAGAAGCTGTGGTGTAACGTAGTGTAGAGGATGCGGGGTCGGGATGGAATGGCGAAGGTTGCGCAGGTCGCGGGGGGGCTGGTAGGGCAGGGGGCAGCGCGCCGGCGATGGTCGCGGGCGCGGCAGGACGACTGACCATTGAAAAAGCAGGGCGCATGGCAAGTGATCGAAATCTGGTGTGGGTGGACCTGGAGATGACCGGGCTGGATCCGAAGACGTGCACGATCCTGGAGATCGCCACGATCATCACGGACTCTCAGCTGCAGATTGTGGCCGAGGGGCCCAACCTTGTGATTCATCATAGCGACGAGGTGCTCGACGCGATGGATGCCTGGAACACCGAGCACCACGGCAAGTCCGGGCTGACCGCGGCGGTGAAGGCTTCGAAGCTGACGCTGGCGCAGGCCGAGGCCCAGACCCTGGCCTTTGTGCAGGAGCATTGCGGACCGAACAGCGCGCCTCTGTGCGGGAACTCGATCTGGCAGGATCGTCGTTTTCTGGCGGAGTACATGCCGCGGCTGGAGGACTACCTGCACTACCGCATCATCGATGTGTCGTCGGTCAAAGAGGTGGTGCGCCGGTGGTATCCGGCCGGGGTGGCGATGCCGCCGCGTAAGGAGCAGAGCCACCGGGCGCTCGACGATATCAAGGACTCGATCGAGGAGTTGAAGTTCTACCGATCGGAGGTCTTTGTGGCGCCGGGGGGCAGCGCGACCTTTGCGACGCGACGCTGATCAGAAGGTAAGTCGATCAGGTCGATCAGAAGGTGAGTAAGGCGTAGCCGATCGCCAGGATGATCAGGCCGAGCGCGATGCCGGTGATGATCTGAGCTTTCTGGGCGTCGGCCGCTGAGAGGGGGGCTTCGTTTTGCGGCGAGCGAAGTTCGGTGGAGTCTTCGGGGGGCGGGGCGACGATCAGATCGGCGGAGTCGGTCAGGTCGGGCTCGCGATGGGCCGGGGCCATCACCGCGGTGGGGGCGTGCTCTGATGCGGGCGCCTGCCGGGCGGACATCGGGGAGCCGATGAGGGTGGGTTGGAGGTTGTCGTCGGTGTTGGGGGAGCGCGGTGAGGTGGAGAGAAGATCGTCCATCGAGGTGTCGATCACCGGCGGGATGTGGTCCGCTTCGGTGGCGTGACGGGGGCGCGACCAGTGGTCGGTGTCGAGCCAGCGCTTGATGGTCTGGCCCATCTCCAGCGCGCTCTGGAAGCGGTCGTCGGGATCTTTGGCGAGCGCGCGGGTGATGATGGCGGCGAACTCCGGGTCGACCGAGGAGGGAAGTTGCGGGGGATCCTGGCTCTGGTGGGCGAGGATCAGGGCGTAGGAGGAGTCGCCATCGAAGGGGAGGCTGCCGGTGATGCATTCGTAGAGGACGACGCCCAGCGAGTAGAGGTCGGCGCGGTGGTCGACGTCGGGGTTTACGGCCTGTTCGGGGGCCAGATACTGCGGCGTGCCGTAGATCTGGCCGACGACGCTTAAGAGGGGATCGGACTTCTGATCGGCGCGTTTGGCGATGCCGAAGTCGAGGATTTTGACGATCTCATCGCCCTCGGGGGTGCGAGCCAAAAAGATGTTTTCGGGTTTGATGTCGCGGTGCACAAAGCCCGATTGGTGGATCTGGTGGAGGCCTTTGAGGACCTGCAGCGCGAGCCTGGCGAGCTCGTCGGCGGGGATGGTTTTGTTGCGGTGCAGGCTGTCAAAGAGCTCCTCGCCGGTGAGCAGCTCCATGGAGAGGAAGGCGTGGCCGTCGGGGGATTCGCCAAACTCGTAGACGCGCACCACATGTTTGGAGCGGATGGCTTTGGAGATGCGCGCTTCGCGTTTGAAGCGCTCGATGATGCGCCAGTCGTTGGCGAACTCGGCGGTGATGACCTTGAGGGCGACCGGCTGGGAGCGGGAGCCGTCGTCTTTGAGACGTTGGGCGGCGTAGATCTCGCCCATGCCCCCGGCGGCGACAAAGCCCAGGATGTGGTAGGCGCCGAAGCGTTTTCCGGGCAGGAGCACGCGGTTGAGCACGGCCTGGGAGTCGATGGCGGTCTTTTGAGCGAGCTCCTCGACGGAGTTGGCGCGGATGAAGTCGATGCTGTCCTCGTCAAGGCCCTGGGAGTCAGGGGGGAGCTCGATCAGGGTGCTCTTCACGGGGGGCTCGCGGTGGAGGAAATCGGCGCGCCGAGGGCGCGATGCGGGGCGACCGAGGGATGCACAGGGGCGGTGGTCGGCGTGTTCTTCCCTGTAGTATAGTCGGAAAGGAGAATGGTCCCAAGAGCGATTGAAGGACACGATGAACGAGAGAAGAGCCGGGGTGTTGGCGCACGCTGTGGGGGCGTTGCTGTTGCTGGTGATGCTGGCCGGGGCGGGGTGTGAGGGATGCCAGCCGCCGGCGCCGCCGACAGGGCAGGAGGGGGCGTTGATGCTGGGGGAGATGATCCCGCAGACGGCGCAGGTGGTGGTCTTTGCCGAGGAGCTCGCGGCGCTGGAGAGCGCGCTGGGCGGGATGATGGATCGGGCGCCGGTGGTCGGTGAGGCGCTTGAAGGGGTGGTCTCTGGCGAGGTGTGGTCGTCGATGGGAGCCGGGCAGCGTTTGCCGGCGGTGGGGTATCTGGCGCACGGGCAGGTGGTGCTCGCCGGCTGGCGCGAGCCGGGCGTCGATGTTGAAGCGGCACGTACGTTGTGGGGCTTTGAGGCGCGCGGGTTTGAGGTGGAAGGGGCGGAGCATGCGTTGCGCCTGCATGACGCTGAGGGGGCGCTTAAGGGCTGGGCGGTGATGGACGCGCGGCGCTGGGCGGTGGGCTGGTTTGTGGGCGAGGAGGCGAAGACCAGTCTTGATGAAGTTGTGCTGGGGCTGGGGGAGCGAGCGCTGGAGGTGGGGGCGCACCGGCGTTTTCTGACGACGAGTCAGGCGCGGCCAATCTCGGCGATGATCTCGGCCGGGCGGCTGGCCGAGGGGCTGAGCGGGGAGGGTCAGGCCGGGGTGCTGGCGCAGAGGATGGCCCGTGAGCTGGGGTGGGTGCATCTTCGCGCGGGGCTGGATGCGACCCGGCGCAAGGTGGAGCTGGAGGTGGGCACTCCGGGTGTGAGTGGGGTGGCCACCAGCATCGAAGATCTGGGAGAGGCCGCAGGCGATATTCCCCCGGTCGGCGGGCTGGTGCGCCCCGGGGTGCTCGGCGCGGTGCGTATCTCGGCCTCCCCCGAGCGGTTTGTGGAGTTTGTGCGCGGGACGCTTTCGGCCGAGGATCGCCAGCGCCTCGACCAGTGGATCGAGGAGCTCAATGAGGAGCTTCGCGTCGATGTGATGGGCGATGTTGTCGGCCAGCTCACCGGCCAGGCGCTGGTGGTGATCTACGGCCTGGAGAGCAGCTTTTTTGAGCAGGAGGGCATCGCGGCGCTCGCTACCCTGGTGCGCCTTAAGAGCACGCGAGATGCGGTCCTGCTGCCCATTAAGGAGCGGCGCCCGGTCGAAGATATGCTCAACTCGCTCACCCAGGTCAGCCGCGGGAAGCTGCAGCGGCAGGTGATTCGCCACATGATTCAGTACGCCTGGATCGAAGATGGGGAGCTCAAATGGGCGTTGATCCTGGGCGATGATCACGTGCTCCTGGTCGATAGCGCGGTGGCTTTTGATCACGCCAACCGCTGGGAGCGCAGCCCGCAGACCGAGGGCGGTCTTATGGAGGGGCGCGAGCTTGAGGGGATGCTTGCCGGACGCAGCGGCGGCGGCATCTATGTGGAGTTGGGGGCGCTGCGCGGCATCTTTGAGGAGAAGGGGCCCGAGGATCTGGCGCGCTGGCTGGAGCCTTTTGAGGCGGTGAAAGTGCGCGCCGGCGTGGGCGATCGCGTGGATCGGGCGCAGGTGGTGCTGTGGCTCGAAGATGCCTGGGCCGGTGGTGAGCCGGAGGCTCGCGTCGACGAGACCTTGCCCCCGGCGACCGGTGATGAGGAGCCGAAGTGAGTGTCGCAAAGCGGGTGGATGTTGAGGCGGGGCGCGCGATTCTGGCGTGTTTTGAGGCGGGGAAAGAAGCGCTGGTTGAGGCGATGGTCACCGACGGGTGGCCGGAGGCGATGGCGCGCGAGGGACTTCAGCTGCACATGCGGAGCTGGGAGGTGGATGCAGCCGCCGAGGCCTTGCGACGCGAGCTTGAGGCGGTGGGGCCGGGCCAGCACCTTATGTGGCCGGATCGGGTGCATCATATCTGGCCGGCGCTCCCCGGCGCGGGCGTGGGGCCTGCGCTGCTCGGGGCGATGGCGGGTGTGCGCCAGGGGGTGAAAGTGTCGCGGCGAGGCCAGGCGTTCGGGCGCGCGCTATGCGAACTTGCGGGCTGGGAGGTGCTGGAGGGGGAGCGCTGGCAAGAGGCGCCGGTGGTGGTTGTCAGCGGCAGTGATGCGACGCTGGCCGAGGTGCGCGCGCGGGTGCCCGGCGTGCGGGTGGTGGGCTACGGCCATCGGGTCAGCTTTGCGGTGATGGTCGATGGGCCGACGATCGATCTTCGCAGTGAGGCGCAGAAGATCGCCGAGGATGTCGTGATGTGGCGTCAGGCCGGGTGTTTCTCGGTGCGGGCGGTGATCGTTGTGGGCGATGCCTCCCGCTGCCGGCTCTTCGGAGAGGAGCTTGCGGAGGCGATCGCCGACGTTGAGGCTCGCCTGGGCGCCGATCGCATGGAGGAGGGCGCGGCGTCGGCGCGGGCTCAGGCGTTGAGCCTTGCGCAGATGACCGGGGAGGTCTTTGTGCGGGGCGTGGGCTATGTGCGTCTGGCCGCGGGGGCCTTTGAGGCTGGTGAGTCCTCGCCGCACGCCGTGAGCCTGCACCGGGTCGATGAGGTTGAGAACATCGCTCAGGCGGTGGGGGTGCCGGTGGGGCATGTGCAGGGGGTGGCGCTGGCCGGGGCGTGGCGTGAGAGGGCGGGCGTTGTGGAGCGTGTCGCGTCGCTGGGGGCGACGCGCGTGGCGCCGGCCGGCCAGATGCAGGCCGTGCCGCTGCGCTGGTGGCACGACGGCCGGGCCAACCTCTTGAGCTGGGCCCGGGTGGTGGAGTGCTCCGAGCTCTGAGCCGGGTGGGTGCGGCCTCAGCGCGGGTCGACGCCCTCGACGATCTCTTCAATGGTCAGGCTGCAGCCGCGCAACTCGGCATCGGGGGCGCGCCCCAGAAGTTCCAGCGAACCGTCGGGGTGGAGGATGCCGCGGTCGGAGGTCTGAACGGCCATGACGCTGTCGAGGTTGGCCAGATCGATAAAGCGAATCAGCCCGGTGGCGCCGGGCTCGCTCAGGGGTTGAAGCGTGAGCGGGTCGACCACCGAGAGGTTGAGCCAGGGCGGGGCAAAGAGGCGGCCGGTGGGCTCGGGGCTGGCCAGGGCGTCGGTGTAGGTCTGGCTGGAGAGCTCGGTCATGCTGTATTCGCTGATGCAGCGCCCCGCCGGGATGCCCAGGCGCTCCTCGAAGAGGCGGTAGAGGTCGGCCTTGTCGACGGTGCGCGAGCGCCCTTTAAAGCCGCCGGTCTCCATCAGGCGCGATCCGGGGGGGAGCTGCCAGCAGGCGTCGGCGCGATCGAGGAGTTCTACAAACCCGAAGGCCGTGCCCAATAGCATGGTGGGGGTGGTGTCGGCGCAGGCCTCATCGAGGGCGCGCTCCAGGGTGGTGGGGTCGAGGTGCCAGGCGTTGTCACGAAGGTTAATGACGAAGGCGCTTCCCCCGGCGCCCCAGCGCTCCATGAGTTCGCCGAGCATAAACGAGAGGCTGCTGTCGGAAAGATCGGCCGGGGAGGGGGCCAGAATGATCAGGCGCAGCGCGGACTTCTCCGGGTTGCAGAAGCGCACAAAGGTCGGGTGCATCGCCGCGCGGTAGAGCTCGAGCGTCGCGAAATGATGCTGGCCGCGCGCGCCCTGTGTGGTGCCGCTGGTGCGGAAGGTGCGCGCGCGCTCCGGGCCGCTGAAGAGATCGAGGGCCTTGAAGGCGTCGGTGGGCACCGCCGGGATCTGCTCCAGGCGCAGATCGGCCGAGGGGCTCACGCCGCGGTTGCGGCAGAGGGTGCGGTAGGCGAGGTTGTGGGTGTACTGGTAGTCGAAGAGTGGCCTGGCGAGGTCGAGGAGGTGATCCTCGGGCCAGGTGAGCGGGTCTTCGGTGGGGTTCCAGGCGGCGATGGCGTCGTGGAGGGTGTTGAGGAGCTGGTCGCGAGAGGTCATAGCAGGCAGGTTGTGTGCGTGTGGAGTTAAGGTCGGCGCGGCCGATGCGGCGCGCGGCGGAGGGTAACATGGTGATTCGGGCAACAAAACTCAGGGTGGACCAGGCGGCTGGAGACCGGGCTGGCGAGGTGAGCTTTGAGGTCGCGGCCGGGGAGGTGCGCGCGCTTGTGGGGGGGAGTGATGCGACTTTTGATGCGGTGATGAAGGGGCTTTGGGCGCAGCGGGCTGCGGCGAAAGGAGGTCGGGGGGAGTCGGGCCGGCGCGATGCGGTGGGGTATGTGTCTGGCGAGGGTGGCGAGCGCTATGAGGGGCTTCAGGTGGAGCGGATGCTGGGGTACGCCGCCGAGCTTGGGCTACGCACGGAGCCGGTGGAGGTGCGAGGGGAGCGGGTCGAGGCGATGATCGCGACGCTGGGGTTGAGCGAGGTGCGCACGCGGCGGCTTCGTGAACTCGACGGACTGGCGCGCTGGAAGGTGGAGGTCGGGGAGTGCGCGCTCTTAGGCGCGCGGGACTGGGTGGTGAAGATCGAAGGGGATGAGGTCGCTCGTCGGGCAAAGCTCAAGGTGATGCGGGAGGTCATCCTGGCGAGCGGTGCGGCGCTGGTGATCAGCAGCAGCGCGGTGGGGTTGGAGGATGTGGAGCAGGTGACGACGCCGGCCGGCGCGGTGCTGGAGGTGGCGCGATGAAGTGGGACGGATATGAAGCGGCGGTGCTGGCGGACCGCCGGCTGGAGGCGTTGTTGGCCGGGGGCGTGCGGAGCGGGGCGTGGGTGTGCGCCGGGCCGCTGCTGGCGGCAGGCGTGATGGGGCTTGCGCCGGGGGGGGAGGAGGCGTGGGGGGCGATGTCGGCGGTGGTCTATGGGACCGGGGCGTTGCTGGCCTGTGGGGAGGTGCGGTCGGAGTGGGGGCGTTGGGCCCGTGAGGGGGCGTTGGGGGTGGGCGCCGGCTCGCAGGTGATGGGGGCGTTGCGAGCCACGGGGCTTGTGGGGGTGTTGGCCACGGCGGGGTTTGTGGCGGTGGCGGTCGTGATGGGAGCGTCTTCGCCGCCGGTGGGGTGGCTTGCGCTGGCGTTGCTGGGAGCGCTCTTCAGCGGCCTGGGCAGCGGACTTCTCGTGGGGGTGGCTTTGCGAGGGAAGCCGGCGGCGTGGGCGGTGGTGGCCGGAGTGGTGGGTGTGCAGGCAGCACTCGTGGCGTGGGGAGGGGGGAATTGGTGGGTGCCAGTTTCCAGCGCTTATGCGAGTTTAGAGGCGTTTGGAGGAGAAGCGGTCGATGTGTTCGCCGGGGCGGGCCGGCTGGTTGCGGTGGCGATAATGGGCATGGCGAGTATGGTGATGTCGGCGTGGTTGCTTGTCAGGAGGCGCTTTTGAACGGCGCGGTCGGGAGTTGAAGATGGGTGTGGCAGAGCAGAGAGCGCGCGCGTGGACGCGGCGTTGTCTGGGGCTGGGGGCCCTGCTGATGGCCGTGGGGCTGGTGCCGGTGATGGGGTGCTGGCTGGGCAGTGAGGGGCTGCTTCCGGCGGCGCTCTCCGGGGTGATGCCGGAGTATCTGGAGTTGGAGCGGGCCGGCTGGAGTCAGTGTGTGGGCGGGCATCCGCTGGGGAGCGCGGCGCTGTATTTTTTCGGGGGGATGACCAGCCTGGGTGTCGGCGTGATTTTTCGCGACGTGGCGCGCCAGCGTGCCGAGGAGGCCGAGGAGCTGGAGCGTCGCGTGGAGCATGTGGGGCGTGAGGTGCAGCGCACGCCGATGTTGCGCGCGGATATGCTCCGCGGCGCTGACGAAGAGCCTCCCGAGGCCATTGAGGTTGGCGAAACGCTCGACTTCGGCGCACCCCCGGCCGAAGTTGTGGTCGCCGAGGAAGATGCCGGCGAGTCGGTGATGGCTTTTGTGCACGGTGAGGTGGGGGAGAAGCGCCGCGCGAAGTATGAGGCGGAGGTTCGCCAGCAGGTGCGCGAAGAGGCGCAGCGCCTCGACTACTATGTGCCGCCGGGCATGGAGCTTGCGCCGGTGGTCTATGTCGATGGCGGTTTTGAGGGGCAGCCTGGCGAGGAGGCTGACGGGAGCATGCGCCGGCCGTATACCTCGCTGGCCGAGGGGGTGAAGCGGGCCTTCTCGGAGGTGCTCAAGCAGAAGAAAGCGGTGGTCGTGCGCGTGCGTCCCGGCGTCTATCAGGAGGCGTTGGAGGTGCCGGACCGGGTGGTCATCGTCAACGACTGTATGCCGGGGGTGGAGAGCGTCGATGAGCGGCTGGCCTGGCTGCGCGCCCAGGCGATGCCGGATCATGAGGAGCGGGTCACAATACTTGCGCCGAGTGAGGAGCGCTGCGCGCTGAAGGTGCGCGCCGGGCAGTCGCAGGGGGTGGTGGGATGTTATCTGGTAGGGCGCGAGGGTGTGGCGCAGCGGGGGATGGAGGTTGTGGGGAGCCGCGCGCTGGCGGTGATCAACTGCGCGTTTGAGGGCTTCTCGCTGGGGGCGGTCAAAGTTCAGGACGCTGGCGAGGAGCTGCCCGGGCGCGATGTGAGCTTTGTGGGCTGTGTGTGGAAGAGCAATGCGTCGGCCAAGCGTGGGGGCGGGCTGCGCATAAGGCGCAGCGTGGTGAGGGTGGTTGCGAGTATTTTTGATAGTAACCGAGCGGGGCGGGGCGGCGCGATCTGGGCCGAGGAGCTCACCAAGCCCCTGGTGATCGAGCGTTGCATGATGCAGCGCAACCGCGCGCTGGGGGCGATTGGCGGGCCGGAAGACAGCGAAACGACCCGGGGCTGGGGAGGTGCGCTGGGGCTTGACGGGGGACTGGCCCGGGTGGTCGATACGGTCTTTGACGGCAATGACGCGCGGGGTGCCGGCGGGGCGATCGCGGTGATGGGCGGGCGTCTTGTGATTCGGGCCACCGGGGAGCGGCGCTGCATGATCTTTGAGAACCGCGCCGAGCTGGGCGGGGGCATCGTGGCGATCGGGCGCGATGGGAAAGCCGCGCTGGTGAAGTCGCATGATGTGGCCGTGCTCAACAACCTGG
Source organism: Lujinxingia vulgaris (assembly GCF_007997015.1). Classification (NCBI taxonomy): domain Bacteria; class Deltaproteobacteria; order Bradymonadales; family Lujinxingiaceae; genus Lujinxingia; species Lujinxingia vulgaris. The sequence goes on from NZ_VOSM01000006.1 coordinate 116,330, forward strand.
CCACCGAACATGGCGGCGGACTCGCTGCGGTGGGGCGCGCGATGCTGCAGGTGGAAGGTGGCGAAGTCAGCCAGAACCGCGCCGGCGGGGGGCATGGCGGCGGGGTGCTTGTGCGGGGCGGCGGTCAGGCGAAGTTTGAGTCGGTGGTCTTCAGCACCAATCAGGCCTCGGGCGGGGGAGGGGGCATCGCGGCGATCAACGCGAGCGTGAAGGTGATGCTCGGGTGCGGGATCTTTAAGAACCGCGCCGGCGAGAGCGGCGGCGGGATTCTGGCCGTCAGCGCCCCGGATCGGGAGCTGGCCGGACGCATCGGCGAGCCGGGCTATGAGCTTCCCTTCCGCGTGGTGATTGAGGATGTGAAGATCGCCGAGAACACCGCCGGGGAGGTCGGCGGCGGGGCGTGCCTGGGCAACAGGGAGACCCTGGCGAGTTTTCCGCTGATGCTCGATGTGCGCCGGCCGGAGGCGATGATCGATAACCTCGCCGAGGTTGAGAAGAGCTCCCAGCTTCGGGTGGCCTGGGCTGGCCGCATTGAGGCCGAAGACGGACGTAGCGGTCGCATCAAACTTCGACTGGAGTAGCAGCGACGACGAGCAGGGGGAGGCTTATTCGAGGTTTTGCAGCGCCTCAGCCTGGTGGTGCGCGATGAGGGGATCGATGAGCTCGTCGACGTTGCCGCTCAACACCTCATCGAGGCGGTGGGTGGTAAAGCCGATGCGGTGATCGGTAATGCGCGACTGGGGGAAGTTGTAGGTGCGGATGCGCTCGGATCGGTCGCCGGAGCCGACCTGACCGCGGCGCTCGGCCTCGATCTCCTGGCGTTGTTCTTCGCGCTCGCGCTCCAGCAGTCGGGCCTGCAGCACGCGCAGCGCTTTGGCGCGGTTTTTATGCTGGCTCTTCTCGTCCTGGCAGATCACCACAAGCCCGGTGGGCAGGTGGGTGATGCGCACGGCGGAGTCGGTCGTGTTGACCGACTGCCCGCCGGGGCCGGAGGAGCGGTAGACGTCGATCTTGAGATCGTTGTCCTGGATGTTGATCTCCACATCATCGGCCTCCGGCAGCACCGCCACGGTGACCGCCGAGGTGTGAATGCGGCCCTGGCTCTCGGTGTCGGGCACGCGCTGCACCCGGTGGGTGCCGGCCTCAAACTTGAGGCGGCTGTAGACGTTATCGCCCTCAATGAGGGCGATGACCTCGCGGAAGCCCCCGCGGTCGGTCTCGTTGGTGGAGACGATCTCGATCTTCCAGCCCATCCGCTCGGCGTAGCGCGTGTACATGCGAAAGAGGTCGGCCGCAAAGAGCGCGGCCTCGTCGCCGCCGGTGCCGGCGCGGATCTCCAGGTAGGTGTTTTTGTCGTCGAGCGGATCGCGGGGAAGAAGCAGGCGTTTGAGAGTCTGCGCGAGCGCTTCGAGCTCGGGGTTGAGGCGCTCAAGCTCGTCTTTGGCCATCTGTTTGATGGCGTCGTCATCATCTTCGGAGAGGAGCTCGCGGTTCTCGGCGATCTCCTCCTCGACGCTCTGGTAGCGCTGGTAGGTGGTGACGACTTCCTGGAGCAGCGCCTGCTCTTTGGCGATCTTTCGGAAGGTGTTGGGGTCGGAGGCGACCTCGGGGTCGGCCAGCTGGCTGTTGAGCTGGTGGTAGCGCGCCTCAACTTCTTTGAGTTTTTCGAACATGGGATCGGCTCAGGCCCAACAATCAGACAGGAAAAGGTCAATGCAATGAGAACGCCCCGGAGCGATGAGGCTCCGGGGCGTTGAGAGACCGTGCAAAGGATCAGCCGCTCATCGACTGCAGGAAGTCGGCGTTGGAGTCGGTCTTGCCGAGCTTGTCGATGAGGAACTCCATCGAGTCGACCACGTTGAGCGGGTGGAGGAGCTGGCGCAGAATCCAGACGCGGTTGAGCTGGCTGTCTTCCATGAGCAGCTCTTCTTTACGCGTGCCGGAGCGGTTGATGTCCAGGCAGGGGAAGATGCGCTTCTCCATGAGCTTGCGGTCGAGGTGCAGCTCGGAGTTACCGGTGCCTTTGAACTCTTCGAAGATCACCTCGTCCATGCGGCTGCCGGTGTCGATCAGCGCGGTGGCGATGATGGTGAGGCTTCCGCCCTCTTCGATGTTACGGGCCGCGCCGAAGAAGCGCTTGGGCTTGTGAAGGGCGTTGGAGTCGACACCACCGGAGAGGATTTTGCCGGAGGGGGGCACAACCGTGTTGTAGGCGCGGGCCAGACGGGTGATGGAGTCAAGCAGGATGACCACGTCGCGCTTATGCTCGACCAGGCGCTTGGCCTTCTCGATGACCATCTCGGCGACCTGCACGTGACGCTGGGCCGGCTCATCGAAGGTCGAGGAGACGACCTCGCCGCGCACCGAGCGCTGCATGTCGGTGACCTCTTCGGGGCGCTCGTCGATGAGCAGCACGATGAGGACGACGTCTGGGTGGTTGTCGCCGATGGCGTTGGCGATGTCCTGCATCAGCACGGTCTTACCGGTGCGGGGCGGCGCGACGATGAGCGCGCGCTGGCCTTTACCGATGGGGGTGAGCAGGTCGATGATGCGGGTGGAGAACTCGTCTTTCTTGGTCTCCATCTTCAGACGCTCTTCGGGGTAGAGCGGGGTGAGGTTGTCGAAGAGGATCTTCTCGCGGGCGTGCTCGGGATCCTGGAAGTTGACCTTCTCGACTTTGAGCAGCGCGAAGTAGCGCTCGCTCTCTTTGGGCGGGCGGATATGCCCGCTGACAGTGTCGCCGGTGCGCAGGTTAAAGCGGCGGATCTGGCTTGGCGAGACGTAGATATCGTCGGGCCCGGGCAGGTAGTTGTAGTCCGGGGCGCGCAAGAATCCGAACCCGTCGGGCAGGATCTCCAGGACGCCTTCGCCCTGGATGGAGCCTTCTTTATCGGCCTGCTTCTGGAGGAGGGCGAAGATCAGCTCTTGCTTGCGCAGGTTGCCAGCATCGTCGATGCCGGCTTCTTTGGCCATCTGCGTAAGCTGGCCGATCTTTTTCTCCTTGAGTTCTTTCAGGTTCATCGGGGTGTTCTCCTTGGGAGGGGAGTCTTAAAGACAGACAGGTCAGGATCAGAAAGAGAGGGAAAAGCGAGAGGGATCTGGGCGCCAAAAGATCAGGGCAGAAGACCGCAGATGTGGGGTCGGGGGCCGGTGATGTGGGCGCGCGGGTAGGATCTGGGGTGGAAGAAGGGGGAGTGAGGCGGTCGAGCGGGGGTTGCGCCGAGTAGCAACCGCGAGCGCCGGGCGCCGAGGATGGCGAGCGGCAGAGCGCGAGGCAGCGCGGAGGGTTGAAGCGTGTTGGATCGTCGACGAGCGCGACAGGCCGGTGCCAGCTTCGAGGTGTTCGTGGGAGATGAACACCGTCGAGGGGCGAACTATTCGCGATGACGATAATTTCAATGTTTAGAGAGCTTCCATTCATTTGTCAACGGTGCCGAGCGCCCCAGGACGACGCTGACGGTGTCGCTGCGTCGTCGCCGTAGCTAAAGCTACTCGCTCCTCCTGACTCCTTGTCAGGCGCCGCCCTGGATACGCTCGGGTTTGGGGGCGTGCGGGTGTGCCGAGCGCCCCAGAGCTTCGCTAGCATCGTCGCTGCGTCGTCGCGGTGGCGCTGCCACAGCTTCCTCCTTGCTCCTTGCTGGACTTTGCCCTGGATACGCTCGGGTTTGGGGGCACGCGGGTGTGCCGACCGCCCCAGAGCTTCGCTAGCATCGTCGCTGCGGACTCGCGGTAGCGCTGCTACAGCTTCGTCCTGGCTCCTTGCTATCGAAAGCTCTGGATACGCTCGGGTTTGGGGGCACGCGGGTGTGCCGAGCGCCCCAGAGCTTCGCTAGCATCGTCGCTGCGGACTCGCGGTAGCGCTGCTACAGCTTCGTCCTGGCTCCTTGCTATCGAAAGCTCTGGATACGCTCGGGTTTGGGGGCACGCGGGTGTGCCGAGCGCCCCAGAGCTTCGCTAGCATCGTCGCTGCGGACTCGCGGTAGCGCTGCTACAGCTTCGTCCTGGCTCCTTGCTATCGAAAGCTCTGGATGCGGTCGGGTTTGGGGGCACGCGGAAATCGCTGCGTCGTCAGGGATTCGCAGTAGCGCTGCTACAGCTTCATCCCTGCCTCCTTGCCAGGCGCCGCCCTGGATGCGGTCGGGTTATTTATTGTGCGGTTAAACCAAATGAGGTGGGGAGAGATGTCGCAAGAAAAGGCGCGGGCACCCCGTGGGGATCGGGGTGCCCGTCGCAAACCCGGGAGCGCTCTGGAGTGTTGGGGAACATTCGCCGCTCCGTCTCAGGTGGGAGTCAGGTAATGCAGGGGGCGTGCCAGCGCGTGTTTCGGGGGCGATCGGGCGGTGAGAGGGGGTGGAGGGGGGGGGGGGGGGGGGGGGGTGGTTAAGCGTTACTCCAGAGGTGGCAAAAAGGTTGGGCAAAAGGATCGTGGCTAGTCGGCGATCTGGGGCTGTGATATAGCTCGGGATGAAGAGAAGAGCGCGCTGCGACATGTCTCGAATATGCCCCCGGTGAGGGGTTCCGGGGTGTGGGGGCAGCGAGTTTATCAACGATTTTCAAGGTGTTATGGGCGCCTGGAAAGGCGTCGGTTTTGAGGGCGGTGAGCATGCCCGGGCCGGCGGCTGATTCGGGGAGCCTGAGTGATATGTGACGATTTGAACGGTATTCAACCCGATAGAGACGAGCTTGTGTGTGTCGTGATCGACGCCCGGCAGCGGTGCGTCTTCTCGGCGGTGGTCGGCGACCTCTTACAGGTCGCGGGCGCTTTCGAGGAGGACGGCTTGCGGGTGAGGTGATCGAGGGCACGCGGGGGTTCGCGATGAGGTGATATGTCCAACATTCTGGTGGTCAATTCGACCCGTTCGGAGACGCGCGTAGCGCTGATCGAAGACGGGCTCCTGAGCGAAATTTATATGGAGCGCCGCCGCGACCGCGGGGTGGCCGGCAACATCTACAAGGGCAAGGTGTTGCGGGTGCTTCCCGGGATGCAGGCGGCGTTTGTGGATGTGGCCCAGGAGAAGGCGGGCTTTCTGCACGTGAGCGACTTTTATAACTTCGAGAAGGATATCAACCTTCTGGAAGAAGACGGCGACCAGTGGCCGCCGCCCTCCCGTGGCAAGATCAGCCGCAAGATCAACATCTCGGACTGCATCAAAGAGGGGCAGGAGGTGCTGGTGCAGGTGGCCAAGGAGCCGATGGGCACCAAGGGCGCGCGGCTGACCGGGCATATCTCGCTTCCGGGGCGTTACGTGGTGTTTATGCCCACGGTCTCGCATGTGGGGATCAGCCGGCGGATCGAGTCGGAGAAGGAGCGCAAGCGGCTGCGCAAGCTCGTTGAAGAGAATCGCCCGCCGGGCACCGGGTTTATCGTGCGCACGGTCAGCGAGAACATCAGCGAAGATAAGCTGGTGCGCGATATGCAGCTTCTGGTCAAGCTGTGGACCGACATCCTGGATAAGGCCAACCAGGTCAAGGCGCCCTACCTGCTCAACGAGGAGCCGGACCTGCTTTTGCGGGCGGCGCGCGATCTTTTCACCACCGATGTGGGCAAGCTCATCGTCGATGATGAGGAGGCCTACAAGCGGGTCAGCGGGTTTACGAAGCATTATATGCCTTCGTTTGCCGACAATATTGAGATGTACGGCGCCGATGAGCCCATCTTTGATGCCTACGGCATCGAGGTGGAGATCGACCGGGCGCTGGCGCGGGAGGTGCCGCTGCCGAGCGGCGGAAGCCTTGTGTTTGATAAGACCGAGGCGCTCACCGCGGTGGATGTGAACACCGGGAAGTTCGTGGGGAGCGGCTCCGACCTTGAGGAGACGATTTTGCGCACGAACCTGGAGGCGGCCGAGGAGGTCGTCTACCAGCTGCGGCTGCGCAACATCGGGGGCATCATCATCATCGATTTTATCGATATGGAAGATGCCCGAAACCGCGAGAAGGTCTACCGCACGCTGGAGGCCGCGCTCAAAAAAGATCGGGTGACGACCAACTCGCTGGCCATCTCGGAGTTCGGGCTGGTGGAGATGACGCGCAAGCGGGTGCGCGAGTCGCTGGTGCAGTACATGTGCGACCCGTGCGAGCGCTGCAAGGGGTTGGGGCATGTGAAGAGCGCCGAGACGGTAAGCGCCGAGATCGTGCGTGAGATTCGTCGTGAGGCGCGCGCCTTTGCGAACAAGGACGTGTACGTGGAGGCCAACGCCGATGTGGTCTCGTACATGCTCAGCGCGGAGCGCAAGACGATTCAGGATCTGGAAAAGACCTTTGAGAAGAAGATTCACCTGCGGGGGCAGCGCGACAAGCACCCGGAGAATTTTGAGATCGCCGACGCAAAATAAGATGCACGGACCTGGTTGATGCGGGTTGCAGTGATGGTGTTGCCCCCCGAGTTCTGTGGACTCGGGGGGCGTTTTTTATGCGCCGTGCCACGGTGCTTTTATGGTCAGTGGGTTGCTCAGCTGGTATGGTTGGCCCGCTTAAAGCCTTTATTGGATCCTTTGGATAACCGCGACGCGGGGAGAGCATGACGAGTTATATCTGCGCCATCGATCAGGGTACGACGGGGACGACGGTCATTATTCTCGATGACACGCTTGAGGTGGTGGGGCGAGTGAATGAGGAGTTTGAGCAGATCTTTCCCAAGCCCTCGTGGGTGGAGCACGATCCGGAGGCGATCTGGCGCTCGACCTGCAGCACGATCAAGGCGGCGGTGGCCCAGGCCGGGGTGCGGCCGGAAGAGATCGTGGCGGTGGGCATCACCAACCAGCGTGAGACGACGGTGGTGTGGGATGGCAAGACCGGGGAGGCGATTCATAACGCGATCGTCTGGCAGGATCGTCGCACCCGCGGGCGGATTCAGCAGTTTGCCGACGACGGCAATGAGCCGATGGTGCGTGAGCGCAGCGGGCTGATTCTCGATCCCTATTTCTCGGGCACAAAGATCGAATGGATTCTCGATCACGTGAGCGGGGCCAGGCGTCGGGCCCAGAAGGGGGAGCTGAAGTTCGGGACGATCGACAGCTTTCTGCTCTGGCGGCTGACCGGTGGAAAGGTGCACGCGACCGACGTGTCCAACGCATCGCGTACGCTTTTGATGAACCTTCATACGGGCGAGTGGGACGAGGATTTGCTGGAGCTCTTCCGGGTGCCGCGGGCGATGTTGCCCGAGATCGTGGGCAACGCCGAAGTCTACGGACATGTGGAGGGCATTGAGGGGCTGGCCGACGGGACGCCGATCTGCGGGATGGCCGGCGATCAGCAGTCGGCGCTCTTCGGGCAGGTCTGCTACCGGCCGGGGGAGGCCAAATGCACCTACGGGACCGGGGCGTTTTTGCTGATGAACACCGGCGATAAGCCGGTGATGAGCCGGCATCGTCTGCTCTCGACGGCGGCCTGGAAGATCGACGGGAAGATGACTTACGCGCTGGAGGGGAGCGCGTTTATCGCCGGGGCGCTGGTGCAGTGGCTGCGCGACGGGCTGGGCTTTTTTGAGACGGCCGCCGAGATTGAGGAGCTGGCCGGGCAGGTTGAGTCGAGCGACGGGGTGGTGCTGATTCCGAGCCTGGCCGGGCTGGGCGCGCCGCACTGGAATCCGGGGGCGCGCGGGGTGATCTGGGGGCTGACCCGCGGCACGACCCGGGCGCATATTGCGCGGGCGGCGCTGGAGGCCATCGCGCTGCAGAATGTGGACTTGCTCAAGGCGATGGAGCACGATCTGGGCGAAGAGCTCAAGGTGTTGCGCGTGGACGGTGGGGCAAGTGCGAACGGGCTGCTGATGCAGCTGCAGGCGGACTTTTTGAACCGCGAGATCGTGCGCCCGAAGATGACCGATACCACCGCCCTGGGGGCGGCGCTGCTGGCGGGTCTTGGTGCCGGAATCTTTAGTGATTTCAACGCGATCAGCGAGACCTGGAAAGAAGACGCGCGCTTTAAGCCGGCGATGAGTCAGCAGCGGCGCAACATGCACCTGGAGCTCTGGGAAGAGGGTTTGAAGAGGGTCTGATCAGCACCACCGAGCGTCACCGCTACGAGGAGTGGAATGAGCCGTCTGGAGAGCATCGGTTTGGGGGGGCGAGATACGACGTTGCGGCACCAGCTGGTGCGCAACCTCGTCTTGCTCACCCTGCTGACGGCCGGGGCGGTGGCGCTGGTGTTTTTGATCGGCTCGTACCGGGCGGTCGAGGAGCTCTCGGAGCAGGCGATTGACCAGGCGGTGGAGCGGGCGGATGCCGAGCTCGACCGCTTTTTTGTGCCGGTCTCCACCCAGCTGGAGGTGCTGGCGGACTGGGGCACAGGCGGGGAGTTGAGCCTCGCTGAAGATGATGTTGAGGCGATGAACGCGCGGTTGATGCCGGTGCTGCGCAGGCTCAATCAGGTCACCTCGGTGCTCTACGCCGACGCCGAGGGGCGCGAATATCTCTTGCTGGAGCAGGGGGGGGGCTGGGTCAATCGCCTGGTGGATCGCAAGGCCCGCGGGGAGGTGGTGCGCTGGGTGCGTCGCGACGCCGATGGCAAGGTGGTGGAGCGCTGGGAGGAGAAGAGCGACTACGAGACGCGCAAGCGGCCCTGGTATATCGGGGCGATGTCTGCGGGTAAGCGTCAGGTGCATTGGACCGAGCCGTACACCTTTTTTACGACGAAAGATCCGGGCATCACCGCCTCGACGCGTTTTGAGGCTCCCGATGGGGGCGCGCAGGTGGTGGCGCTGGATGTGATGCTCAGCGATGTTTCGGCCTTCTCCACCGGCATTCGCCCCACCGAGCGCGGGTATGTCGCCGTGCTCGCCGGCGATGAGACGGTGATGGGCCTGCCGGCGCGGGGGCGTTATGAGGCTGAGGAGGCGATCCGGGCCGATGTGCTCAAGTCGACCTCGGAGCTTGGGCTGTGGGAGCTTCAGGAGGCGCTCAAGACCTGGCGAGAGGATGGAAGCGGGCAGGGGCTTGTGGAGGTGCGGGCTGCTGGCGAGCGCTACTGGGCAGGGTTTCGCTCGGTGGCGCTGGGGCAGCGCGAGCTGACGATCGCCACGATGGTGCCGCGCTCGGACTTTACCGGGGTGATCGAGCGGCAGCGCAACGTCACGCTGGGGCTGACGCTGCTGGCGCTGGGGCTTGCGGTGCTGGTGGGGGTGCGGACCTCGCGCTCGTATCGGCGCCGCTTTGAGCAGGTGATCGACGCGGCGCAGCGCCTGGGGCAGTACACCCTGGAGACGAAGATTGGCGAGGGGGGGATGGGCACGGTGTACCGCGCCCGCCACGCGATGCTGCAGCGGCCCACGGCGGTGAAGTTGCTCAAAGGGGAGCTCTACGACCGGGAGTCGGTGCGGCGTTTTGAGCGGGAGGTGCAGCTGACGTGCAAGCTGACGCATCCCAACACGATCACGATTTTTGATTACGGTCGGACCACCGAGGGCGTCTTTTATTATGCGATGGAGCTGCTCGACGGGGTGACGCTTCTGGAGCTCATCAACTACTGCGGGCCGTTCGATGAGGGGCGCACGATTTTTCTGTTGCGCCAGGTGTGCGGGGCGCTTGCTGAGGCGCATGAGGCGGGGCTGATTCACCGGGATATCAAGCCGGGCAATATTGTGGTCGGCGATCGCGGGGGGCTGGGGGATTTTGTCAAAGTGCTGGATTTCGGGCTGGTGAAAGACATTCACGCCCCGCGCGAGGTTCAACTGACAGGTCAGGACATCCTCCAGGGCTCGCCGGGCTTTATGGCGCCGGAGGTGATTCTGGGGCAGGGGGCCGATGATGTGCGCGTGGACATCTTTGCGATGGGGGCGGTGGCCTATGTGCTGTTGACCGGGCAGAACCCCTATGAGGACAGCTCGGCGGTGAAGGTGATGCTCAAGCAGATCAACGAAGATCCGCCGCGCCCCTCGGAGGTGCTGGGGCGGGTCATCGATGCGGATCTCGAAGATCTGGTGATGCAATGCTTGAGTCGAAAGGCGGCGGAACGTCCGGCGACGATGCGGGAGCTAGCCGAGGCGCTGGAGGCGTGTGGGGCCAGCGCGCGCTGGGATGCGGCGCAGGCGAAGGCGTGGTGGGAGCGCCACGGGGCGAAGCTCGTGCCGGCCGCGAAAGCGGTGGCCTCCGAGTCCGACGATGAGTCTGGCGAGCTGGCGATGCAGGTGACCCTGGAGGTGGAGGCACCTCGGGAATCGCAGAAGATGGCCAGGCGCAGCGGTGCGGACGCCCCGGCGGAGCACGTCTAGCGGCGTTGCCCAAAAACTCAGCGATCGAGGTGATCTTCGGGGGGCACGAGCATCAGGGAGGTGGGGTGCTTTCGGGCCATGGCGCTGGCGATGGAGCCCAAAGCGCGGTCCTGAAGGGCGGAGCGGCTCTTTTTTCCAAGGATGAGCAGGTCGACCGAGTGGGTCTCACAGTGTTGGGTGAGGGTGGCGACGGTGGGGCCGGCGTAGACATGCGACTCGAAGGTCAGCTCGGGGTAGAGGGTTTTGACCTCGACGCCGAGCTCGATGAGGCATTCGCGGGTGCGCTCGGTGAGCTGATCGATGTCTTGAGGAGAGAGGTAGTTGACCAGGCCCGTGTTGAGCGTGGGGGTGGGGGTGTCGTGGAGAATGTGCACGAGATCAAGCTGCGCGCCGGTGAGGTGCGCCAGGTGGGCGGCGCTGAAGAGGGCGGCCTGGGAGCCGGGCATAAAGTCGAGGGCGACGCTCAGGCCGGGCGGCTCGCTTAAGGTGGCGTGATCGGGCTGCACGAGCACGGTTTTGCAGGGGGCGCGGTGAACGAGCTTCATGGCGGTGGAGCCGAGCATCGCGCGGCTGATGGCGCCGGCGCCGCTGGTGCCGAGCACAAGCCAGTCGACCTGGTGTGTGGTGCAGTAGTTGGTGATGACGGTGGCCGGTTTGCCCTCTTCGAGCAGAATGTCGATGTCGTCGGTATGCGGACTTAAGGTGCGCAGCCACTCGCGGACCTGGTGGGTCTGGCGGGCGTTGATATCGGGGTTCTCCGCGAGTCGCTCTCCGGCGTTGGCGGAGTAGTGCTCGGGCGGAGCGACGTAGAGGGCGCTCAGCGAGGCGGAGCGCTCGGTGGCGAGGATGCGCTCGCGCAGATCGAGGGCCCAGCGTGCGGCGCTTTCGGCTTCCAGGGAGAGGTCGGTGGCCAGGAGGATCTTCATCGGGGAGCTCGGCGTTGGGAGAACTTCGATGAGGTTGCGCAGGCTTTTAAGAAGGTGGGCACGGGGGGCAGATGCCCAAGGCGCTGTGGTTCGCGGCGTGGGGCGATTTGTGAGGGCGTTTTTTGGGGTGCGGTTTGTGGTCAGGTGGTTGAGGGGCGCTGTGGTTCGCGGGTGGTGGTTGATTTGTGGTCAGGTGGTTGCGGGGCGCTGTGGTTCGCGGTGTGGGGAGGTTCGTGAGGGCGTTTTTTGGGGTGCGGTTTGTGGTTGGGTGGTTGAGGGGCGCTGTGGTTCGCGAGTGTTGGTTGATTTGTGGTCAGGTGGTTGGCGGGGCGCCGAGCGCCCCAGGACGACGCTGACGGCGTCGCTGCGTCCTCGCGGTGGCGCTGCCACAGCTTCGTCCTTGCTCCTTGTCATCCCCCGCCCTGGATGCGCTCGGGTTGGGTGCCGAGCGCCCCAGGACGACGCTGACGGCGTCGCTGCGTCCTCGCGGTGGCGCTGCCACAGTTTCGTCCTGGCTCCTTGTCACCGCCGCCCTGGATGCGCTCGGGGTGGGGGGCGGTGAGTAAACAAAAAAAAGGCCGGAGCGGGCTCCGGCCTTTTGTGATGCGGGTTTGCTGGTTGAAAAGATCAGTTGCGGGGGAAGACGCAGGGGGCGTCCTGGCAGACGTCGACGATGGTGCCGGTGCGGAAGAACTCGATCATTTGTTGCTGGTGTTCTTCCAGGCGGCGGGGGAGGCCGTGGGGGTCGCCGAGCTCGTCTTCGGGGGGCTGGGGGCCGATGGCGGGCCAGGGGTTGCCGAAGTCGTAGAGGACCACCCCGGAGCCCTCATGGGGGTAGGGGGTGGTGGGCACGGCGTAGGGCTGGCGGTCGACGTCGTAGTTGTCGAGGAGCGGGATGCCGATGTCGGTGCGGGCGACGATCTCGTTGGTGACCACGGCGACCTGGTAGTCGCCTTTGGCCGGGGCGAGCAGGGCGCGTTTGTCGCTCTCGAAGAAGGGGGCGTGGTTGATGTGGCGCATGTAGCTGATGGGGTCGATGGTGTCCCAGAGCAGCTGAATGGCGGCGATGGCCAGGCCCTGGTCGACGCGGTCGGGGTAGCCCAGGTTGAGGAAGGCGAAGTAGGGGCCAAAGTTGACGGAGCGCTCCATGAGCATGGCGTAGTTGATGCCGGGCACGCCCAGGTGGCCGCGCTCAATGTCGGGGGTCAGCGCCAGGAAGGTGGCGCCGAAGATGCCGCCCTGGGAGATGCCCATGTAGTAGTGCTCGTCGGGGTTGACGGTGATGTCGTAGGGCTGGAGCTCGTCGATCTCGCTAAGACCCTCGCGCATCGCGCGGGTGAGCACGGCGTAGTTGACGATGCCCTGGTGCATGCGGTCGACGAGCTCTTCGAAGTAGGTGGCGTGCTGCAGCGCGAAGCCGGCCAGGGGAATGTCGTCGGAGGAGAAGCCGGAGAAGGAGGTGGCGAAGAAGATCAGGTTGTTCTCGTTGGCGATTTTCGCCGTGTCGTTCGATCCGTAGGTGATCTCTTCGCCGCTGCCGAGCATGCCGTGGCCGTAGGTGACAAGGCCGTGGGGGGTGCCGTCGAGGGCGGAGTGGGGGATGCGCAGCCAGTAGGTGGCCTCAAGCGTGCCGTCCTGAGTGATGTCGCCCTCGGGGGTGCGGTTAAGCAGAAAGCCTCGGGCCGGGGCGCGCTCAGAGCGGGTGACGAAGGAGGGCACGGTGAAAGTGCCGATGATGTCGAGCGCGATGTGCGGGTGCTCCTCCGGGGTGTTTTCGACGAGGCGGTCGACGGTGAACTGGACGGGGGTCTCCTCGATGGCGCTCAGGGCGTCGGTGACCATGGCGCGCACGTCTCCGTGGAGGCTCTCGGAGCTGCCGGTGTGGAAGTCCCAGGCCAGGGTGAGCTCGTCGCGATCGACGCCTTCGTCTTCGAGGATCTCGAAGAGGCGGTCGAAGCGGGGCTGGCGCCAGGCGAGTTCGGGATCTTCGGCGGCGGTGCCCGAGCGGTAGGCCTCAAAAGCCTCGGAGGGCTCAAAGGGCTGACCGTCGGTGGTCTGCAGGTTGCGCATCGCCACGATGTAGTGGCTGTTGAGCTCCAAAATCACCGCCGGGCGGATGAAGAGGACCTGTTTGTCGGCCGAGGGGGCCTTGGAGTCGAGTTCGGCCCAGAAGGGCACGTGTTCGACGCCTTCGTCGGTGACGCGCAGGAGCAGGATCTGGCGGTCCTCGTCTTCCAGGGAGCGCTCGATCGCGTCTTCGGCGGGCATCTCGGAGGTGTCGATGTCGGGGAAGAGCACGGTGATGGGGGTGCCCAGGCCGTAGCCGTCGAGGCGACGGTAGGCGGCCGGATCGATGTGGCCGTCGCGGCTCTCGGGGAGGCTCTCGGCGCCGAAGTCCAGGGTGTAGCCGGTGGGGCGGCTCGCGTCCTCTTGAAGGTAGAGGCTGGAGGGCCAGGGGAGCGTGCAGTAGGAGGGCATCAGCGCGTCGCAGTCGGTGGTGCGCGCGGTGGGGAGCGGGCCGGTGTCGGTGTCGGCGTCGGGGCCGACGTCTTCGGAGGTGTCCGGCAGGCCTGAGTCGGGGGTCTCGGTGTCGGCGGGTTCGGAGCAGGCGGCAAGAAGCGCGGTGAGCGCCAGGGGCCAGAGCAGGTGGGTGCGGTTCATGGAAAATCCTTATCAGCAGCGTGTTTCAATCCGAGCCGACGGGCGCGTTGCGGGAGCGGGCGCGGCGCCGGCGAGCGTTATTGAGGCCGTGGTGCGGGGCCAGGCTTAGATGGCTTCGCGGTGGATGATGCCGCGAAAGTCTTCGGCGCGAAAGGGCAGGTCGAGGCGCGGCTCCCGCTCGAAGGTTCGGGCGTAGAGCGTCGGCTTGAGGGGAAAGCGCGTGGGGAAATAGTTGATATGAAAGATCGTGGCCGCGGCGCGAAACGCGGTGCCGCGCAGGGAGCGCAGGTGGCGTCGGAGGCTGGCGTCGACGCAGGCGTCGATGGCCGCGCTCAGGGCGTCTTCGTCCCATTCGGTGGGCTCGACCGCCTCCTCGGGCACGTCGCCCCGGTAGGGTTTGGGGTCGTTGTGGACGCGCCAGATGGAGGCTTCGTCGGTGTTTTCGCGGGCGAAGGGGTCGATGGGGCGGCCGTTGAGCCAGGTGTTGAAATGCACATGCGGGGCCGACCAGGGGAAGGCGGCAAGCATGTCGACGCCGGAGCCGCCGGCCAGAGCGATAGGCTGGGCACGTCCGACCATCTGGCCCGGGGTGACCAGCGCTCGGCCCAGGTGGTTGCTGGTGGTGATGAGCCCGCGGCCGTGGTCGATGAGCACCTTGAGCCCGCCGCGGTGGAACTCGTTGGAGACGCGCAGCACACGTCCCGGCGCCGGCGCCACCACCACGGTGCCCACGGGGATGGCGAAGTCGGTGCCGTTGTGGCTGTCGTAGGTGCGCGCTTTTCCGCGGTAGTCGGTGACCCGGGTGACGCGGACCGACCAGCCCTCTTCGACCGGGGTGGGGGTATGGTTAAAAAGATTGTAGATGGGGATGAGTCCGTCTTTGCGGGTGAGGCCGAGCCAGGTGGAGAGGCTTAAGCGGGGGTGGAGGATCTTCAGGCTGGTGGTGTCAAAGCGGCTGGGTGGGGTGTGGGGATCGCCGCGGAGCATGAGCATCGCCTCGCGCAGGCGTTGCGAGGGGTTGGTGAGGCCGAAGATTTCGGGGATGGAGAGTGGCGAGGTGGTGATGTCGCTCATGAGGGGGGATCCGTTTTATTGATCAGGGTTTTTTGATTTGGGGGAGGTGGGTGGGGTTGGTCTCGGGTTTGGGCTCGTGCTGGTGCTCGTACTGGTACTCGTACTCGTACTGGTACTCGTACTCGTACTGGTAGCTGGTGCTGGTACTCGTACTCGTACTGGTTGCTGGTGCTCGTACTCGTGCTGGTAGCTGGTGCTCGTACTCGTACTCGTGCTGGTGCTCGTGCTCGTACTGGTGCTGGTGCTCGTACTCGTACTCGTACTCGTACTCGTACTGGTAGCTGGTGCTCGTACGGGTAGCTGGTGCTCGAACTCGAGTTGGTGCTCGTGCAGGTGCAGGTGCTCTCGGCGTTTGTGATGGCGGTTGGGTTGAGGGCTCGTGAGGTCTCGGTGTTGGATGGGATGAGCGGCTAGAGGGCTTTGGAGCGTTTTTTTCGGGATCGGATGAGCGTTTGGAGGGCTTTAGAGCGTTTTTTTCGATCATGGATGAGCGATTTGAGGGCTTTAGAGCGTTTTTTTCGATCATGGATGAGCGATTTGAGGGCTTTAGAGCGTGTTTTTCGGGATCGGAGGAGCGAGACGAGGGCTCGGGAGCCTTCGGGGGCTTCATCGCGTCGAAAAAAAGGTGTTTCGGGGCATGTTTTGCATCCTAAATCTTGAACGGGCGTTCAGTCCATGGGGCGCGGGGTCGGGTCAGGGCCGGGCCTGGCGTTCGTTTTTGCGGTGTTTGGCGTAGGCGATGGCGACGCCCGCGGCGGAGAGGCCCAGGGTGGCGGCCAGGAGCAGCCAGAAGAGGGCGCCGGAGGAGGGCTCGGCGTTGGAGAGGTCGCGTAGTTTGATGTCGAGGGTGCTGAAGCAGCGCTCGATGGGGGTGTTCCAGGCGTGGAATTGCGCGGCGCCGCCCTCGCCAGCGGGGAGGTTAGCGAAGGTGGGGTCGAAGCAGGCGTCGAGTTCGGTGCGAAAGCGGGTGTGGGTGGCCTCGGTGATGTCGCCTGTGGCAAGGGCCTGGTCGAGGAGCTCGTGGCGGCGTTGGTGGTAGTCTTCCAGGCGCGGCAGCGCGGCGCTGGCTTCGCGCAAAAAGTCGGCGCGGTGGCGCATGACGCTGAAGTCGGCGTCGTCTTGGAGCTCGCCAGTGGCGTCGCAGTCGGCCAGGGCGCGGGTGCGCCAGGCGTCCAGAGCTTGCATGGACTGGCGCGTGGGGTGGTCGGCTTCGAGGCGCTCCACAAGTGCCGAGAGCTCGCCGGGGGTGGGCATGGCGGCGACGGTCTGACAGCGGGAGTTGGAGGCGGTCTTGGCGAGTGCGGGCTGCGCGCTGGCCAGGCTCAGGGTGGTGAGGGCAGCGAACAGGATGGCGAGGAGGAGGGGGTGGCGAGACATCGTTTGCTCGGGTGGGGGATCTGTGGGGGGCACAGCATGGCAGGGAGGTGGTGTGGATGCCAGCCGGAGTTGGGGGGGGGAGGGTGAGCGTGGGTCAGGGGGGGAGGTGACCCAGGGTCGTTGCTGGAGGTGACCCAGGGTCGAGCTTGGAGGGTGACCCAGGGTCGTGTTTGGAGCAGCGAATATGCGGGTGGGAGGTGACCGTGGGTCGTGTTTGGAGCAGCAAATATGCGGCTGGGAGGTGACCGTGGGTCATGGCGGAGGATGACCCGGGGTCGAGTTGGGAGGTGACCGTGGGTCGTGTTTGGAGCAGCAAATATGCGGTTTGGAGGTGACCCAGGGTCATGGCGGAGGATGACCCAGGGTCGTAGTTAGGAGGTGACCGTGGGTCAGCATCTAGGGGCGGGGTTTTGTGTCTAAGGTGTTGAAGTGGTTTAGTTTTTCGGGCTTTCGGGGGCGTTTTGCGCATGCTTGACATTTCATCGGCGCGTAGCAAGCTGGGCGCCGACGTGGGGGGCGACCAACTTTTGAGCGAATCCGGAGTAAACGATGCGAGACAAGATGTGGTGGATGGCCGCGGTGCTCAGCGGTGCGGTGATGGTGGCCGGCTGCGGTGGCGATGAGGTGCAGGGTCATGACGACGCGGGCGGAGACGATGTGGGAGATGTCTCCGACGCGGGCGATACGGGCGTCGACGATGGGGGTGACGACGCCGACGTCGATGCGGATGCCGATGCGGACATCGAAGACGACGCCGGGGCGGATGCCGATGTGGACGTCGAAGAAGACGCCGGGGCGGATGCCGATGTGGACGATGATGCCGGCGATGTGGTCGTGCCCGATGATTGCCCGTCGGGGCAGCGCGCCAACAAGACCAGCGGGGAGTGCGAGGTGGTGCCGACGCTGCTGGTGTATACCCAGGATCTGAAGTCCTACGTGGATGGGGAGTTGGCCTCGGAGATGCGCGGGATGCTGGTGTGCGCCAGCGCCAGTGAGAACAACGGAAGTCTGCCGCGCGTGGCGCTGGCCCAGGGAGAGCGCTGCCGGGTGTATGGCGAAGGGCTCTCGGAGCCGCCGGAGGTCACTGCGTACAATGCCGGTCCGATCACGGTCTTCGGGGTTAATCCGATAAACCCGGCAGCGTTTTCGCCGAGTGAGTTCGGGTCGTGTTATCAGCCGCCCTCCGAGTTTTTTGGGCAGCAGTTTGTGTTTGATCCGGAGGCGGAGCTGCGGGTGGTCTCAGCGGGCACGGATGCGGAAGTGGAGGTGCAATTCCCGGCCTTTGACCGCACGCTTCAGACGATCGCGCCGGCCGATTTTACCCACGACCCTATCGCCCCGGGTGAGGAGATGGTGCTGAGCTGGACGCCCAACGCCGATGCCTCGGAGGTGCGCATTGATGTAGACGCAAGCGGTGCCGACGGCACAAGCGTGAGGATCGTGTGTGAGGTCGCCGATAACGGGCGCTACGTGATCCCGGCGGAGCTCACCGCGTATCTGCCGGAGGAGCGCACCAGCGATTACGTCTACCTGGAGCAGAGCCACACCGAGCGCATTGAGCCCGAAGACTCCAATGTGCTGATCATGCTCTCGGCCGGCGCGGCGGTGCGTAAGCGCTGAGGTCGGATCAGGGTGGGGAGAGATGACCGTGGGTCGTGTCACGCGCTGTGTTTATGCGGGTGAGAGGCGACCCACGGTCGTATAAAGGTCTTGGTTGGAGGTGACCGTGGGTCGCGCCAGATGTTGTGTTTATGCGGGTGAGAGGCGACCCACGGTCATGTGGGAGGCGTGATCAAAAGTAGGGCTCGCCATGGCAGGTGGTGGGCTCCTGCTCGGCGTCGACCTGCAGGGTGAAGGTCTCGTCGCCATGGACAACGGTGTATTCGCCGGGCTCCAGCGCGGGGATGGCGCAGGTGGCCTGGAGCTGGCCGCAGTCGTCGGTGCAGGCGCCCCCGGCGGTGCTGGTGTCGAGGTAGGAGGCGGCGGAGGTGAGCGTGATGGTGGTGCCATCGACGCTGGCCTGGCAGCTGGCCTGAGGGGCTTCGGAGCAGCTTGAGGAGAGGCAGACCGGAAGCGTGACGCTCAAGGAGGGGATGTCGCGATCGCTGTAGTCCTGCGGATCGTCGGCCAGGTGCAGGCAGACGGTGCCTTCGTTCTCGAACTCGACGCGTTCGGGGTCGTCGTCGAATACGCCGCAGGCGGCGATGAGGGGAATGGCGAGCAGGGTCAGGGCGATGCAGCGAGCAGAGAGCATGGGGGATCCTTCAGAAATCAATGTGGGGAGTGTCAGAAGATTGAGGTTGTGTGGGGCTGGAGGGCCTTATGAAGCGTTTGCCTCCAGACAGCCTGTGGGCTCGGAGGGGACGTCGAAGGTGTAGGTGGTCTGACCGTGGGTCAGGGTGTACTGGCCTTCGGGCAGGGCGGGGATCTCACACTCGGCGTGGAGGAGGCCGCAGTCGGCGGTGCAGCTGCCGTCGATGGCGCTGGTGTCGAGGTAGGAGCCCTCGGAGGTGAGCGTGATGGTGTTGGTGGCGGTGTCGACGGCCAGCTCGCAGGAGGCCTGGGGTTGGGAGGAGCAGCTTGAGGAGAGGCAGACCGGGAGCTCGACGCGCACATCGATCGGGGCGTCTGCTTCGAGGGGGGCGTCGTCTTGGAAACTGGAGCGGTTGAGGCAGACGTCGCCTTCATCCTCGAAGGTCACGAGGGTGGGTTCGGGGTCGTCGCCGCAGGCGGCGAGCAGGGAGATGGCGAGCGTGAGGGGGAGCCAGAAGTTGGGGTTACCCGTCATGGTGCGTCTCCAGGAAGAGCGTCATCAAAAGGCCCAGGGGCGGTGGGGAAGGCCCCGCGGGTAGATTTAAAGCAAGAGCTATGCCGAGGTGCGCTCGGATGCAAAAAAGCCCGCGACCTGTGGGGAGGTCGCGGGCTTTTTCAGTTAGGCCAACCTGATGGTCAGAAACGAACGTGTCAGGCGGTCTTGGGCTGCAAAAAGCGGTCGGCGATGAAGATGCCGATGAGCATGGCCGGCACGAAGATAAACGCCGAGGTGACGCCGGCGGCAGCGCCGGTGAGGGCGGGGCCGGGGCAGAAGCCGCCGAGGCCCCAGCCGATGCCGAAGAGGGCACCGCCGACGATCAGGCGTTTGTCGAGATCCTTGCGAGTCGGCAGGTAGAAGCGCGGGCTGAAGAAGGGGCGGTCGCGCTTGCTGATGATGGGGAAGGTGATGGCGTAGACCAAGACCGCGCCGCCCATCACAAAGGCCAGGGAGGGGTCCCAGTTTCCGAAAAGGTCGAGGAAAGCGATGACCTTTTCGGGGCGAGTCATCTCGGCGACACCCAGGCCGATGGCGAAGATGAAGCCCGAGAGGGCGATAGCGAGGTGTCGAATCATCCGAAGACTCCCAGTCCGAGGGTGCGGGTGATGAAGACGGTCAGAAAACCGGCGGTCATAAAGGAGAGGGTGGCAACGAGCGAGCGGGCCGAGAAGCGAGAGAGGCCGCAGACGCCGTGGCCGCTGGTGCAGCCGTTACCGACGCGGGTGCCCACGCCGACGATCAGTCCGGCGGCGACGAGCCATCCGGCGCTCAGGTTAACTTCGGAGCTGACAAGTTGCGGGGCGAAGAGGGCCAGCAAGATGCCACCCAGAACCATGCCGCCGACGAAGAGGGCCTGCCAGGGCAGGGGGCCCATGCGTTCGGAGTCTTTGTTAAAGAGCCCGGCGAGGATGCCGCTGATGCCGGCGATGCGGCCCTCGGTGGCCAGAAGAAGGGTTGCGGCCAGGCCGATGAGCGCACCGCCCAGGGCGGCGGTGACGGGAGTGAACAGCGTTTCCATGAATCAGACCTCCTCGAGGGTCAGGTCGGCATCCGGCGTGGAGGCCGGGCGGAAGACGTTGACGGGGATGCGCAGGTAGCGCTTCTCGTTGTCTTCGGGTTGGGGAAGCGAGCCGGCGTCGATGTTGACCTGCAGGCTCTGCAGGAGGAGCTTCGGGGCGGCCAGCGTCCTGTCGCGGGAGTCGCGCATATTGACGAACTCCTCTTTGGAGCGGCCCTCGGGAAGCTGCACGTTGCTGGCTTTCTGCTCGGCGATGGTGCTCATGAACTTCACTTCGCGGCCGGTCGGCTGGTAGTCGTGGCCGACGAAGACGCGGGTCTCATCGGGGAGCTTGTAGAGTTTTTCGGTGATGGAGTGGTAGAGGGCCTCGCTTGATCCCCCGGGGAAGTCGCAGCGGCCGGTGCCGAAGTCGGGCATGAACATGGCGTCGCCGGTGAAGATGGCGTCGTCGATGTGGTAGGTGGCGCAGGCCGGGGTGTGACCCGGGGTGTAGATCGTCTCGATCTTCAGGGAGCCCGCCTCAAGGACTTCGCCTTCTTCGAGGAGCACATCGAACTGGCTGCCGTCGGTGGGGAAGTCATCGGGGAGGTTGAAGACCTTTTTGAAGAGCGTCTGCACCTCGGTGATGCGGGCGCCGATGGCCAGGCGAGCTTTGGGGAAGTGCACCTTGACGTGCTGGGCGCCGGAGAGGTGGTCGGCGTGAGCGTGGGTCTCCAGGATGTAGTGGAGGGTGAGCTTTTGCTCTTTGAGGAAGTTGACGGCGCGGTCGGCCGACTCGGTCCACATCGCCGAGGCGTGGGGCTCGTAGTCGAGCACGGGATCGATGAGCACCGCGTCGCGGGTCTCGGGATCGTAGACGACGTAGGTCAGGGTGTTGGTGCGAGAATCGTAGAAAGGCTGAGTTTTGATGGTCATGCGAAACCTCCGAGTTGGGTGTTTTCGCCGTCGAGGCGTTGTCGGCGTAGTATGTTTGCCAGATGCGTGCCAACACTATCAAAAATTGAGGATCTGGCGAGTTCACGGGGTGATACGCCCTTCGGCGTTGGAAAGTGAAGGGGGGAGAGGGGTTTTTTGTTCCACTATTGTTTCGAAATTGTTTAAATGTTGAAACGAAACGTGGTGCAACGCATGCAACGTGAATGAAACTCGTTCGAACAGGCAGTTGAGGAGATGATGATAAAGCGGCCGCAGCGTCGGGGAAGGAACTTTTTCGGGATGATCAGCGGGGCGCCTCAGATGGAGGAGCTCTTCGGGTTGTTGGAGCGGGTGGCGCGGGCGGATGTGAGCGTGCTGGTGCGCGGAGAGACGGGCACGGGCAAGGAGCTTGTAGCAAGGGCGATTCACGAGCTCTCGCCGCGTCAGGGAAAGGCGTTTCGGGCGGTGAACTGCGCGAGTTTTAACTCGGAGCTGCTGGCCAGCGAGCTCTTCGGGCATGTGCGGGGGGCGTTTACCGGGGCGGTTAAAGATCGGCGAGGGCTCTTTGCGCTGGCCGACGGGGGGAGCGTGTTTCTCGATGAGATCGCCGAGATTCCGCTGGAGGTGCAGGCCCGGCTGCTGCGGGTGCTTCAGGAGCAGCGCTTCGTGCCGGTGGGGGGAACCGATGCGGTGAAGGTGGATGTGCGGCTGATCTCGGCGACGAATAAGGCGTTGCGTCGGGAGGTGGAGCAGGGGAGGTTTCGCGAGGACCTGATGTACCGGGTGCGGGTGGTGCCGATCTTTTTGCCGCCGCTGGTGGAGCGTCAGGGCGATATTGAGCTTCTGGTGTGGCATTTCATCGAGGAGTTCAACGCGCGGGAGGGGATGCCCCGGCGCATTGAGGGGTTGAGCGAGGAGGCGTTTGAGGCGCTGCAGAGTTACGGGTGGCCGGGCAATGTGCGGGAGCTGCGCAATGTGATCGAGTACGCCTTTGTGGTGGGGGAGGGAGAGGTGTTGGCGTACGGGGATCTTCCGCCGGAGCTGCGCGGGGAGGGCCCGGTGGACAGTCGGGAGCTGGAGCGCGGTGGAGGGGAGAGCGGGCGCAGTGAGCGCCAGGAGATCGTGGCGGCGCTGCGGGCGGCCGGAGGCAGCCGCGAGGATGCAGCGAGCGCGCTGGGGATCAGCCGCACCACGTTGTGGCGCCGGATGAAGGAGTACGGGATCGAGGATTGAGCGTGGTGCAGCGAGCTCAGAGCTCGTCGGATTCTTCGTACTCGACCGGGGGGGGAGAGTCCTCGGGGGTGTTCTCCTCGTAGGGCTGGCCCCAGGGGTCGTAGAAGCGCCGGCGTTTTTTGGTGGGCTCTTCGGCGCTTTGCTCGGATTGGGCGCCGGGGGATGAGGTGGTGGCGCAGGCGCCCAGGGTGGGGATGGCGATGAGGAGGGCCAGGGGGAGGAGGATGGCGAGGGAGGTGCGGGGCGCGCGGTACATCGGCAGGCCTGAGGGGAGAGGATGTTTAGGGGATCAGGGAAGGGGTCAGGGGCCTTCGAGGGGCTCGACCTCCATGGGGTCATCGGGGTCGGGCTCGGGTTCTTGCTCGGCGGGGTCTTCGTCGACGCCGGGTTCGGGCACACCCTCCCAGGGGTCGGTGTAGGGAGGGGGAGGTGGTGCGGGCTCGTCGTCGGCGCTGGAGGTGGAGGCGCAGGCGCCTGCGGTGACAAGAAACAGGCCGGCTACGAAGATATTTCGAAGATCGTGATCGCGGTGCATATGCGCGCTCCGGGAGAGAGGAGAGGGTGAGCGCGTAGAACGTGGGGACGAGGCGTTGAAGGGGCAAGTTATGGATGGCGAGTGGAGGGATGCGGTGGGGTATGGGGCTGACCGTAGGTTGGCTCGGGGGCAGTGTTTATGCGGGTGAGGGGTGACCGTGGGTCAGGGGAAGAGGGGGAGTTATGGTGGGGAGTGAGGCTGACCGTGGGTTGGCTCAGGTGCAGTGATGATGCGGGGGAGTGATGACCGTGGGTCGAGGTTTGGCGTGACCGTGGGACGAGGTTTGGTGTGACCGTGGGTCGAGGTTTTTTGTGACCGTGGGTCGTCTCAGGTGCAGCGTTTATGCGGGTGAGAGATGACCGTGGGACGAGGTTTTTTGTGACCGTGGGTCGAGTTTTTTGTGACCGTGGGTCGTCTCGGGTGCAGTGATGATGCGGGTGAGAGATGACCCAGGGTCAGGGGAGGAGGGGGCGTTATGGGGTCTGGGCGGGCCGGGTGAATTCCTGAGGGGGGGAGGTGTGGCCGAGCCAGTAGTGGTGTTCGGTGGTGGTGAGGGTGAAGCGGCCGGTGGGGGTGGCCTCGGTGGTGTCGTCGAGGCGGTAGGGGGCGTCGGTGGGGTGGGGTTGGTGGAGCTGGGAGTCGACGTGGTGTTCGGTGAGGCGATTGTTCTCCAGATGCCAGACGGCGCGCTGGAGGATGGTGCCGTCTGGGGAGGTCAGGGTGCGGGCGGAGAGTCGGCCGTCAGCGTGGTAGTCGAAGTTTAGCGTGCGGGTGGGGATGGCGTGGGCGTCGGCGGTGAGGGTGCGCTCCAGGCGGTCGGAGAGGATGCGGCCGTCTCGAAGTTCGCGTCGGCGTTCGGCGCGCTCGATAAGTTGGCCCTCGTTCAAGCGCAGAATGTCTTCGCGGACCATGTGGCCGGAGGTGTCGAAGTGGCGGGAGGTCTGCCAGTGGTCGCCTGGCTGGAAGGCGGCGGGCCAGGCGAAGCCCGCGCCGTCGTGGCCGACCCAGTAGTCGAGGCCAAAACGCAGGAAGAGGCCGTAGCCCTGGTAGGCGGTGGAGACGTGGAAGAGGTCGAGCTGCGGGGCGGGGCCGAGGAGCATGTAGACCACATCGGCGGCGGGGTAACCGTGGGTGAGCGCGGTGGGAACTGGCGAGCATTGCTCGTCGGAGTGTGGGAGGGGGGACCAGGCGCCGTCGTTGGAGGGGAGGCCCATAAGGTGCGGCCAGTCGGGATGGGCGGCGTAGGAGTCGAGTAGGGCGGGGGCGGTCGCGTCGATATCGGCGTCGACGTGCATGGCCTGGAGGTGACCTTCGGGGGAGAAGTTCCAGCGCATGTGGAGGAGAGCTTCATCGTTGCGCTCGCGAATGAGCTCGACGGGGCGGCCAGCGTGGTAGATCCAGCTGGCGGATTCGTGGGAGTCGTCGGGGAAGGTGCGGGTGGCGCGGGTGAGGCGGCCTTCGTCGTCGTAGTCGAAGAGGGTGCGGGTGAGCGCATTGTCGTTGAGGAGTTCGATGCTGATGAGGCGATCGTCCTCGTAGCTGTGGGTGAGCTCGGTGATCTGAGGGGGGCCTACAAAGCGCGTAAGGACCTGGGACTCGTGGATGAGGCGCTCCCGGTCGTCGAAGGTCCAGGTTCGCGCCACGGTGACGTCGTCGCTGGCGAGGGCGTCCTGAAATTCGATGAGGACGATGCGGCTGCCCTGCGGGTCGGCGAAGTGCCAGGTGGTGGTGCCGAAGATGTTGATGAGAGTCAGGGAGTGCTCATCGCAGGTCACCGCCGGGAAGTTGTCGACGGGGAGCGCGGGCACCTGGCAGTCGGGCAGGCTGCCGGTGAACTCGGGCGGTGGCTGCAGGCTGCTCGCTTCAGCTTGAGGCAGGCAGGTAGGGGCGGCCGGCTCGGCGGGTGGGGTGGGCTCGTCGAGGTTCCAGTCGGTGTCGGGGGATGGGGGTAAGGGGGCGGGGCCGCAGGCGGCCAGACCTGCGAGAAGGGTGAGGAGGGCGAAGTGTGCGGCTGGCGAGCGGTTCATGGCGGGATCTCCGGGCGAGTCGACGTCTCCGGGGGGAGCGCGCGGGTGGGTTGCGTCTGGAGATGAGTGTGCCGAAGAGATGGTCTGAATAAAATTTGAATGTTTTTGATGGGTTGTTCAGGTATTCTTTATGATGCTGACGTTGAAGAAAGCTGAGATGGAGGTGAGGGCGTGGCGGAGCAGCAGCGAGGGGCGTGGGCGGGGGTGAGTCTGGAGGCGATCTGGAACTGGTTGCCGGCGTTTCGGGCCGTGGCCGAGGCGGAGCATTTGCCGACGGCGGCAGCGCGCTTGCACGTGAGCTCGCCGGCGCTCTCGCGGACGGTGCGGCTTTTGGAGGAGCACCTGGAGGTGGAGCTCTTTAACCGGGTGGGGCGGAGGCTTGTGCTCAACACCGCCGGGGAGCAGCTGCTGGCGGCGGTGCAGGAGGCGATGGGCGGGTTGGGGAGGGTGGTGGAAGAGGTGCAGGTTGAGGGGGTAGGGGGGAGGTTGAGGGTGGGGTCGCTGGGGGTGCTGACGAACTCGTTTGTGCTGCCGGCGGCGCTGGCGTTGTGCGAGCGGCATCCGCAGCTTTTGCCGATGCTGGAGAACCATCGGCCACGAGATGCCAACGAGAAGCTCTGGCGAGGGGAGTTGGATGTGGCGTTTTATTACGAGGGGCTGAGCGCACCGGGGGTGGAGGTGGAGGAGCTGGGGCGGATCGGGGCGTCGGTGTACTGCGGGAAGGGACATCCGCTCTTTGAGCGGGCGGCGGAGGTGGGGGAAGAGGAGGTGTTGTGCTGGCCCTTCTCGGTGCCGCAGGTGGGCGATAGCGGGCAGGTGATGGACGGTTGGCCGGTGGATGTGTCGCGGCGAGTGGGGATGCAGATCACGTTGTTGACGACGAACGTGGAGGTGTGTCGAAGCGGGAGGTTTGTGACGGTGCTGCCGGATGTGGCGGCGCGGCCGTGGGTGGAGCGGGGGGAGGTGCGGCGGGTGGGGTTTGAGGGGTTGGAGGGGATTCGGGTGTTCGGGGCGGTGCGGGAGCAGGAGGTCGGGCGTAGTGGGGCGCGGGAGATGTTGGAGGAGGTGGGGCGGAGGGTGCGTGAGGATCTTTTGGTCAGGGAGTGATGGTGGGGTTGGGGGGAGCGTGGGTCGTGTTGGAGCGCGTGTTTATGCGGGTGAGAGGTGACCGTGGGTCGTTTCGGGATGTGACCGTGGGTCGTGTTGGAGCGAGTATTTGTGCGGGTGAGAGGTGACCGTGGGGCGTGTTTTCACGAGGTCAAAAAATGACCGTGGGTCGTGTTTGGGGGATGACCGTGGGTCGTGTTTTCACGAGGTCAAAAAAGTGACCGTGGGTCGTGTGTGTGGGTGACCGTGGGTCGCATCATCGCGAGCAATGATGGGGTCAAAAAATGACCGTGGGTCGTTGCGGTGTGGGGTGATGCAGTGGGGTAGGAGGGTGACCGTGGGAGGCGCTCGGGGCAGTGTTTATGCGGGTGAGGCGTGACCCACGGTCGGTGCGGAGGGGGAGGTGTGTGGGGAGTTAGTCGGTGGCGTTTTCGAGTTTTCTGCAGGCGATTTGGTGGTCGCCCTGGATGCCGCAGATGCCGCCCATGGCGCCGTGCATGGCGCGGGTCTGGGAGAGGAGAGGGGTGGCGTTGAAGCGCGTCGCGGAGTCGGCGGGGGCGTCGGGCGGGCCGCCGGCGCAGAAGACGGTGGCCTCGATGTTGCGGAAGCAGACGGCGGCTCCGGAGGTGGCGAGCTCGGAGAGGGCGATGGCGCCGGGGACGGGGGTGGGCTCGGCGCGGGGGAGGCGGTCGCCCAGGCCGAGCTGGCCGAAGGTGTTGTCGCCCCAGCAGTTCAGGGTGCGCTCGGGGCCGGTGACGGTGCAGGTGTGGTAGCCGGCTGCGGCGATGGCGTGTGCGGGCTCGGAGAGTTGGAGTTTGAGGGGGGCGGTGGCGATGTCGCCTTCGGTGGTGATGCCCAGAGCGCCGTGGCGGTTGTGGCCCCAGCAGTAGACTTCGCCGGATTCGGTGAGGGCGCAGGTGTGCTCGAGGCCTGCGGCAAGGGCGATGGCTTTTTCGTCGAGGTTTATTGGCTTTGGGGTGGGGTCTGGCTGTGAGGTCTGGCCGCGGCCGAGCTGTCCGCGGCGGTTTTCGCCCCAGCAGAAGACCTGGCCTTCCCGGGTCAGGGCGCAGGCGTGGTAGGCGCCGAGCGTGGCCGAGGCGAGGGGGGGAAGTCCGGCGATGCGCACGGGCATGGGGCTGTCGTCGGCGTCGGTGTCCGGGCCGAGCAGGCCGCTTTCGTTTCCGCCCCAGCACCAGAGGGCGCCGTCGGAGTCCCAGGCGCAGCTGTTGTGGATGGGGGAGAGGGTGATGCCGGCGGCCTCGCGGAGGCCTTCGACGGGTTGGAGCTCGGCGCGGGTTGTGTGGGTGTTGTCGCCGAGCTGTCCGGCGGCGTTGGCGCCGGCGCACCAGACCTGTCCGTCGGCGCCGAGGGCGCAGGCGTGTTCGGCGGACATCAGAAAGAGGGAGGTGGCGGGGCGTGTGGCCTCATCGGGGGTGGTGTTGCGCTCGTTGCGATCGCAAGCAGCGAGCGCGCCAATGCCGGTGAGCAGGGCCAGGAGGATGGTGAGCTGGCGAGGGGTGGGGAGGGGCATCATCAACATCGTCACTGGCGAGGGTGGTGGGGGAGGAGAGCGCGTGGGGCTGGCGCGTCAATGTAGCATGTTGGCGGAGGAGGTCGAGGGGGCGTGTGGGTGGGGTGGAGGCAGTGAAGTGCCTCGGTTGAGGTGGGTTGTGGATGACCGCGTAGCATGTTGGCGGAGGAGGTCGAGGGGGCGTGTGGGTGGGGTGGAGGCAGTGAAGTGCCTCGGTTGAGGTGGGTTGTGGATGACCGCGTAGCATGTTGGCGGAGGAGGTCGAGGGGGCGTGTGGGTGGGGTGGAGGCAGTGAAGTGCCTCGGTTGAGGTGGGTTGTGGATGACCGCGGGACGCGAAAGGTTGAGTGTTTATGCGGGTGAGCGGTGACCCCGGGGGCGTTGCGTAGCGGCGACCCCGGGTCATGGGTGAGGCTGAGCGTTGCGACGTGTTTAGGGGCTGCAAAACAGTCTGGCGAGGTCTGTGTTGACGTCGATGGCTCTCTTCGCTATCGCTTAAGCATCGCAAAACCAATGTGGGTCAACCGGGCCAGCCGCGCGTATGCGGTCGGCGCAACCTCAAGTGGGGAAAGTTATGCGTATGGATGTGTTGCAGGGTCGTATTCTTGCGATGGTGATGATGGTGGTGTTTGCGCTGGCCGCCGGATGTGGCGAGTTAGGCAGTGATGAGCCCGACACGGATCATTTTGTGGGGACGTATCAGGGGACGGCGACGCTGAGCGGTTCGGGCTCGCAGACGTATACGACCGATATTGTGGTGACGGCGGGGACGACGGCAGATTTGATTATTTCGGTGGCCGATCTGCGTAATTTGCGGGCGACGGTGCAGGGAGATACGTCGTTTTCGATCGACTCTCAGAGCGTGAACCTGACCGACGCGAACGGCAACGCGTTTTCGGTGACGGCTCAGGGAAATGGGACGGTTGTGGGCAATATTTTTACGCTGAATGCGACGCTCTCTTCGCCCAACGGGACGTTGACGTTGAGCGCGAATGGCAACCGCCTCTGAGACGCATTCAGGCGGCAAAGAAGGTGGTTTGAAGTGGAACCCACGTCCGATTCGGGCGTGGGTTTTTTGTGGTCGGGGAGGGGGACGGGGGATGCGCGAGGGGGCGGATGAGCGACCGTGGGTCGCGAGAAGTTGTGTGTTTATGCGGGGCAGGTGTGACCCCCCGTTGGTTTGATTGGGGATGTTCCAGGGGCAAAAAGCCACGAGCCGGGCTCCCTGATGGGGCCCGGCTCGTGGGGAAGTGTTGCGTTTACGGCGTCTCTCGGGGGTTAGCCGACGATGCAGATGCCGCTGTCTCCGGAGCGGGCGCACATGCCGCTGCAGCAGTCGCTGTTGTAGACGCAGGACTGCGTGGCGGTGCGGCAGGCGGCCGTGCCGCAGAAGCCTTCTTCGCAGCTCAGCGGGGCGCAGCAGTCGCCACTGGAGGAGCAGGCCTCATCGAGGCTGGAGCAGACGGGCTCGGGATCGGGGTCGGTGTCGCCGGCGTCAGGGTTACCGGCGTCGGGATCAGGGTCGGTATCGCCGGCGTCGGGATCGGGATCAGGATCGGTGTCGCCGGCGTCGGGATCGGGGTCGGCAGGATCGGGATCGGTATCGGGTTCTTCGACGGGGATCTCACAGACTTCGCCGGAGCGCTGCACCTGGCGGTCGTAGTGGATGGAGACCGGGGCGGTGATTTGCACTTCGTTGGCGAAGATGCCGCCGAAGATTTCCACGTTATCGACGATCTGGACGCGGCCCGGGTAGACGTAGATGAAGCCGCCGACGAGCACGTCGCTGGTGATCTGGAGGCGCTCTCCGCTGATGTAGAAGCGGGTGTTGGCGGGGTAGTTGGGCGAGCCGAGCTCCATGCCGGCGGCGTTGATGGCGCCGTCGATGAAGACGTCGAGTTCGGCGTCGGGAGATGCTTTGATGACGAGGCGGCCGGCGTTGATGTCGCCGCCGATGAAGATGGCAGAGCGGCCGGTGGAGTGGATGACGACCTCACCGGCGGTGTTGATGCCGTCGAGGTAGTACTGGCCGCAGGGGAGCTCGAGGCGGCGCACCGAGCCGTCCATCATGGCGTCAGATTCAAGGCCGATGGCGTCGTTGTCGTTGAAGGTGGCGCGACGGGCGACGAGGGCTTCGACGGGGACGCGCTCGTCTTCTTCGCAGCCGCAGGGGGGCGCGACGGAGACCGGATCACGGACGAGGTTGCCATAGGTGATACCGCCACCGATGGTGCCGGAGTTGGGGATGGTCAATGTCTTGTCGATGACGAAAGAGCCGGAGATCTCCTGGGCGATGAACGCGTTCTCGGCGACGGTGGTGGTGTTGGAGGAGTTGGCCGAGATGCCGCCGACGTGAAGTTCACCGCGGATGTCGTTCTGGGCGGCGTTCCAGCCCAGGGAGCCGCCGGGGCCGACCCAGACCGAGCCGCCGATGTCGTTGGCGCTGTTGGTGTTGAACTCGCTGTTGGCGCCGACGCTACCGCCGAGCGAGCCGGGGAGGTAGGGGCCTTCGCGGCTGTCAAAGGCGTCGGTGTTCATGCCGGCGGTGAAGCGGGCGTCGCTGCAGATGCACATCGCCCAGCGAAAGGTCTCTTCGGCGACGTCGCCGGAGCAGAGGTCGTCGTTGACCTCATCGAAACGGACGGGGGGGCCGCCGCCGGCGCAGAAGGCGGGCTCTTCAAAGGCGAGTGCGGGGACGCAGGCGCTTTCGACACAGCCTTCACCTTCGCCGCAGGCGATGCCGCAGCCGCCGCAGTTGTTGTTGTCGGTCTGGAAGG
Source organism: Lujinxingia vulgaris (assembly GCF_007997015.1). NCBI lineage: Bacteria > Deltaproteobacteria > Bradymonadales > Lujinxingiaceae > Lujinxingia > Lujinxingia vulgaris. The sequence continues at coordinate 146,532 of NZ_VOSM01000006.1, forward strand.
CGACGCATTCGCGATCGCAGACGTTTTCGCCGGGGCGACACTCTTCGAGGCAGAAGCCGCCGGAGCAGGCTTCATTTTCACCGCAGGTGATGCCGCAGCCGCCGCAGTTGTCGGGGTCGGTCTTGGGGCTGGTGCAGACGTCGTCGCAGATGAGCTGATACTCGCCAGCGCAGGCAAAGCGATCGGGGTCGTCGACGGGGTCGGTGGGGGTGGAGGGGCCGGCGTCGGCGTCGGCGTCGGGATCGCCACCGTCATCGACCGTGGTATCGGCATCGCCGGAGTCGCCAGGGTCGCCGGAGTCACCCGGGTCGCTGGAGTCGCCAGGGTCGCCGGAGTCACCAGGGTCGCCGGAGTCGGAGGTGGTGCCCGTGTCGGTGTCGGTCACTTCATCGGAACATCCCAGGGGGATGAGGCTCAGTGAGAGCACCGCGCATAAGGTGAGGAGAGCGCGTGAATTCAACATACATTGCTCCTGCCTGGTCATCGATCAGGTTAAGTGATCGGCGAGTTGTTAGACGAAAGGTCTGGGATCGATGGTGGAGGAAGTTGAGGGGGATCTCAAGAGGCGTGGTCGTAAGATGTTGTAACGGATGAGGTGGGCGGGGACGTGAGGGGTGCGAGGTCTACGAGGTGGATAAGAGGGGGCGGTTGTGTATGGGGTGTGTGTGTGTGAGGGAAGGGTAACCGTGGGTCATGGTTTGGATGACCGTGGGACGGGTGGGAGAGGTGACCGTGGGTCGGGGAGGGGTGACCGTGGGTCAGGGTTTGGGTGACCGTGGGTCAGGGTTTTGGTGACCGTGGGTCGGGTGACCGTGGGTCAGGGTTTTGGTGACCGTGGGTCGGGTGACCGTGGGTCATGATATAGATGACCGCGGGTCGGGTGGGAGAGGTGAAGATTACGAGGGAAATGCGTTTGAAACGATGATGATGGGGGAGGTTTCATGCGGTGGAGGTCTGACCCAGGGTTATCTTGAGGGGGGGATGATCGGGTTGGTAGGTTTGACCCAGGGTCATCTTGAGGGGGGGCTGGCGAAGCTGTGGGAGGCTGATCCAGGGTTGAGGAAGGATGAGTATTTATGCGGCAGAGTGGTGACTCAGGGTCGAGGAAGGATAAGTATTTATGCGGTTGAACGGTGACCCAGGGTTGATCTGAGATTGGGATCTGGGGGCGTTTTCATCAGCAAGAAAAGACGAGCGCCACTCCCGGAAAGAAGTGGCGCTCGGAGGTAAAGGCGGAGAAGGAGGATTACTCGTAAGTCACACGCAGGGTGAGGTCACTGAAACCCTCGTAGGCATTAATGAGGATGTGCCATTCGCCGCTTTGCGGGTTTTCGAGGGTAACCGACTCGTTGCTGCCGTAGAGGAAGGGGCGGTGGTCGAAGGTGGAGGTCGTGGGGGCGTCGCCGAGGCGCAGGTAGAGGTCGGCGTCGCCGTTTTCGCCGATGGTCTCAAAGGTGGCCGATTGCAGACCCTGGGGCAGCTCGATGGTGTATCGGAGCTGTTGGCCGGAGCCGGCGGAGAGGTCGGTGAGCTCGGCGACGGTAGGCTCGGGCTGCGGGTTGGGGTTCTGGACGGCGCCCGCGGTGAGTTCGGCGCTTAAGGTGAGGCCCTGGTAGGGCTGGTAGGCGTCGAGCATCACGTGCCAGCGGCCCGGCTGCGGGTTGTCGATGGTGCAGACTTCGTTGTTGCCGGACTCGTAGGGCCGGCAGTCGTAGTCGGATTGGGTCGGAAGGCTGCCAAAACGCAGGTAGAGGTCGGCGTCGCCGGAGCCGGAGGCTGTTTCTACGCGGAGGCGCTCGGTGTTTTCGGGCACGTCGATGTAGAAGTTGCGCTGGGAGCCGGCCGCGCCGCTTAAGTTCGTGCGGGGTTGCCCGTCGATGAGCGCGTCGGAGGGTTGGGGTTGGGAGGGGGCGTTAACGGTGACGGTGGCCGAGGCGCTGTCGGTGTCGCCGTCGGCGTCGGTGACGATGAGGGTGACGGTGTACTCGCCGGCGGTGGCGTAGGTGTGGGTGGGGGAGGGCTGGTCGGAGGACTGCCCGTCGCCGAAGTTCCACAGCCAGGAGGTGATGTTGGAGTCGCCGGCCGAGCTTTGATCGGAGAAGGTGACGGTGAGTTCGTTGACGCTGCCGGTGAAGTCGGCCTCGGGGGGCAGCGCCGAGGTGTTGCCGGAGGTGGCGAAGAGCTCATCGCGGAAGTTGATCAGCGAGCAGCGCATGCGGTTGACCTGTTCTTCGGAGAAGCCGGTCATGCAGCCGTCGGGGGTGTAGTTCATGAAGTTGCGGATGGGGTGGTTGCCGCCTCCGCAGCTGCTGGCGCGCGCCTGGCATTCGTAGTCGGGGCCGGGGTGGGCGACGGTGTCGGCGATGAGGTCGCCGGTGGAGTAAGGGCTGGAGGCGCTGCCGCAGCCGCCCTCAAAGGTGTGGAAGAGCCCCAGGTAATGGCCGACTTCGTGGGTGGCGGTGCGGCCCTGGTTAAACATGCCGGCCTGGGGGGCGTTTCGACCCACGACGTTCCAGGCGAGTACGACGCCGTCGATGGCGTCGCCGGCGTCGGTCTGGGGGAAGGTGGCGTAGCCGAGCGCGCCGCTGGCGTCGTTGGTGTAGATGTTGAGGAAGCGCTCGGGGTCCCAGGCGAGCGCGGCTTTCATGGGGGTGACGCCGTAGCCCGGGTCGTTAAACCAGGTGTTGTTGGTGTGGTAGTTGATGCCGTCGGTGGCGCTTCCGTCGGGGGCCTGGCTGGCGAGCACGAACTGGATGCGGGCGTCGACGCCGTTTCGGCCCGGGGTGGCGGGCAGGGCGCGGAAGTCTTCGTTGAGGACGTCGATCTGGCTGCGGATGAGGGACTCGGAGATGTAGCCGGTGCCGTCGGTGCGCTGGATGACGTGGAAGACCACCGGGATCTCGAGGATCTCGTCGGGTTCGTAGAGGGGGTTGATGGAGGTGTAGTTGTAGCCGCAGGAGGCAGCCGAGCGGTTGCTCAGGGGAAGTTGTGCGGCGCTGATGTCGTGGGCGGTAGCGCAGCGGCGTCCGCTGTTGCGGAACTCGTCGGACTGGTGGAAGTCGGCCACGGAGCGGTAGCGGGTGTCGCCCAGGATGACGTGCCCCTCTTTGGTGAGCTCGGGGGATGCCAGCGCGACGTCTGTGGAGTCGTCTTCGGGGACGGGCTCGACGTATGGCGAGAAGTAGGGGTCGGTGCCGCAGGCCACGAGGCTGAGCGTGGCGAGGGTCAGAGCAATGGCGAGGGGTGTCCGCGGAGCCAACATCATGCGTGTCCTCATTGGGGGAGCAGGGGATCAGCAGCATTTGGAGACCGCGTTCAGCAGTGGCGCGGTCGGAAGAGCAGTTTTGCGGGCCGACAGAAGGGTAGGAGCCGGGAGGGAGGTCGTCAAATATGGGGAGATAAAGTTGTGTAGCGCGATAAGGATCGGGTGTGGCGAGGGGGCGGCTGTGGGGTGGGTGAGTGTGTGACCGTGGGTCGTGGAAAGTCGGCTATTTATGCGGCGAAAAGGTAACCGCGGGTTGTGCGTGGAGATGACCGTGGGTCGTGCGAAGTCAGCTATTTGTGGGGCGAAACGGTGACCGTGGGTTGTGAGAGGGTGTGACCTTGGGTCGTGGAAAGTCGGCTATTTATGCGGCGAAAAGGTAACCGTGGGTTGTGCGTGGAGATGACCGTGGGTCGTGCGTGGAGATGACCGTGGGTTGTGAGAGGGTGTGACCGTGGGTCGTGTAAAGTCGGCTATTTGTGGGGCGAAACGGTGACCGTGGGTCGTGGGTGGAGATGACCGTGGGTCGCGTTCTGGTCAGGATTTACGCGGTGTTCGAGTGAGCGTGGGTCAGGTTGCGACGATGGTGACCATGGCAAAATGCATGGCGGCGGCGATGACGACCAGGGTGTGGAAGACCTCGTGGTAACCGAAGGTGGCCGGTGCGGGGTTGGGGCGTTTGAGGGCGTAGGCCAGGGCGCCCAGGGTGAAGACGACGCCGCCGCCGAGCATCAGGACGACGGTGAGGAGGCCGTAGTCGGCGTAGATGCGGGGGACGGCCGGGACGCTGGTCCAGCCGAGCAGGACGCAGATCAGGGCGGTGATGAACTTGGGGGCGCGTGGCCAGAGGAACTCTTTGAGGGTCCCCAGGGCGGCGCCGGACCAGACGAGGGTGAGCAGGGCTTTGCCGCCGGAGGCGCTCATGGCCAGCAGGCAGATGGGGGTGAAGGTGCCGGCGATGAGGATGAAGATGGCGGCGTGGTCGAGCTTGCGCATGCGGGCGCGGGCTGTCGGCGGCCAGTTGATGATGTGGTAGGTGGCGCTGGTGGCCAAAAGGTTGACCAGGCTTGCGGCGTAGATGGCGGTGGCCAGGCGCGCCTGGGGGCTGGAAGCGAAGAGGACGAGCATGATCCCGGCGCCCAGTGCGGCGAAGGCCGAGGCGTAGTGGATCTGTCCGCGGAGGCTGGGTTTTTCGGGAGCATCGAGGGAGGGGGCTGGACTCATGGCGTGTCCGGTGGTGAGATGAGAGCAAAGGATGTGGCGTTCACGACCTCTTGAACTCTGGCGGGAAGTTGCCGGGTTCGCAAGAGGGACTCTGGCTGACAGGTGTTTGGATTGGGTCGGGTCAAGGGTGAGGCTAAGTGGTTGATATCAGGGCGCGAATCGGTGGTCGGGACGCGTTATAAAGAGATCTGGGAGCGACGTGATGGGACGATTTTCAAGAATTTACAGCGTGGTGGGGCTTGGTTTTCTGCTGGCGGCGACGGGATGCAGCGGTGATGCTCCGGTGGAGCCGGCCGACGTGGAGGAGGGGGAGGATGTCGGCGATGCTGGCGACGTGGGGGACGCCGGGGATGTTTTTGAGGAGCCGGAAGATCCCTCGGCGATGCCCAACGCGATGGGGCAGGGGGGGCATGCGTTGTTGCCCTGGCCGGCGGCGCAGTATCAGGAGGAGGGGGAAGATGGCGTCAGCGTGCGGGTGGCGGAGGCGTTGATTCCGGCGGGTTTTGACGGGGAGTTGATCGGGGGGAGCGGGGCGAGTCGGGTGGCCCCGATGGTGACCTGGTTGGAGGGGGGGATCGATCCGCGGGGGTTGCCGGATGCCGTAGATTGGGGGGCGACGCTTGGCGAGGCGAGTCTCGTGCAGGTGGTGGTGCTGGAGGAGGGGCAGGAGGCGCGGCGCTGGCCGGTGCTGGTCGAGATGGATGCGACGGCGCGGGAGCCTGATGAGGCCACGCTTTTGATACGTCCGCATCGTCCTTTCCCGGCCGGGGCCCAGGTGGTGGTGGGGCTTCGGCGAGGGCTGCGAACCTATGCGTGTGTGGAGGATGAGCAGTCGGAGGCGTGCGTGGAGCACGGGAGCTCGGAGGCGCTGGCGCGGGTGCTGGCCGGGGAGCCGGCCGATGCGGCTGAGGAGGCCTGGGTGACGCGCGGCGCCGAGGCGATGCGGGCGGCGCTGGCAGTGATGGGTGAGGAGGCCGGGGGGCTTGTGCAGGCGTGGAGTTTCCGGGTGCGCGAGCGCGAGGAGGTGGTCTCGGCGCTCTTTGAGATGCAGCGCGTGGCGAATGAGGCCGACGCGTCAAACTACCGTCTTGAGGAGGTTGTGTATGAAGACGCTAGGGCGCTGATTTACGGGGAGGTGGAGGTGCCCTGGTTCCTCGATGAGGATAACCGGGTGGTGCTCAATGAGGCGGGGCTGCCGCAGGTTGTGGAGGAGCGTTTTGTGGAGTTTCTGGTGACGGTGCCGCGCAGCGTCGATCGGACGCGTCCGGTGGTGCTCTTTGGTCACGGCTTCTTCAGCGCGATTGAGGAGTCGACCTGGGGCAACCTCTTCGGGGGGCTGGAGCAGTGGGAGATGGCGGCGGTGACGACGCGATTTTACGGGTTTGCGGAGGCGGATCTTGCAGATACGGCGACGGTGCTCGCGGCGGAGTCGTTGCAGGGGTTGGCCGGGGTGATCGATCAGCAGCGTCAGTCGCAGGCGAACTTCACGGTGGTGCATAATATGCTGCGCGACTATCTGGCGGCGGAGTTGGAGTTGGATTTCGGGGAGGGGGTGTATCGGCCGCTGGATGGCGATGCGATTTCGTATATGGGGATCAGCAACGGTGGGACGCAGGGTTTTGTGATGATGAGCACGTCGCCGGTGCTCAAGCGGGGCGCGTTGATCGTGCCGGGCGGGGGGTGGTCGCATATGTTGCAACGGGCGGCGCAGTGGCCCACGCTGGGGGGATTGTTTACGCGGCGTTATCGCAACCAGGTCGAGCTTCAACTGGGGGTCTCGATGTTGCAGCAGATCTTCGATCCGGTGGATTCGCTTAACTACGCGGAGTTTTTGCTCGAGGAGCGCGCCGAGGGGATGGTGGCGGAGCCGGAGTTGCTGGTGGTGGAGGCGCTGCATGACTCGCAGGTGGCCAATATGGTGTCGCGGTGGGTGGCCGGTGCGGCCGGGGTGCAGCAGGTGATGCCGGGGGTGGAGGAGGTCTGGGAGGTGCCTCGCGTTGACGCGACGACGCTGGTCGAGGGGGATGTGCGGGTTGGCTACGAGATCTACGATCTGGGTGTGGAGGCGCATCCTGTGGGCAATGTGGCTGCCGAGGAGAACGGCGTGCATAACGATGTGCGGCTGCTGGAGTCGTATCGGGCGCAGGTCGGGGAGTTTTTGGAGAGCGGCAGGGTGGAGCGTTTTTGTGAGGGGGTGTGCGATCCGGAGTGAAGATGCGGACGGTGGGGGGGGAGTTCGGGAGGAACGTGAAAGTGTGTCAGGAGGGCTTCAGATGAAGATGGCGTGGAAGGGGGGCATGCCGGGGGCTGTGCTCACGGTGGTAAAGTGAGGTGACCGTGGGTCATCGATGGGATGACCGTGGGTTGTTGATGAGGCGCCATTTCGTGGCGAGGAGGTAACCGTGGGTCATCGATGGGATGACCGTGGGTTGTGCGTGGAGATGACCGTGGGTCATCGATGAGATGACCCAGGGATGTTTGATGCTGCGAATATTCGGGTTGAAGCGATGACCGTGGGTTGTGCGTGGAGATGACCGTGGGTCATCGATGAGATGACCCAGGGATGTTTGATGCTGCGAATATTCGGGTTGAGGGGATGACCGTGGGTTGTGCGTGGAGATGACCGTGGGTCATCGATGAGATGACCCAGGGATGTTTGATGCTGCGAATATTCGGGTTGAAGCGATGACCGTGGGTTGTGCGTGGAGATGACCGTGGGTCATCGATGAGATGACCCAGGGATGTTTGATGCTGCGAATATTCGGGTTGAGGCGATGCCCGTTATCTCAGGCCGAGGAGTGTTCGGAGGAGGCTGCAGGTAGCCAGATGGTTACGGTGGTGCCGCGACCGATGTTGCTCTGAAGCTCGATGCCCCCGCGAAACTTTTCGACGATGTTTTTGGCCGTGGTCAGTCCCAGTCCTGATGCCTGGCCTGCGGGGTGGGTGGTGAAGAAGGGGTCGAATAGTTGGGGCTGAATGTCATCGGGGATGCCTGCGCCGTTGTCTTCGACGCGCAGGAAGATGACGTCGTTTTCTTGCCAGGTAGTGATGACGATCCTCGGGGGGTGAGCGGACGGGGCGGTGGAGGTGAGGGTGCGTTCCGGCTCGAAGCTCTGAGCGGCGTTTGTGAGGAGGTGGATGAGAACGTCGCTCAAGGCCTCTTCGGTGCAGCAGACGGAGGGGAGTGGGGCCGCAAGCTGGCAGTCGAAGTCGATCGCCGGCGGTGCTGCGTGGCGGACCATATTCAGCGCGCGGGTGATCGCCGGATTGACGTCGATGTTGGATGTGGGGAGCTCGTCGAGATCGGTGTAAGATTTGAGGCTGAGGACGATCTCCCCGATGCGTTTGAGGCCAATGAGGGTGTCGTTGAGCGCGTCGATCAGCGCGTCGTGCTCTTCAGAGGAGGGCGGTTGGGTGGCGAAGTTCTGGAGGGTACGCAGGACGAAGTCCACGTTGGCGGTGGCGTAGCCGAGGGGATTGTTAATTTCGTGTGCGGCACCGGCGGCCAGTGAGGCCAGGGCGAGCTTGCGGTTTGCGCGGATGGCGTGTGCGAGAAATTTTCGCTTGTAGGTCAGATCGCTGGCGATGCCGACGAACGCATTCTTGCCTTCGAAGATGACGGGTTGGGCGCGAACCTCGGCCTCCATGATCGAGCCGTCTTTGCGAATGAGTTGTCCGGCGGTGGGGGGCAGCGATGCGCCCGAGTGGTTCATGTGGGATAGGCGCGCTGAAGCGTTGGCGCGGTGCGTGGGGTGAATCAAATCGCTGAGGCGGGTGCCGATGAGCTCGTCAGGGGAGTCGTAGCCGAGGTCGTCGGCGAGGCGTTGATTGACCAGGAGAAGGTGATCGTTGCTGTGGACGGCGACGCCGTCGGGTAGAGCTTCGATGAGGTCGCGCAGTGATTTCTGGGAGAGCTCCAGGGCGCGCTGGGTGTCGACCAGGGTGGAGACGTCTCGGATGGTGGCCAGGGCGTGGAGGTCTCCGTCGATGACCAAGGGAAAGAGGGAGACGTAGGCGGGGAACTCGGATCCGTCGCGTTTGATGCCGCGGACCGGGGCGAGTTCGCTGGTGAGGAAGGGGCGGGGGAGCTCAAAGAAGTCGTGGTAGGCGTGCGTGAAGTGCTCGTGGAGTTCGGGGGGGAGCAGGTCGGTGAAGGGGCGCTTGTGCAGGGGGCGGCCGTCGAGATCGAAGAGAGTGCGGGCGGAGGCGGAGGCGTAGCGGATGAAGGCGTCGCGATTGATGACGAGGGCGGGGTCGCGGGATGCGTCGGCGATGGATTGCCAGTGGAGGAGGTTGGACAAGGCGGGGTACTCGGGAGGGGGAGGAGGGGAGGTCGTACCTGGTAATTGTAACAAGATGTGAAGGGCTGGGCAAATCCTGGGGATCGTTGGGGTTTGCAGGCAACCGTGGGTCGTGGCGGGCGACCCACGGTCATGTCGCGTTCAGGCCTCAACGACCGCGGGTCGTTTCACGATTAAGACAACTGACCGTGGGTTGTCTGGCGTTGACCTTGGGTTACCTGGTGTGTGACCCAGGGTTGGTACGCGACGTTGCTGAAGAAGTTGCACTGGAAGTAGAATTTTACGGGATTGGCGTGTCGGCTCGAATCGCGAACCCAGACGGTCACGCGTCGCAGCAATGAGGCAGACAGAGCGGTGCCCCGCGACTCGCTTCTCAAGCGACTCACGAGCTGATTTCGGCTGATTTGTACTCGATATTCTCGGCTGCCTGCCTGTCGTCAGGCTGCGATCGGTGGTCGGGACTCTGGTGGGGGGAAGACGCCCAACGAGACCGGAGGCGGTGGCGCGCAGAGCACTGGTGAGTGTTTGCGAAGCCAGACGGTGCCCGGGGGGAAGATGCAACGCCTGGGACGGGCACCCTCAAGCCACTTTTTACGCTGGTGGCGGTATGCTTCGAGAAAGCCACGATATTGCTCTTTTGCCTGCGCTATCAGGGCCGGATCTCCCGCTGCAAAGCGCGGACGTGTGCGCTCTCGAAGCGCTGGAGTTGAGGGAGATTCGTGGGGAGCTGGAGGGATAAAGGGGGGAGTGTCAGGCTGATCGGCTGGTCTGGCGGCCAGCAGTTTCTGGCGCCCTTCCTCAATGAGGTTTTCAAAGTAGGCGATGACCTCGTCGAGTGGACGATCTGCATATCCCGGCGGGGGTTGGGGGATGAACTCGATGAAAGCGGGGCGATCGTCGCCATAGAAGCACTCGGGACGAGGACATCGGACCGGTTTTCCCCAGTCTCGGGGCCGGATAACGAATCCTGGCCAGTCATCAAGGGAGTCGACTTCGCCGGTCGCAACTGGGTTGAGGCAGGTGTAGACGATCTGTTGCTCGATCGCGGTGAGATTTAGAAGGAGGACTTCTCCGTAGGGGCGAGCCTCCCAGAAGCCGCCGGGGGTACCATGGGAGTGATTCATCGCGCGGGCGATGCCAGCGTTAAGGTCGCGCATGAAGTCACTTCGATTGGCGTTGCGGTCGTGGACGATGGTGTGGATGTGGTTCGACATGGCCACGACAGCGTGAACGCTCTGATTGTGCTCGGTGGCGGCGCAGGCCATTTGATACGCGACAATCTCATTGGTGGTGTCGCAGGGGGTGAGCGAGTACTCGCGCCGGTGTGTGCGACGGACGAGGGCGACAACTTCGTTGGGCAGGTGGCGGCGTGGAAGCGTCATCGGCGAGCTCCGTGGTGTAGGTGAGTGTGGTACCACGAAGTTTTATTATCGAGCGTTCCGGCGGGATGTTGCGTGAGAACAAAAAGAAGATGCGAGTTAGTAGGATGAGAAGGCTCATTCGCCTCAGAATGAGGCGGTGAGGGGCGGCCTCGATTCATCGATGGAAGACAACCCAGGGTTATCGCCGTTGGTTGACCCCGGGTTGCCAGAATGTTGAGGCGTAAACGGCCTGCTCACCGCAGAATAACGGGGTGATAGTTAACCCAGGGTCACGGTCGAAGGTTAACCCAGGGTCACAGTCGAAGGTTAACCCAGGGTCACCGGCGATGGGGAACCTACAGTCAGCGGTGAATTGGCCGACATCTACTCTTGCGTCAGGCGAGTGATGATGTGCTCCCGGAGTTGGTCCGGGGCGATGATGTCGTGAATGGAGCCGACATCGCGGGCGCGCTGTACGTTGTGAATCTGGTCGAATTCGCTGGCGAGTTCGGCCTGGATGCGCGCGCGCAGCGATTGGAGCGCCGCCCGCCGTTGGGCGGGTGTCGGGATCGTTTCGATCCGCGGGTAGTCGGGATGGGCCATCAGGCGGCGCTGCACCAGGCCCGGGAATACCACTGCGGCCGCCGGTGCGCCGCCGATGACGCTGGCGTAGGTGTGATCCAGAGCCGTTGCGTGGAGGTTTTCGTTGAGGGCCTGGGAGAAGACGACGAACGCCCCGCCGTGGTAGCGCGCCACGACGTTAAAGAGGATGGGGCCTTCGAAGTTGATGACCGCGCGGGCGATTTCGGCGCCCCACTCAAGTTGGCGCTCGCGCAACGACTCGGGAGAGCCGTCGAAACCGCTTAAGTTGGCGAGGATGACCAGGGGCTGAACCCCGCTTGCGGCGTTGATTGCGCGCGCGATCTTTCGCGACGAATGCGGGAAAAGTGTGCCGCTCATCCAGGTGTCGGGGCCGTCGACCGGGGCCGGGCCGCGGCGCTGAATGGGTTGCGACTCAATGCCGATCATCGTCACCGATTGCCCGCCAAGTTCGCCCAGCCACACCACCGCCGACTCGCCGCCCTGCAGAGCGGCCCAGCGTTCCAGGGTTGGTGCGCCCGGGTCGAGCACCGATTGCATCAAGGTGCGGATGGCAAAAGGCTTCTTTTTGCCCGGGTTTTGTTCGGGATCGAAGATGGCTTCAAGCTCGGGGAGTGACGTAGCGCGGTCGGTCTCTTCGAGGGCGGAAGATCGATCCGTTAAGGTGTGAGAGAGATGACCCTGGGTTGTGTTTTGTGGCGAAAATTCGGTGTGAGAGAGATGACCCTGGGTTGATGGCGAGGTTGAGTTTTGGCGGGGATCCGCAACCCCGGGTCGAGTGAGGCGATAGTGGGCGAAGAGGGTGCGGTAGGCGTCGATGAGGTCATCGGCCTCGTACTGTGCTTCGCCGTTGGGGACCATGATCGGGGCGCCGCCCAGCGCCGTGTTGCTCTCAGCGCTGACCGAGCCGGAGAACTCCAGGGCTTTGCGACCGGTGAGGATCATGTAGCCACGCGGGGTCATGATGAGCGCGCCCTTGCAGTGCATGAGCATGGTAGCTTCGGCGTTCCAGTAGGACTGGGCGCCGACGCAGGGGCCGTCGACGATGACGTGAATGGGGTGGCCGTCCTGGGTCATCTCGACGATGCGGCGCAGGACGCGGGCGGTCCAGTCGAGGTTTTCGGTCCCGGAGTCCATGGCGATGCGCGCGCCGGAGCTCAGCGCGACCCACTCCACGGGCAGGTTGCGTTCGCGGGCCAGATCCAGCGCCAGGCAGATGCGACGGCACTCGGCCTCACCGAGCGAGCCCATGGTGCGGGTAGCGTCGCCGATGATCAAAACGCGGGTGAGCGGGGAGGCGTCGGCACGCGTGTTGGTGATGAGGCCCACCACCAGGTTGGCCTGATGCTGGCCAGGGGTTCGGGAGGTGGGAGTGAGGTTGTTCCGGGCGTCGAGATCCCACTCCTCGAAGGTGCCCGTGTGAGGGGAAGACCCGGCGATCGCCGCATGAAAACCGGGCGAGGTCTGACCCCCGGTCAGCCAGGTGATGACCTCGGAGGGGTGGAAGAGGCCGCGGCGGTGGGCTTGCAGGGCGCCCCGGTCCGCGGAGGTCAGCGCCGGCGCGGGGGGCAGTGTGTCGACGTCCGCGAAGGAAGCGCCGATGCCGGTGGCCGGACCAAAGATGATGGCGTTGCAGGGACGGGCGTTCAGCGACAGCCCGGCGCTGCAGCGAAGCAGCGTGAGTTCGAGATCGAGGTCGGCGCTCTGGGCGCTGAGTTGTCTGGCGAGCTCGGTGATTGAGGCGTCGGTGGCGTTAAGGTTGCCGATGTAGCTGAGGATGATGCGGTTAAACGAGGGCGCCGGCGTGTCTTTTGCGATGTGATGTCGCAGCGCTGTGGCGGCCTGCAAAAATGCGCGCTTCAGGCTGAGAAGATCGAGGTCGTTGTCATGTGAGGGGGCCACGCAGACTTCGACCCACAGACGATGATCGTCGGGAGTGTCGGTGGCGGTGAGGGACCAGGATCGCAGCGCGATATCTGGCGAAGGTTCAACCCCCGGTTGGGTGGGGGTGAGGCAAAACGCGGGGGGCGTGAGCGCCGGGGTGGGGTCGTCCCAGAAGGTCGGGCGCGCGGGTGAGGGGGGGGCGCTCGCGTCGAGCTCCAGGGCGTGGCGAAGTTGCCAGACCAGGGCGGCGAGCTCCCAACGACGTCGGCGAGTGACGTCGCCCGCCAGGGCTTCGAGCAGTGAGGGAAGCGTGGTGTGCAGGGGACCGAAGTGCTGCTCAAGCGAAGAGGGATGGGTGAGCGTCTCGGCGCTACGGGTGGGGCTGAGCAGGGTGCGCAGGACCTCGGTGGCGAGGCGGTCGCGAAGTCGGCGATCTTTGCGGGCCTGCAACAGGCGCATCAGCGCGTGATCGAGGCGCTCGCCGGGGCGACATTCGTGGTCACGTTTGAGGCCGTGCGAGGCCAGATAGAGGCGGAGTTTGGTGGTAAAACGCTCGGAGAGGTGCTCGTCGTCGAGGTGACGCTGGCGCAGGAAGCGGGCGAGCTGGTCGGCGCTGGATTCGCCGGCGGAGTTTGCGGCATCGTCTTCGAGTCCGTGCCAGAAGAGCGACTCGCCGGCGCAGTAGGTGGCAAAGAGATCGAGGAGCTCGGCGGGTTGCAGTCGTTCGGGGTGATCGAGCAACGTGTCGAGCGCGGTGGCCGCAAGCGCCGGGTCGACGTCATAGCCCAGAAGTTGGGCGTGCAGGACCTCGGCGGTGCTCAGCGGGCGTCTGCTTTGAGTCGGCAGCGCGAGCGAGACCAGGGGGGCGTCGTCGGCGGAGGCGTCGCTGTCCGGTTGCAGTCGCAGAAGGGGTTGGCCGGCTTCCACGGAGGCCGAGCGCGTGGCGAGGATGTCCTCGACGACGCCATCGATGGGGGCGACGACGGGGAACTCCATCTTCATCGCCTCCAGCGTGATGAGGCGCTGTCCGGAGCTTACGCGCTGACCGGGTTCAACGTGGATCTGGCTGATGGCCGCGGGGATGGGAGCTGTGATGTTTCCGTCGGAGCGTTTTTCCAGGCGGTGGGCCACCCCGTTAACCTCGAGCACCACGTGATCGGGGCGGGCGACGCGGATGACCTGGTAGGTGTCGCTTCCGATCGTCAACACCATATGGGCGTTGCCGGTTGGGCGTGCCTCGATGATGGCCTCCCAGGGGCCGCTGGAGGCCAGGTAGGTCATTGGAGCGAGGGTGGCGATGGTGATGTCGATGGGGGTGCCGTCGACGCGGTAGCTGAGCTCTCGTGGGCCCGGGGCAGAGAGGCGCCGCGGCAGGCCGGTGAGGGCCTGCGCAAAGAAGAGGCGCAGCTCCTGGCGGCGGGTGGCGAGGTGGTCGCCGATGGCGGCGGCCGCCAGCGCGATGGCGAGCTGGTGGCGCTGGTGGGCGCGGGGGCGACTGGCGAGAAACGCGTCGAGCCAGGCGGTTGTGACCGGGCCGTCGTGGAAGTCGGAGTCGGCGACGAGCTCCCGCAAGAGCGCGCGGTTGGAGAGGCCGGTCTCCACAGCGAGCACCGTATCATCGAGGGCGCTGTGCAGGCGCGCCAGGGCGTCCTGCCGGTTGATGCCCCAGGTGATGATCTTGGCGACGTTGGAGTCGAAGGCCGAGGGGATGGTGTTGCCCTCGGCGTAGCCGGTATCGACGCGGATCCAGGGGCCGTCGGGGGCGACAAAGCGCAGGATCTGGCCGGTGCGCGGGGCGAAGCCATCGTCGGGATCTTCGGCGTTGAGGCGGGCCTCCACGGCCACGCCGCGGGGCTCGGGTCGAGTGCGGGTGCTGAGGTCGAGGCCCCGGGCGACGTCGATCTGAGCGGCGACGAGATCGATGCCGAAGATCGCCTCAGTGACGGTGTGCTCGACCTGCAGACGAGTGTTCATCTCGAGGAAGACGAAGGTGAGATCGGCGTTGTTCTGTGCGGTTGAACGGTGACCCTGGGTTGTGGGTGAAGGATGACCCAGGGTCGTTTGAGACGTCGCAGAATCCGGGTGTGAAGGATGACCCGGGGTCGTCGGAAGGACGAGGTATTCGACGGTGCCAACGCCGACGTAGCCGCAGGCGCGGGCAAGGCGGCGGGCGCAGGATTCGAGGCTCTGACTGAGTTCGTTGGGTAGTCCCGGGGCCGGGGCTTCTTCGAGAAGTTTCTGGTTGCGGCGTTGCACCGAGCAGTCGCGGGTGCCCAGGGTCCAGACGTTGCCGTGGGTGTCGGCGAGCACCTGGACTTCAACGTGGCGAGCCTCGGTGATGTAGCGCTCGATGAAGAGCGCGGCATTGCCGCTGGTGGCCAGGGCTTCGGCCGAGGCGCTCTTAAAGGCGTCTTCGACCTGGTCGGGGTTGTGCACCAGGCGGATGCCGCGACCGCCGCCGCCGGCTGCGGATTTGAGCAGCGCCGGGAAGCCGATGGTTTTTAGAGCCGCGAGTGCGACGTCGACGTCGGCGACGGGCTCTTTTGACCAGGGGGCGACCGGCACGTCGCAGCGCTCCGCGAGCTGTTTGGCGCTGACTTTGTCGGCCATCTCAACGGTGGCTGAGGCGGGGGGGCCTAAGAAGACCAGACCGCGGGCCTGGCAGGCGTCAGCGAGCGCGGGATCTTCGGAGACAAAACCCCAGCCCGGCCAGATGGCGTCGGCGCCGGCGGCCTGCGCGGTATCCAGCAGAAGATCGATGTTGACGTAGGGCGATGGCTGGCCGGGGGCCGGGTCGGGCAGCGCGACGGCGTGGGTGGCCGCCTGCACAAAGGGGGCGTCGGTGTCGGCGGAGGTGTAGAGCGCGATGGTCTCCAGCGGCACGCGTTCTCTGCGGCTCCAGGTTTTGGCGCCGCGAATAAAGCGCATCGCCGCTTCGCCACGGTTGAGAATCGCCACGCGGCGAAACTCGCCAGTGAGCACACGAGAGATGGAAGATGCGGGTTGGGTCATGATCGATCCTCGCGCACGCGCAGCGCCAGGTTGGAGGTGTGGTAGATCTTTAAGCCGTCGACCAGAAGCCAGGCCTCGCTGATGAGGAGGGTGTCGTGGTCGGTCTCCTCGACGGTGTGGAGGTCGAGGAGGATGGTGATCTTCTGATTCTCGGGGATGACCTGTCCGCGGTACTTCCAGGTCAGGGCCTGGTCGAGCGCCAGAGGCTCAATGACGGGGTTTTCAAAGCGGCGATGCAGCCCCAGGCGAAGCAGGCTGTAGCGCAGCGTCTGGATCATGGCTTCAACGCCGAGTGATCCGGGCTGAACCGGATCCTGGAAGAAGTGCGCTTTAAAGAACCACTCGCCCGGGTCGACGTCTTTTTCAGTGCGAACGCGCACGCCGGTGGCCGTCTCCTCCCAGGAGGTGAGGCGATCGATCATGCGTAGCATCGTGCCGGGCCAGAGCTCGGGGTGTTCGGGGTCGGGTGGTGTGGTGAGGTCGACCACCGGGGGTAACTCCAACGCCGCGCTCCGACTGAGGGCATTTTGACCCTGGGTTGACCATGAGGCCCGAAGTTCGGGGTCGGTCGTGACTCTGGGGTCTGCGCTCAGACGCTCGCGATCGAGGTCGGTGAGCGGCAGGCCTACCTGGTTCTGCAGCGCCGCGTGCGGGAAGAACCCGAAGGTCGTGGTGAGCTCGTAGACCGGCACATCATGGATGGTGCACTGCACCTCGAAGCTCTGAATGATCATCGAGCCGGAGATGGACTGGTTGGTCATGCGCGTGTGTGTGCGCAGCGTGCCGCCGGCCGGCAGCAGCTCCTGCAGGAGCGTCGCCTGCCCGTCGAGGTTGCGGTAGTAGAGGGGCTCGGCTGCGTCGGCAAAGGCTCTGGAGGTCAGAGAGAGCCAGCCGCAGGGCTGCAGTGCCGCCTCCAGCAGCACGGCGTAGGGGACGACCCCGCGATCATTATGATCGAAATACCAGGCGTCTTCGGGGAGATCGTACTCGACGACGACCTCGTCGCCCGGGGCGCTCTGGCCGGGCTCGGAGCTGAAGTCGGTGACGCGGGTCATAAACTGGAAGGGGTCGCCGGGCAGGCGAGGCATGCGTCCGGCGTCTTCAAAACGCTGGTAGGCCGGGCCCATGCAGGCTGTGGCCGGGCCAATGCCCGTAGCCTCCAGGGCGAAGCGGTCGTGGACCACGCCGCCACGCTCCACCGCCCGCGGATCGCGCTCCTCCGGCGCGCCCTCACACGCGATGCGCTCGCCCATCGGCGTGTCGGGCACGAGATGCATGACCATCGAGCGGCAGTGGAAGGCTTTAAGACCATCGACCGTCGCCAGGATGTGCGCGCGCAGCGAGGGGCGGCCGCCGGAGGTTGCGTCGTTGAGCTCTTCGACAAAGATCTCGTAGGTGAGAACTTTTGAGGTGGGTGTGACCTGCCCGCGGCAGCGCAGCTGGTAAGGGATGTCGGGGGCGGGCTCAAAACGCCAGCCGTCGCGCGCAAAGGTCAGGCCGCAGGCGGCCATATAGAAGCTCATCGCCTGCATGCCCGCTTCAAACATTAAGGTGCCGGGCATGCACGGGTCGTTTTTGAAATGGCCGTCGAAGAACCAGTGGTCCGGGGTGATGTCGAGGCGGCTGCGCAGATAACCGCGTCCCCAGGGCCCGCCGCCCGGGTTGAGCTCTTCGACCTCGCCCATCAAACACATGCGCCCCTCATGGATCGAGGGGGTGCGGGTGTGGGTGAGCAGGCGTTCGTAGCCGCGCCCGAAGCAGGCGGCGGGGTCGCCGTCGGCAAAGGCCTGGACCTGTGCGGCGCTGAAGCTCGAGGGGACAAGCTCCGGTGAGACCAGTGAGGTGATGTGCTCGGGGGCCGCGTCGAGATCTTCTTTCTCGGGCGTCCACAACACGCCCATCGACTCGGCCAGTTCCGCGTCGGAGAAGAAGCCGGCCTGGCCCTCGCGCACCGAGAGGCGGATGTCGTCGCCGACGCGGCAGTCGTAGTGGAAGAAGAAGATGCGGATCGGCCCCTGGTTGGCGTGGCCGTCGATGTGAATGTCGTAGCTCAAGGTGTCGCCGGCCTGCGGCAGCCCACCGCGGTAGGTGAGCTCGCAGCCGAGCAGGCGGTAGATGCGTTCGCCGCGGTTTTTAAAGTCGGCGCCCATCCAGGAGATGAGCAAGAGGTCGGCCTGGCCGGCCTCGATCATGATACCGGCCGGAATGTGCCCGCGGTGCAAGTACCAGGCGTCGGGGGTGATGTCGGTCTCGGTCCAGATGGTGCCGGTGCTCACGACGCCGGGCTCGGCGTCGATGCCGGTGACGCGGTCGGCGAGCAAAAGGGGCGGTTCGGGCATGCGCACCTGGCGGGGGAAGTCATCCTGGATGCTGAAGAGCGGCCCAAAGATTTGCGAGATGTTGCCACTGGCGAGCACCTCCAGATCACTGCGATCGAAGGTGGGGCCGACGGGGGTTGGGGCGGGGGTTCTGTTGGGCGTGGAGGTCGGTAATTCGGCGCTATTGCTGGTGGAGATGTGACCCTGGGTCGTTTTGGAGGTGTAACCCTGGGTCATGTTCGAGTGACCGTGGGTCGTGTTTTCAGGGTGACCGTGGGTCATCATTTCCGGGTGACCCTGGGTCGCGTTTGGATGACCGTGGGTCGTGTTTTCAGGGTGACCCTGGGTCGTGTTCAAGTGACCCTGGGTCATGCTCGAAGTGGGTGGCTCCACCGCGTACGAGTGAGACTGCGACCCGGCCATCAAACCCGAAAATTCGGCGCCATTGCTCGCGATGGGCTGACCCTGGGTCATGGGAGTCGGGTGATGCTGCGTGGTATGCCCGGGCTGATTCGCCATCTGCCAGGCCCGCTGAGAGTGGGCCAGAAAGGCTTTATGAACCTCCGCCTGCGTGGCGAGCACGCCCAGGTAGCGCTCGTAGGCCTGGCGCTGCAGCTCAAAATAAGGCGGCAGGCTTGAGGCCGAGGTCCCAGGCCGCGCCGGGTTCGCCGCGGAAGGTGCGCTGGATGCCTGCGACTGGGCCGCCACCGGAGGTTGTGACCGCACGTACTCTTGCGCGGCCGTCGGCTCGCCGTGGTGAGACTGCACCCTGGCCGGGGCATGAATCGCCGCATCGGTGACCCGGGGAAGCGCGGGGGCCGGGGGAAGGTAGGTAGGCTGAGACATCGGCTGATCGGGGGCAGAAGAGGGAGCGGAGTCGGGCGCGGGTGCAGTGGCACGAGTGGGGGGAGTCGCCGGCGAGAGCTGGTAGGTGGGCCAGTGAGCCGGGAAGCTCAATGTGGCGTCATTGCTGGTCGAGGGATGACCCTGGGTCGTAAAGAGAGGGTGGTTTTTAGCGCGCTCGATGCGGGCGTTGTAGGCGTCGAGATCGAGCGTGACGCCGGCTGCGGCAAGGCGTGCCAGGGCGTTGGCCAGGGGGCGAAGTCCCGCGTCGGCCGCCGAGTCGAGTGAGACGCAGAGGTGGGGGCGATCGCCGAGTATCTGGCGAATCCAGGGGCCCAGGGTCGTGCGGGGGCCGTGCTCCACGAAGATGCGCACGCCGTCGTCGTAGGCGGCGTTGATGATCGCCGGGAAGTCGACGGTGCGCAGCGCCTGGCCGAGCAGCGCCTGGGCGACGGTGACGCTGGTGGGTTCGTAGTGGCTTAAAAAAGCGTGGCTGTAGAGGCGGCGAGTGGTCGAAAAACTCTCGCGCGTGTGCAGCTTGAGCCAGCGCTCCTGAAAACCAGCGACCTCGGGGATGTGCACGGCGATGTCGTAGTCGAGGTGGCTTGCACGGTGCTCGGGAAGATGTTGGAGGACGCGCGCGATCGCCGGAGCGTGCCCCCCGATGGTCAGGTCATCGGGGGCGTTGATGAGCGTGAGGTAGGCCAGGGGCTCATGGGCCAGCGCCTCTTCGAGAGGTTGGCGGGGGCCGACCACCCGCCAGGTCTCCCACTGCGGTGCTTCGTCTTCGCCAAGATGCTCGGCCCAGGCTTTTTTCAAAATGTCGAAGGTGCCGCCGAGGGCGCGGGTGAAGGTGCCGCTGCTGGAAAACTGATCGTAGAGCGCGTCGAAGTCGCGCCAGACCCCGGTCGCAAAGAGCGCGTTGGTCTCACCGCTGCTAAAGCCGATGGCCGCGTCGAAGTCGATGCCCAGAAATTCGGTCGTCAGATCGTTATGAAGTTGCGCCAGGGTGGAGGCGGCAAAGAGCTTGTCGAGCGGCGTTGCGGCGGCCTGCCGGTCGGGGTGGGTCATCCAGCGGGTGGCCGCGTCGACGCGCGCGAAGCGCGCGCGCAGATCTTCGAGAAGATCGGGGAAGGCCAGCAAAACTCCCTGCCCCATGCCGTGGTAGGCGGCTGCGGCGCCGGTAAAGACCTGAGCGACCTCGCCATCGATGGCATCGAAGGGGTAGACGCCTTCGCCGGGGTGTTCGCCTTGTTCGGCAAATCGCGTCAGCCGGGCTTTTTTGTCGGCGAGCTCCTCGGGCGTGGAGGCGACGATAAAGGCGGGGATGGGGGCTTCGACGTGGTGGATGCCCGGCGCGTCGAGGGCCACGGGGAGCGGCGAACGGGTGATGGCGCTGCGCCGGGGGGCGGCTTCGGTGGCGGAGGTCTCAACCACGGCGGTGGCGCGCAGGCCGGTGGCCTCTCCGCGACGCTTCAGGGCGAACTCCGGGAGCGCGATGGCCGCGGCGATGGCCAGAAGTCCGCGAGCGCTGCCGCATTCGGGAAGATGGGCGTCGAGCGAGACGGCGTCGCGAAGGTCGGCTTCGGCCGGGAGCGTGGCCAGGATGGTGTCGCCCTCGTCGCGTGCGAGGTTCGCGCGCTTTAAGACGAGCGCGACGGCGGCGTCATGCTCAAGATCGTCGGCGACTTCCACCGCGCCGACGACGGCGGCGTCGAGCTCGCCGCGGCGGATGGCGTGGGCGGCTTCTTCGAGCGCCACGACGCCGGAGTGCTCCTCGGCGCTCAAGGTCAGCGAGTAGCCGCCAAGGTCGAGGTGGGCGTTGATGCGGTTGGCCACGATGTTGGGGAGCCCCCCGATGACCGCGGCTGCCGAAAGTGGCGAGGCGATGGCGTCTTTCTCGGCATCCGAGAGGTGGTCCTGGCGCGCGCGTACCCCGTGGCGCACAACATCCGGGTCGGTCTGCATGCCCACGAACACGCCGGTGCGCTCGCGGGGGAGTGTGCCTGCGTGCGACGCGGCGTGTTGCGCGACCTGGAGCATTGCGATCTGCTGCGGCGCGGAGACCTCAAGATCGCGGGGAGGAAAGCGCAGACCCTTAAATGGAAGCGTCAGCGTATGAAGCTTGCCGCCGGTGGCGCTTGACGCCTGACCCCGGGGCGGGGCGTTGAGCAGGGTCTCGGCCCATTCGCCGGTGGTGCGGGCGTCGGGCAGAAGGGTGGCCAGGGCGACGACGGCGACCTCGATCGTCGCGTCATCCTGGCGGATAGATGTTTGACCCTGGGTCGCGCGAAGTTCAGTCGTGGTGCGGGTGATCGAGGCGTTGCCGGCGCTTGTCTCGGGGTAGGCGCGGGCGTACGAGGGCCAGGATTCGACGATGAGGTGGCTGTTGTTTCCACCAAACCCGAAGGCTGAGAGCGCGGCCACCTGGCGGGTGGGCTCCCAGGGCTCCGGGCTGCGCACGACGCGAAACGCGCTTGAGGTCAGGGCGTCGAGCGGTTGGTCGCAGTGGATGGTGGGGGCCAGCGTGTTGGCCTGCATCGACGCCAGGATCTTCAGCAGCCCGGCCATGCCGGCGGCGGTGATGGCGTGGCCCATATTGGATTTGAGCGATCCGATGGGCAGCGACTCGTCGCGGCGCTCCGGGAAGAGGGCCTGCAGGCTCTTGAGCTCGCGGCCGTCCCCGAGGGAGGTGCCGGTGGCGTGGCATTCGATGTAGCCGATGTCGTCCGGGCGAAGATCGAGGTTTTGGTAGGCCGCGCGCAGCGCGCGCACCTGCCCCTCGCTGCTGGGCACGAGCAGGCCGTCGGAGCGCCCGTCGTTGGAGAGGCCCACCTCGTGGATGACGCCCAGGATGGTGTCGCCGCAGGCCACCGCGTCGTCGAGGCGCTTGAGCGCGACAAAGGCACAACCCTCGGTGGGCACAAGTCCGTTGGCGTCGCGGTGAAAGGGGCGGCTCTGCCCGGTGGGGCTGAGCGCCTGCAGCGCCTGAAATCCGATGTTCAAGAAGAGCGGATCGGCGCGGTTGACGGCGCCGGCCAGCACGAGATCGCTCTGATGGGCGCGAAGCCGCTCGATGCCCAGTTTGATGGCGTAGAGCGAGGAGGCGCAGGCCGCATCCAGCGCGGCCGCCGGCGCCTCGGGCCGGCCCAGCGCCCGGGCGATGAGGTGGGCGGGAAGTCCGCTCATATGGCGGTCGAGACGCCGGGCGAAGTTCGCCGCATCGGAGCGCGAGGCCCGGCGTGCGTCGCGCAAAACCTCGGGGAGATGATCTTCCTCCACGCTCTTTGCCATGCCCTCGCTGGGGAGCGAGAGGTTGCCCAAAAAGATCGCCAGGCGGCCTTCATCGCGCTTCTGGGCCTGAAGGTAGGCCAACTTCGCGGTGTGCACCGACCACTGCACCAGGGGGTCGATGTGGCGCATCACCTCGGCGTCGAGCGCGTAGTTTTGAGGGTCGAAGACCTCATCGAAGCCGGTGACGTAGCCCCCAACATTGTTCCAGCCGGGTTTGCCCATCGCGCGGGCGGGCTCGGCGCGCCAGCGCTCGGGGTCGGGAGGGCTGAGAAGATCGCGGCCCGCCAGAAGATTTTGCCAGAACGCCTCCGGCGAAAGTGATCCGGGGAAGACGCAGGACTGGCCGACGATGGCCACGGGGGTGGGGCGACTCATAGGAGCTGCTCGGAGCGAAAGTACATCTCAAGGCCGCGGATTGTGGCGGCGAGTTGGCCGTCGGCGCAGCGAAGATCAAGATCGAAGATGGCGCGGTGGGTGTTGATGTCGCGGGTTCTTGCCAGCAGCTCTACCGGGCCGTCGCACTGGCTTAAGCCCAGGTCTACAACCTCGGCGATGGCGGTGGGCAGGTTGGCGCGACCGTCGGAGAGCACGCCCTGGGTCAGCGCGAGCTGCAGGGCGCCGTCCACCAGCGCCGGATCGCCGGCCCAGGTGGCGGTCTGCCAGCCGGCGTCGACCGCGCGCAGCAGTGTGGCGCAGGCGTCGGGGTGGCCCAGGCCGTCGGCGGCGCGGATCAGGCGAAAGGGGCCGGTATGAAAGAGGCAGCGCTCGTAGACCGCGTCGACGTCGAGCGTGGCGTCTTCAAAGCGCTCGGGGATGCTCAGCGGGGTGACCCTGGGTTGAGCCTCCGCCTTTGTTTTGGCGCTGAAGCGGCGGTTGCCATCCTCGTCGAGGACCTCCAGAAGAAGATCGTCGCTGCCGGCCTGCGCGCTGGCGCGAAGTTCAAAACGCCAGCAGGCATCGGGGTCTTCGAAGTTCTCCAGGGTGACGCCGCGCAGTACTTTGAAGTCGCGCAGGCGCAACGCCTCGGTGGGGGGCAGGGCTTTTCGTGCGATGGATTGCAGCCAGTCCAGCGCCACGGCGGCCGGAAGCACGGGGTGACCCTGGACGCTATGACCTTTTAGAAAGTCGTGGGTGCGTGCGCTGACGAAGGTCGTGGCGCGGGCGCGCACCGCGTCGTCGAGAAGTCCGTCGCCGAGCACGATCTCGGTGCCGGCATCATCTTCGCGAAGTTCGCAGACGAAGGCGCGGGCGCCGGCCTGAAGATCGATCAGCGAGACGCCGCGCGACTCGAAGTGGGCGCGCAGAGAGGCGTCGACCATGCCACCGTCCCAGGGGCCCCAGCCCAGCGAGCGGGTCAGGAGGGCGGGGCGGTCGGGATGGTTTTTGGCGCGCTCGGCGGCCTGTGCGGCGACGACCTTGTTAAGGGTCTCATTGGCCATGGCGTAGTCGACCTGGCCTGTGTTGCCGGTGCGCGCGGCCACCGAGGAGAACGCGCCGATGAAGCGCAGCGGGTCGTTGGCGCTGACTTCCAGAAGGGCGCGCAGGCCGTCAACCTTGGTGTCGAAGACGAAGTTGAAATCGTCATCCGACTTCTGGTCGATGGTCTTATCGGCCAGCACACCGGCGGCGTGCAGAAGGGCGGTGGGGGCACCAACCTCGTTGCGGACGGTCTCAAACGCGCGGTGCAGCGCGTCGCGGTCGCGCACGTCGGCGACCAGGTAGCGGGCGCGAGCGCCGGCGGCTTCGATGGCCGCGAGCGTCTGGCGAACCTCGCGCTGCGCCAGCGTTTTCGCCGCCTTGCGGCCAATATTTTTTAGTGAGGGTGACTCACCGCTTGCACGTGCCTGTGTAAGAAGCACGCGTTTGATCTCGGCGTCGGTGCGGGCTTCTCGAAGCTCTGCGGGCTCGTCGTCGAGGGCGGTGCGGCCAAGCAGAATGATGGTGGGCTGAGCCTCTTTTGCGAGCTCAATGAGGCAGTGGGCGGTGACGCCGCGGGCGCCGCCCGAGGCGATGAGGATGTCGGAGGCACCCAGGGTCAGGGGGCCTTCTGTGGGAGCGTCGGTCGGAGTGGCGCGCAGGGTGTAGCGCAAAAGGTTGGCTGCCAGCGCCACCTCAAGCTCCGGGCCGCCGGCCAGAAGCTCATCAGCCAGGCGGCGGGCGACGGCCTGCGGGTCGCGACCCTGAGCGGCGATGTCGATGGATTTGATCGGGGTGGTGGTCCACTCCTGGGCTGCGGTTTTGGCAAGCGCGCTCAAGCCTCCGAGCCAGGCGCGCGGGCCCTGGGGGGCATCGCTTAGCCCGAAGGATCCGCCGGTGTCCTGGATCAGCGCGTAGGTCTGCAGCGAGCCCTCTCGGGCAGCACGTCGCGCGCAGGCGAAGGCGTCGCGCTGGAGCTGCAGCGCGCTATCGACGCTCGGGGTCTCGCGCAGCCCCCGAAGGTCGAGAAGTTGCGCAACCACGCCATCTTCAGCGAGTTCGTCGACGACGTGCGCCTGGTAGCCCCGCTCACTGAGAAGGTCCGCCAGCGCGTTGGCCACGCCCCCCCGATCGTCGATCAGCGTAATTGGCGAGGTGTTCAAAAAGCTCAAACCCGCCGACGGCGCCGCCACACGTTCCACCGCGTAGCGGGTGGGGAGCGGGACGGTCACCGCCGACGGTTCAGATTTTCCCAGGCTGTTGCCCTCCGCAGCGCCGGAGGTGCCGAGCGTGTTCATGTAGCCGACGATATCGCCCAGGGTCTTGAGCGAGGCCATCTTCGAAGGATCGAGCTCGGGGAGCTCCGGAAGTTTCTCCTGCACCGCCGACAAAATCTCGACGCGCTTGATGGAGTCGATGCCCAGGTCGGCCTCAAGGGCCATCGAGGCGTCGAGCATCTCGGCGGGGTAGCCGGTCTTGTCGGCGACGACGTCCATAAAAGTGGTAGTGAGGTCGGCCGCAGAAGCGTTCGCCGCGGTGTCTTGCGTGACCGTGGGTTGCGCCTGGGCGTTGATTTGTGCGGGTGATCCGCCACTCTGCGCCGGCGAGGTGCTCTGCAGATAACCGACGATATCGCCCAGGGTCTTGAGCGAGGCCATCTTCGAAGGATCGAGTTCGGGAAGCTCCGGAAGTTTCTCCTGCACCGCCGACAAGATCTCGACGCGCTTGATGGAATCGATGCCCAGGTCGGCCTCAAGGGCCATGGAGGCGTCGAGCATCTCGGCGGGGTAGCCGGTCTTGTCGGCGACGACGTCCATAAAGGTGGTGGTGAGGTCGGCCGAAGGCGTGCTTGCCGCGGCAGACTGCGTGACCGTGGGTTGCGCCTGGGCGTTGTTCTGCGCGGGGGAAGCGCCACTCTGCGCCGGCGCGGTGCTCTGCAGGTAGCCGACGATATCGCCCAGGGTCTTGAGCGAGGCCATCTTCGAAGGGTCGAGCTCGGGGAGCTCGGGCACTTTCTCCTGGACGGCCGACAGGATCTCGACGCGCTTGATGGAGTCGATGCCCAGGTCGGCCTCAAGGGCCATGGAGGCGTCGAGCATCTCGGCGGGGTAGCCGGTCTTGTCGGCGACGACGTCCATAAAGGTGGCGGTGAGGTCGACCGAAGGGGTCGCGGCGACCCCGTTGGGGGCACTCGCGGCGGGTTGCGACATGACCCCGGGTTGCGTCACCGCCTGATTCTGTGCGGGTGAGGCGGTGGTCGCCGTGTGGCCATTGAGGCTGGCAGCCGAGGTGTGAGAACGCAGCCCACCCATCAGGGGGTGGACGACGTGGTAGCGATCCTCGCGCTCCTGCCAGGCGACCGGTGCGACCGGGGGTTGGGGCGCGACCGGGGGTTGGGGCGCGACCGGGGGTTGGGTCTGGGCCTGTGCACGGTAGCCGTTCACCGGGGCCTGAGGCATGGCCGGGGGTTGTGCCATAGCCGCCTGCGGCGCGGGAATCGAGGGTGCGAGAGGCACCTGCCCGCCGGCCTGGCACCACTGCGCAAAGGAGGTCTCCATGGCCTGCATGTACGCCATCTGAGCCTGCGCCACCGAGCGCTCCATCAGCTGCAGGTAGGCCATATGGCTGTCGGCCATCGCACGCTGATACTCCGCAAAAGCCTGCGCCGACGCCGGCGCTCCCGGTTGACCCGGAGCTACCGACTGACCATTGCCAGTGTTCTGCGACGCCGGCGCTCCCGGCTGACCCGGAGCTACCGCCTGACCCTTCGTATACTGCTGCTCACTCATCGTCGTTTTGTCCCTGGTAGAGTCGTCGCTTGCCATGGTGGCCCTGGTCGCCGGAGCGGAAGCGCTGCTGAAACTCGAGGTGTTCGAAGTCTCTGAAGTCTTCGAAGTGTTTGAAGTCGTTGAATTATCTGAACTATTTGAACTGTCTGGAACATCGGGGTTGGGCGCCGGTAGCGCCGCCGCGCCACCTTCGGGCGGGTAAGGCCGACCGTAGTTCGCGCCGTTGAGCTTGATCGTAAACTTCGAGCGCGGCCGATCGCGCGGGTCGCTCGGGGTGGCGTAGCCCTCCCAGAGCGCCCCGAAGTCCAGCGTGATGCCCAGCGCGCTCAGCTTGCCGAGTGCCTCAAAGAGGGCCGTGACGTCGTCCTTGCCGCGGGCATCGAGCGCGACCGTCTCAAAGTCTTCGCCGCTCAAGATGCGTTTGACCAACCCGCTGAGCACCCCCTGGGGGCCGACCTCAATGAAGAGACGCGCGCCTTGCGTGTGCATCGCGCGGACCATCTCCACAAATCGCACCGGGCAGGTGATCTGCTCTTGCAGACTCTTGCGGATCGCGTCGGCGTCGTCTGCGGCATAGGCGTCGGCGCTCACGTTGGCAAACGCCTGGCAGCCAAGCTCGCCAATCCTCTGCTCGCCAAGAAACTCGCCGAACGCCGGCGCCGCATCGGCCACAATCGGGGAGTGGAACGCGGTGGCCACCGGCAGGCGGATGAAGGTGATGAACTGCTCGTCGAGGAAGCTCTCGGCGGCCTCGATCGCCTCCACCGAGCCCGAGATCACGACCTGGGTGGGGCTGTTGTCGTTGGCGATCACAACGTCGGCGTCGCATCCGCTCAGAACCTCGCGGAGCTCCTCGGCCGACAAACGCACCGCGCTCATTGCGCCGCTGGTCGTGGTGGCGGCTTCGGCCATCAGCTGGCCGCGACGAGCTGCGATGTTGAGCATGGTGGCGGGGTCAAAGGCCCCGGCAGCCTGCAGCGCGCTGACCTCTCCGTAGGAGTGACCGCCGACCATCTCGGGCTTAAGCCTCAGCGCTTCGAGCATCGCCTGGCGAGCCAGGCTGTCGGCGCCGATGGCCGGCTGAGCCCACTCCGTCTCGCGCAGCGCGAGCTCCTGGGCCTCTTTCTGCGCCTTGTCGAAGGCCGGCGGCGGAAAGACTTTGTGATGAAGTCCCAGCGGGGCGGCCTGATCCCAGACCTCGCGGGCGCGATCAAAGGCCATCGCCAGGTCGGCGCCCATGCCCACGTACTGACTTCCCTGACCCGGGTACAAGAAGGCGACCTTGCCCTCGATGCCCGCACCCTGGCGCGCCCACATTCCGGGAAGATCGAAGTCGATCTTCTCGGCGTCGAAGTTCGCCAGCGCCTGTGCGATCTTTTTGCCGAGCTCGTCGAGCGATGCGGCCACCAGCGCCAGGCGAATTGATGACCCGGGGTTGAAGCTCGACTGCGAGTTATGCGCCTCAAAGGCCAACACCTCGCGCTTCTCACCCTCATCTTCCGGAAGCGACTGAAGGTTATTTTGAACTTCCTTCAACGTGCTTTTCAGAGCGTCGAGATCGTCGGCGCCGTAAACAAGAAGCTCGCTCTTGAACGCGCGCAGGCGATCGGGTTTTGCGGCCGGCCCCCGGTACTCCTCCAGTGCGACGTGGAAGTTGCTGCCGCCAAATCCGAAAGAACTCAATCCGGCGCGTCGCGGATGATCATCACCGCGCACCCAGGGCCGGGCCTCGGTGTTGAGGTAGAAGGGGCTCTCCTCGATGTTCATCTTCGGGTTGGGTTGGCCGACCTTGATGGTGGGCGGGAGCACCTTGTGGTGCAGCGCCATCACCACTTTGAAAAGCCCGGCGGCGCCGGCGGCGGCCTTGGTGTGGCCGATCTGACTTTTTACCGACCCCAGCGCGCACCATGGGTTTTTGGTGGTTTCTTGAGTGTTTTCAATGTCTTGCGGATCCCCTGTTCCGCCGAAGGCCAGGCGCAACCCTTCAAACTCGGCGGCGTCGCCGGCGCGGGTGCCGGTGCCGTGCGCTTCGACAAGCTCGATGGTCTCAGGCGAAAATCCGGCGCGCTCGTGCGCCCGGCGCAGCGCCTTGGCCTGACCCTCGGGCAGCGGCGCGTACACCGACAACGAGCGACCGTCAGAGGCGGAGCCAAGTCCGCGGATCACCGCGTAGACCTTATCCCCGTCGCGCTCCGCGTCCTCCAGGCGCTTCATCGCAAACATCCCCATGCCCTCGCCCATCAACGTGCCATCGGCACCGTCGGCGAAGGGGCGGCAGTCGCCGCTGGGGGAGAGCGCCGGGGTTTTGGAAAAACACATGTACATGAAGATGTCGTTAAAGCAGTCCACGCCGCCGGTGATCACGACATCGGAGTGGCCGAGGTAGAGCTCGTTGAGTCCCATCGCCATCGCCGAGAGCGAGGAGGCACAGGCCGCATCGGTGATGCAGTTGGTGCCGCCTAAGTCGAAGCGGTTGGCGATGCGTCCGGCCACCACATTGCCCAGAAGTCCCGGGAAGGTGCTCTCCTGCCAGGGGGTGTACTGCGCGGCGATGCGGTCGCAGATCTCCTGGGCTTTGGACTCACCGATGCCCTGCTCGCGCAGCGCGCGCAGCCACTGGGGGCGCTGCAGACGCGAGGCAGCCTGAATCAAAAGCTCCTGGCCGGCGGTCACGCCTAAGATGATGCTCATGCGCTCTTTATCCATCGACTCGAACTGGCCTTTGAAGGCGTCGTCGAGCACCTGGCGCGCCACGATCAGCGCGAGGAGCTGGGTGGTGTCGGTGGCCGGGATCATCGTCGGCGGAATGCCAAAGGCCACCGGGTCGAAGTCGACGTCCGGCAAGAATCCGCCGCGCTTGCAGTAGGTCTTATCGGCGTCGCCCGGCTCCGGGTCGAAATAATCTTCGATGAGCCAGTGCGAGGGCGGAACCTCGGTGATGAGGTCGTTGCCCTCCATGATGTTTTGCCAGAAGCGTCCCGGGGAGGCCGAGGCCGGAAAGAGCGCGCTCAAGCCGACGATGGCCACCGGCGGGTGGTCGCCGCCGGCGTGCAGGTTTTTTTCCTGCGAGGTGCTGGCATCTGGCGAGGAGGGGGCCGAAGAAGGCGTGGGGATAAGAGGCATAAGTCCTACTGCGTCAAAAGCGCCGAGTGGGGGTCAGCGAGACTCGAGTTCACAACAAGAGGGTCCGAGCGTCGGGAGTGTGGACGCCCTGCGAGCCTGGTCAAGCCAGGGGGAGGGGCCGATGATCAAAGGCATCCGGAGGGATAGCCGCGCCGAAGGCGCGCAGCTGGGAGGCGCGCGTGATGCGGGCGGCGCCCTCCATCAGGTTGAGCGCCATCTGGTCGACGTGGCGTGCCTCCAGGGGCTCCAGAAAGCTGCCGCGCGCCCAGTCATTGAAGGCGCCCTGGGCCGGTCCCATCCAGACCTGGTAGTCGAGCTGGCGCCCGTCGACGCCCTCGATCGCCCAGCGGCTGGAGAGCCCCAGGTACCAGCGGCAGACCAGCGCCAGGCGGTGGCGCGGGTCGCGCTCGGCACGCGCAATCTCTTGCGGATCGCGGGTTTGAAAGAAGTCGCGCGTCTTCTGCCAGACATCTTCCATCGTCTGCTGGAAGATCTCGCGCTCAAGTTTCTCGCGAACTTCCGGCTCGATCGCCTCGATGGAGGGGTAGGTCGAGTACACTTCAAAAAGACGTTTGGCGCGGGCCGCGAAGAAGTTGCCACGCTTCAACACCTGAACTTCGACGCCCATCTCAAACATGTCGCCGGCCGGGCACATCGTCACATCGGCAAAACGGGCCTGGGCCAGCATCTCTTTGACCCCCGGCGACTGATTTGCCTCGACGCTGGCCTGGTTGATGGAGCCGGTGAGCACAAAGGCCGCGCCCAGCCCAAAGGCCGCGGCCACCGCCTGTGGCGTGCCCAGCCCGCCGGCGGCGCCCAGGCGCACCGGTGTGGCAAAGCCGTATTCGCGCTGAAGTTCGTCGCGCAGCCGCGCGATCACCGAGAAGAGCGGCCCCAGCGGGCGGCGGTCGGTGTGGCCGCCGGAGTCTGACTCCACCGTAATATCGCTTGCCACGGGAACTTCGAGGGCCAGCGCGGCTTCGTCGGCGGTGATCTTCTGCTCGGCCACCAGCTGATCGAGGAGCTTCTGCGGGGCGGGCTTCAGAAAAGGCTCGGCGACTTCCGGCCGCGAGATCTTGGCAAAAAGGAAGTTTGAGCGCTGCACCTGACCGTGGGCGTCGCGAAAAAGACCGCTCACCGCATACCGCACCACCGCGGGGGTGAGGCGCATAAAGGCCGAGGCGGAGACCCGGCGCACCCCGCGGCTCAAGAAGAGCTCGACGGTGGCCATCTCCAGGCCGGGCTCCTGGGGGGAGTGGATGAGGTTGGCGCCGAAGGGCAACTTCCGGGGGTTGAGCGCTTCCGCTGTGCGATCGATATAATCGACCATACGCTCCAGCGGGAGGCCGGCGGTGCCCAGAAAGCCCAGCATACCGGCCTGCGCCAGGCGAATCACCATCTCAGGGCTGGTGATGCCGTTGGCCATCGCCCCGCCCACATAAGGGAAGCGCAGGCCGTGGGTCTCGCAAAAGGCGCGATCGCTCAGCCACTCCGGGTACATCGGCGGCAGGGTCGCCAGGTGCTCAAAACCGGCGCGGGGGTCGAGGTGACGCGCATCGAAGCTCACGCCGACGCGCCCCCCGGAGGGCTCGCGCAGAATATAAGCGGTCTCGCGCACCCGGTGGGCCGCCTCGCGAAGCTGCGCCGGAGCAAAGGCCGGCGCCTGCGGCGCATCCGCCTCGGCGGCCTGCTCCGGGGCGCGGCTGGAGGTGATATCCATCACCATAAAGTAGGTCCTGCAAACGACATGATTCAGTGATCGCACCGCCCTCATTTTAACACGTGCAAGGCGGCGATGGGCCAATTTGGCGGGAGCATACAACGGGAGTTGGGGAAGGTACAGAGGGGGCTGTCGCTGCGAATTCGCTCGATCTGAGAGGAGGTGGTGCGGGCCCGGTGGGGGCCTCGTTTTTGCGTTTTAAGATGACCGTGGGTTGGGTGAAGTTCTTTGTTTATGCGGGTGAAAGACGACCCCGGGTCACGTTTGGAAGTGACCCTGGGTCAAGTTTGACCCAGCGTTTATGCGGGTGAAAGACGACCCCGGGTCACGTTTGGAGACGACCCAGGGTCACGATTGGAGATGACCCAGGGTCACGATTGGAGATGACCCACGGTCATCAACCCGCCACATACCTACCCTCCTGGACATGACCCAGGGTTGTACCTTCTCCAGCGTTTATACGGGTATGGGGCGACCCACGGTCGTCCGTCTACCCCGTCGCAAGCATGTGACAGGGGGTATGCACCCCGGCGGAAACGCGGCCAGGAAGGTGGCGGGATTGGACCGGAGCGTCCGACCGTTTACACTATCCACAGCGTGCGCCCGCGCCTTTGCCCCCGACTCTGCTGGAGAGAAACGATGACCACCCACCTTCCCACCGTGATCTTGAGGCATTGCCCCGACTACGAGCCCGAGCGTATTGAGCGCCTGGCGGTGGAGGGGCTCGACACGATGGGTTTGCAGCCCCACGGTCGCACCCTGGTCAAGCCCAACGTGGTGGCGTCTGGCGAGATGTTCCCGCACGCGTACACCCGCGCGGAGTTTGTGGAGGGCATCCTGCGCGCGCTGAAAAAGCGCGGCTCGAATATGGAGGAGCTGGCCGTCGGGGAGCGCAGCGGCATCACCGTGCCCACGCGCTACACCTTCAAAAACGCCGGCTACTACGAGATGGCTCGCCGCGTGGGCGACGTGAAGCTCTACCATTTTGAAGAGTCGACGCAGGTGGAGATTCCCCTCTACCACCAGGGCCGGTTGCGCGAGTCCTTTTATACGCCGGAGCCGGTGGCGAAGGCCGACTTTTTTGTGAACTGCCCCAAGTTCAAGGCGCACCCGTGGACGACGGTCACCTTCAGCATGAAGAATTACATCGGCATTCAGGATGATCGCCATCGCCTCATCGATCACGATCATGCGCTCAACTACAAGGTCGCCGATCTGCAATACATCACCCAGCCGCAGTTCATCGCCACCGACGCGATTATCGCTGGCGAAGGAAGAATGCTCACGCCGCTGCCTTATCGGCTGGACATGATGTTGATGGGCAACAACCAGGTGGCGTTTGACGCGGTCTGCTGCCACATCATCGGCGTCGACCCGATGACGGTCGATCATATTCGCCTGGCGCACGAGCGCGGCTTTGGGCCGGTGGATCTCTCGCAGATCCGCATCCTGGGCGATGTCTCGCTCGACGAGGCGAAGGAGCGCGCGGCAAACTTTGAGGTCGGGCTGATCCGCGTCGAAGAGTATTTTAAGGGCACCAACATCCGCGCGTATTCGGGCCGCCCCCCCAGCCAGACCGACGACTACTGCTGGGGCGGCTGCCCCGGCGCGCTGGAGGAGGCTATCGAGATCTTGCGCGTCTACGACGCCTCCACCGACGAGAAGATGCCTCCGATGCATATTGTGTTCGGGGCCTACGAGGGGACGATCGACGCTAAGCCTGGCGAAAAGGTCGTGTTTATGGGGGACTGCGCGACCTACCAGGGGGAGATTGGCGGGCAGCAGGTGCAGATCGACAGCCTCTATCGCGATCGCTCCGAGCTCAACCCGGAGACCTACAAGGTCGACGACATTTTTAAAAAGATGCTCAAGGTGGAGCAGAAGTTTCTGGGCGCGCGCAAGACGGACGTGATGCGCATCGCGGGCTGTCCGGTCAGCGTGGCGGAGCAGGTCTTGATGCTGGTGAAGCTGGGCAAGACCCAGAACCCCTACCTCGATCCGCGCACGTCGGTGGATTTTGTGAGCTGCTACCTCTCCACGCGCACCCGCACCGCGCTGAGCCGCATTTTGGGAACGCCCTACCAGCGCAGCGGTCCTTCGGTGCGCGGCGATGCTCGCCCGGCCCAGAACCTCCCGCCCGCCGGGGTGGAGAGCGAGAGCGCCTCGTAAGTTTTCAACCAGAGTTTTTTGATCAGGTTTTTTCGAGCAGGGAGGGGGCCGCGAGTCGGCGATCGTTCGCCGGCGGGGGAGGGGCGCGTTATGCCTGCTGCGCAGCGTTGCTATGGGGTAGGTCGATGACCGTGGGTCGCCGGAAAGGCGTATGAATAAAGGGGGAGGTGTGACCCAGGGTCGTTTGGGGTGGGGGAGGTATGAGGCATAATTCGGGTGAAGTTGAACGACCCAGGGTCATCGAGGTTGGTCGAACTGGAACGACCCAGGGTCGTCGAAAATGGTCGAAATGGAACGACCCAGGGTCATCGAAAATGGTCGAAATGAAACGACCCAGGGTCATCGAAAATTGGCAAATGTGGATGACCCAGGGTCATCGATTCCCCGCACAGATGCAGGGCAAAGTTCAACCCCCGGTCGCCTGAGCACGGGGTCGGCAAATACATTGAAAAAACGTCGCGACGTTGCGAATCGATACAGCGAGACGCTGGCGAAAGCTCGCCACTTTGCGCATCCTCGATCGCATCGAAGCGATGCCGACGCCCGCGCCAGCGGGGGAATGACGAACACTCAAAGATGGGGAGTTGTGATGGTGAAGTGGAGCGCGCTCTTTCGGAGAACCTTGATCGTGATGTTGCTGGCCGGGGCAGGTGTGGCCTGCGGGAGCGGCGACCCGGATGCGCGTCGCGCCCTCGATGGGGGCGAAGACGCCGGCGCTCCGGATGCCCCTGGGGAGGATGCCTCCCACGATGGGAGCCCCGATGACCCGGATACCGACACCTCGGTCGATGACGCCGGCGACGAGGTCGATGCCGACGCTGACGATCCGGACGATCCGGAAGATCCGGAAGATCCGGAAGATCCCGAGACGCCGGGCGCGGTGGATTGTGCGCCGCTGCCTGAGAGCGGCGGCACGATCGTGGAAGTCGACGCGTCGATGGCCGGGCAGCTCCCGCAGCTTGTGCGCCAGGCTCAGGCCAACACGACCTTCGTGCTGGCCGCCGGCACCTACGAACTCACCGAGACGCTGCATATTCGCGCCGAAGGCGTCACCCTGCGCTCGGCCGGTGACGACGCCGAGAGCGTGGTGATCGACGGCGGCTACAACGTCAACTCGCTGGTCTTTATCAACGCCAGCAACGCGACCCTCGCGCACCTCACTCTGCGTCGCGCGCTGCACCACCCCATCCACGTGACGCCCACCGGTGATGCGTCGGAAAACCTTTTAGGGACGCGTATTTACGGGGTGCATATCGTCGATGGTGCGCAGCAGTTTATCAAGATCAACCCCAACGGCGCGCGCAGCGCCTTTGTGGACGATGGGCTTGTGGCCTGCTCGCGTTTTGAGCTCACCGACGCCGGGCGCCCGCGCGTCGATCGCAGCGGCACCGGCTGCTACACCGGCGGCGTCGACGGTCACGCCGCGCGTGGCTGGGTGGTGCGCGATAACCACTTCAAAGACATCTACTGCGCCGGCGAAGGGCTGGCGGAGCACGCCGTGCACTTCTGGTCGGCCTCGCGCGACACCGTGGTGGAGCGCAACTTGATTGAAAATTGCGCCCGCGGCGTGGGGTTCGGGCTTTCGCAGAGCGGCGGCGATCGCAATTACGCCGACGACCCTCACCCCGAGGTGGAGGGGTATATGGGGCATATCGACGGGATGATTCGCAACAACATCATCGTGGCCGACATCGACTATTACGACACCGGCATCGAGCTTGCGCAGGCCCACGGCGTGCGCGTTCTTCATAACACCATCTATGACGCGGACGCGGCCAACCGCTTTAGCTCCATCGACTACCGCTTCCCCAATACATCGGCCGAAATCCGCAACAACCTCGTCGGTCGTATCACGCGCCGGAATGAGGCTGCGGGGGAGGTTGAAACCAACCTTGAGGGGGTGGGGGCAGCGCTGTTTGAAGATGCGTTCGGACTGGATTTTCATCTGGGGGCGTCGGCCACAGCGGCCATCGATCAGGGGGACGTCGTGGAAGACGCCGGCCTGGATATCGACGGGGAGCCGCACGAGAAGGGGGCCGCTCCCGACATCGGGGCGGACGAGCGTTGAGCGTGCCGGGACGTTGACCTTTTGCGGCGTTGCGAGGGGGTATGCGAATGACCGTGGGTCACGTCACACCCGCATACATACTGGCTAAGATGCAACCCACGGTCATCGCAGAAGGGGGAGGTGTGAGGCTTATCAGAGCGTGAGCGCTGAGAGTCGCGCGCGCTCTTCGGCGGCGCGGGCGCCGCGGTCGATGCGCTCCCATTGATGGATGGCCTGGCGTAGCAGGGGCTCGGCCAGCGCGCTCTGTCCGTGTCGGAGCGCGTGGTCGGCCCCGCGGCTCAAACACATTGCGATGTCCAGATCGAAAATTTTCGTGGCGTTCTGGTCGCGGATGAAGTTGTGCAGCTGCGTGCGCGCGTCCTCCCAGCGTTGAAGCTCGGCGTAAGCGGCGGTGAGCGCGGCGTAGATATAGGCGCGGTACGCAAAGGAGTGATCCTCGGGCATCCTCGCCACAAGCGCCTCGAAGGCTGCAAGTGCCCCCTCCAACTCGCCGCCGAAAAGATCGACGAGCGCGAGGTTCAGGTGCGCGATGTCGCCGATGCGCGCGCCGGTCTCGGCCAGATAACGAAAGGCCGTCTCGTAGAGCTCGCGCGCGCGGGCGTAGTCGCCCTGCTCCCGGGCGATCTCGGCGCGGGTATTAAAGGCGTCGCAGAGCGCCGAGGCGTGCCCGAAGCGCCGGGCCAGGTCTTCCTGCTGCGCGAGGAGGAGGTCGGCGTCGTCAAAGCGCCGCTGGCGGCGGCGAATCTCGGCCAGGCCATTGTAGGCGTCGGCCAGCGCGCGCACGGGCACCGGGAAAGTCTCCTCAAGGGTGGCGATAGCGTCGAGGTAGGTGGCTTCAGCCGCGGGGATCTGGCCCAGGAGCACCAGCGTCCAGGCCTTCCCCTCCTGGGCGCTGGCCCGGGAGGTGGCGTCGCCCACCTGGAGGTAGAGCGCCAGCGCCTGATCGAAGAAGTGCACCGCCCGGTCGTAGATGTTGAAGGAGCGGTTACAGCGGGCCAGCAGCTCGTTGGCGCGGGCGCAGGCTGCCGGGAGGTTCAGCGCGGTGGCGTTTTCCAGGGCGCGGGCGGCCTGCTCGGCGGCGCGCACTGACTCCAGACGTTCAATGTGGATGCGGGCTTCCAGAAGATCGAGGTGCACACCAGAGGCGCTCTGCCGGGGCAGCGCGGCGTGGTGGAGGCTCGCCAGGGCATGTGCGCTGAGACGCCGGGCGGCGCTGGTGTCGCCCTGGACCAGGTAGCGATCGCCCAGCTCGAGAAGATGCGGGAGCGCGTCGCGATGCGCGCCGGCGCCGGCCAGGTGTCTGGCGAGCTGCTCGCGGCTGGCGAGCGCGGCGGGCATGCCCTCACGCATCAGTTCCTCGGCCGCCGCGCGGTGAAAATCGGCAAGGCGCCCGCTCTTACGTGCATCTTCCAAAAGGGCTTCGCGCACCATGCCCTGCACAAACGCGACACTCTCGCGGGTGCCTTCTACAAGGCGCAGGCGCATCAGCTCGGCCATAAGCCAGGGCGGGGCCTCCACACCGGCGCGGGCACAGACCTGGCGCCACAGCGGCACCGAGACGAGCTGACCCAGGGTCGCCGCGACCTCCACAGCCTGGCGATACGGGCCCAGCGTCGAGGTTTGCATCAGGGTGCGCAGGCGCTCAGACCCCATGCTCAAAAGATCGTCAGGCAGGCTCTCTTCGGCCAGCGCCAGATCGGGGATCTCAAAGCCGCGGGGGCCGGGTTGAAGAATGCCGCGCTGGATCCAGTCGCCGACAAGCTCAATGGCAAAGAGGGGGTTGCCATTGCTGCGCTCGGCGATGCGGCGGCCCAGGTCATGGTGCAGGCCCAGGAGGTTGGCGACGAGCTGGTGGTGATCTTCGGGCGGGAGCGCGCGCAGGTGGATGTCGCTGACGCGCGCGTCGTCGGAGGTGGTGAGAAGATCGGCGATGAGAGCTTGCTCCTCGTCGCGCTCGGCCAGGGCTTCGTCGCCAAGGGTGGCGACGATGAGTATGGGGAACTGGTCTTCGGAGCGAAGCAGCTGCGCGCAGAGGCGCAGCGCGCCCGCGCCCCACTGCACATCGTCGAGGACCAGCACGAGCGGGCGCGTCGTGGCCCGGGCGCGGATCACCCGCGCGATGGTGGAGAGCTGTGCGTCCAGGGGAAGCGCGCTGCGATCTTCGAGGAGCTCGGCCAGCCGGGTCAGGGTCGGCGAGTCGAGCTGCGGGGGCAGCGCGCGCCCCAGGCGCTCGATGAGCTCCTC
Source organism: Lujinxingia vulgaris (assembly GCF_007997015.1). NCBI lineage: Bacteria > Deltaproteobacteria > Bradymonadales > Lujinxingiaceae > Lujinxingia > Lujinxingia vulgaris. Next base: position 184,160 of record NZ_VOSM01000006.1, read on the forward strand.
GCCGCTGAGCCCAACGACGCGCAGGTGGTGGCGGACCATCTCGACCAGCGCGGAGGTAGCGGTGGCGTCGGCCTTGAGCGTCGCCTGCATCGCGGTGGCAACGCCGAGCTCGCGGGCGCGGGTGGCCAGCCAGCTGGCAAGCCTGGAGGTGCCGGTGCCGGCGGCGCCGCGCACGATGACTAGTCCGCAGCGCTTGTGTGCGGCGGCGCTGCGCAGCGCCTCCCAGAGCTGGTCGCGCTCGGCTTTACGACCGACCATCGGGGTGGGGCGCAGGCCGAAGAGTCCCACCCCGACCCCACCCAGCCAGCGGGGCTTTGCCGCCGGAGTGTGTGCCGCCCGCCAGGTGGCGGGAAGGGGCGGGGCGTCGCTTGCTGCGGGGTACGCGGCGGTGGGGTTACCCCCGGAGGGGCGCGTAGAATGGGGCTGATCCTCAACCCCCGGTCGTTGGGAGGGGGGGAGGAGTGAGGGCGACTGTGGGGCGCGCGTCGCGGCGGCAACCTCGCTGAGCGTGGCCAGGGTCAGGGGTGTCGTGGGCAGCCGCCCGGGCAGGGTGGGGCTGGTGGGAGAATCCCACAAAACGCGATCGGGAAAGCGCGCCGCCGGCAGTGTCAGCAGCGCCCAGGCGGCGTCGGCCGCGCACGCAAAACGCGCGCGCGGATCTTTGGCCAGCAAACGCATCAGCCACCCCTGCAACCCCTCGGGGACGGCACCCTCGGGTACGTCGGGGTGGGGGATGGGCGCGTTGCTATGCTGATCGTAAAGCCCGACAAACGAGCGCGCGTCATAAGGAGGCCGGCCGCTCAAGAGCTCAAACGCCACACAGCCCAGCGCGTAGAGGTCGGTCCAGGGACCGAACTCCCGGCGCTGATCGGTGAACTGCTCCGGCGCCATGTAGAGGGGTGTGCCCGAGGCGTTATGCTCTCCGCTGGATTCGGCCGGGGAGGCGATGGCGTGGGCGATGCCAAAATCAGCGAGCTTAAAGCGGGTGTGTTCACCCCGGCCAAAGCGCAGGATGTTGGCCGGCTTGATGTCGCGATGCACCAGATCGCGAGCGTGCGCGTGGGCCAGCGCGTCGAGCAGCCCCAGCAAGAGCGCGCGGATCTGCGACCAGCTCATCGCCTCAGCCCGCTCTTCGAGGCTGCCCCCGTCGGCAAGCTCCATCACCAGGTAGGGGCTGCCCACACGAAGATCGGGGTGGTTGGGCAGCGGATCGTCGGCCAGAAGTTCGCCGTAATCGTAGACGTCAATGATGCCCGGGTGACGCAGGGAGGCCACCGCGCGCACCTCATCGCCGAAGGCCGCCTGAATGGTGTCGCGCGCCGAGTAGCTCGAGCCAAGCACCTTGACCGCAACCTCCTCGCCCTCCCCACGATGGCGGGCACGCCAGATCGCGCCCATCGCGCCGCGGCCGATGGGGTCGATAAGCTCAAACTGTTCAAAAAAGGATCGTCGGCTCAAAACTCGCTCCGGCCGCACCGCTGAGACGTCACTGTCGCTTGCGCACTTCGCTGACCTCCGGTCACTCCGCGCCCGGCTGACCCCCGGTCATAGAGGTGCCGGTCAGAGGTTATCGCGTCGCCAACGAGTGCTGCGAAGAGAGGTCGTCTTCAGGCTACCTACCGCTGCGTGTGGCGCAACCACCGCATGCGACTTTTCTACAGAAGTCGCCGGGGTTAGGCTGTCGCCGCACGCTATCACCCGGCTGACGTCTCTCGCATCCCAGGTAAGACATGTACGACAAGCTCCCCAACAACGCTCCTTACCCTGCACGGGGTAGTTATGCGGATGGTTACGAACCCGTCGCGCGGGTTTTTGCGCGTCAGCTGGAGCGCGGCGAGGAGGTGGGGGCCGGGTTTACGGTATATCGGCGAGGGGAGTGTGTGGTCGATCTCTGGGGTGGAATGGCCGATGTGGCGTCGAAAGCCCCCTGGCGCGAAGATACCCGCGTGGTGCTCTTCTCGGTGACCAAAGGATTTGTGGCCATGGCGCTGCATCTTCTGGCGAGTCGCGGCAAGCTCGACTGGGACGCACCGGTCGAGACCTACTGGCCCGGTTTTGCCCGCAACGGCAAAGAGGGCATGACGGTCGCCACCCTGCTCGGCCACCGCGGTGGTCTGGCGGGCCTGGACACTTCGCTGACGATGGACGATGTCACCAACCCGGCGCGCGCCGCCGTGCTCCTGGAGGCTCTGGAGTCGCAAAAACCTTTGTGGGAGGCAGGTTCAGACCAGGGCTACCACGCGATCACCTTTGGGATGTACGCCCGCGAGCTTTTTGAGCGCATCTGCCCCGGCGCCGATCTCGGGGAGTTCTTGCGTCGCGAGCTCTTTGAGCCCCTGGGCTCCGATGTGTACCTGGGCACGCCGGCGCAGTTTGATAAGGACATCGCGACCCTCTATCCGCCGGCGAAGCCGGCGCGGGTGGCGAAGATGCTCACCAACGCCCTGACCCAGCCTCAATCGACCGAGGCCCGCGTGCTCGGCCAGTTTGTGCGCCGCGGCTCACCGATGCGCCGCGCGTTTTTGAACCCGCAGGTCCCCGGCGATGATGTGACCGTCTACAATCAGCCGCCGGCGCGCCGCGCCGTGCTGGGCTGGGCCTCGGCCACCGGCAGCGCCCACGGCGTGGCCCGCGCCTATCTGCCTTTCGCCTCCAAAGGAAAGTTTGAGGGTCAGCGCTACCTCAAGGCCACCGCGCTCAAGTCAGTCTACGCGCGCCAGGGCTGGTCGCAGAACGACCTTGTGCTGCAAAAGCCCATCGGCTGGTCGCACGGGTTCTGCAAAGAGGAGCGCCACCTCTTCTCACCAAACCCCGAGTCCTTCGGGCACCCGGGCATGGGCGGCGCGCTGGGCTGGGCGGACCCGGTCGAAGAGATCGCCATCGGCTACGCGATGAACTTCATGGACTGGCGCATTCGATCGCCGCGCGCGCTGGCGCTCTGCCGGGCGCTCTATGATAGTCCCGGGGTGATTGAGGGCTGAGTTTTCCACAGCTTTCGCACAGGCCCTGTGCACAAAAAAAGCCCGCCCCACCTCTTAAGGTGGCGCGGGCTTTTTCGTTCACGCGCGGGCTCGAAAGTTAACACCGAAGCCCCGCGCGACGTGTGGCTCAGTTGGTGCAGACGTTGCCGGCGCGGCATTCATTGATAGCCGAGAAGGTGTCCAGCCAGCTTCCATCACATGCGGCGACGTTGATGCGATCGAGGCAGCGATCGAATTGCGTCTCGTTGATGCGACCATTGTCGCATTCGCTGGCCGGCCAGACTTCATTGAATCGATCTTTCTGATCGATGATGCAATCCGAGACCGATTCGTATTCGCCGCCATCTCCGATGTTGCCGCACTCATCTACTCGGTCGCAGTAGGTCTCGGCGGCCTCGTCGCGGTAGTCCTCACGCGTGGGCTCTCCGCATCCGAAGAGGGGGAGGGCCAGAGCGAGCATAAGAGACGATTTCAGAACTGCAGTGATGCGCATGTCATCCTCCATACATGAAAGCTAACTACCAACGAACTGAGGGGCGTACTTGCTGAGAACCTGCTGATGAAGCCGGAGTTGGAGAAGATATCGCCTTGGAGCGGAGAAGTAGTGGTAAGACCCCAGATCGCACAAAGTCTGGCGAAGGTGGAAGGAATCGTACATCTACAATCTATGGCGAGAAGGCCCACAACACGAAGTTGTCGGGCTTGATAAGGGGACGGGCCTCGCCGGTGCGACAGGCTGTCGCTTCGTGGCGAGAAGTTCTTGGGGTGAGCTGATAACGACTCTTCCCCAACCCCGGCTTCATCAACATCTGTTTGTGTAACCACCTGCTCTAAGGTTCAAGTAACGCCTTGCTAAGATTGGTTCGCGATCGCCGCCGAAAGGCGCCGGGATAACGCGATGGCCGCCCGGAGGCATTCCATCTTCAAAGGGTCCGACGCTGAAAGAGGCGGTTGCTCTCCCACACTGTAATCACATGTAGGATAAAAATCAAAGATTGCTCCCCCTTTCGGGGGAAATTTGGCCCGCGCGCTGTGTGCCGCGCGGGCCAGAAGATCAGGGGTCGAGGCCCTCGACCAGGGTCTGAAGGTTGTAGACGGCCATCTCCAGCTGCAGTTCATCCTGCACCCGGGCGAGCTGAGCCAGGCGCAGCTGGTCTTGCGCGTTGATCACATCGAGCTGGGTGGCCACGCCGTAGCGGAAGGCCGTCTCGGCCTGCTCCACACCGCGTTGGGCGAGCTCCAGCTCGGTGACGCCACTGTCGAGCTGAATGCGCGCGGCTTCGACATCGGCACGGGCCTGGTCGATCTCCGAGGCGATCTGGTGACGGGTCTGCTCCTGACGAAGCTCAGCGGCGACGCGCTGGGCCTGGGCCTGCTTGAGCTGCGCTTCGCGCAGCCCCCCGTCCCACAGCGTCCACTCCGCGCCCAGGGTCAGAATCCAGCGCGGGTCGCCGGGAGCAAGCGCGGTGGACTTGCCGCCGCCGTAGCTAAACGTCGCCGAGAGCGAGGGCAGATACTGGTAGTAGATATCTTCGATGCCCAGATCGGCGACCTCCATGGCCAGGCGGTTGACCTCAAAGGCGGCGCGGTTCTCTTCAGCGCGCTCCATCAGATTGTCACCCTGCACCTCCTCGGGACGCGCAGGGACCTCGACGTCGAAGTCGTCGTCGGTTTGCAGAAGTTCGGCAAAGGCTTTGCGCACCTGGATGTACTGCTGACGCGCGCGGTCGACTTCTTTCTGTGTTTGCACCGCGCGAAGTTGTGCGCGGGTGAGCTCAAACTCGGTGGCGGTGCCCGCGGCGACCTGCGCCTCGGTAAACCCGAGCACGGTCTGGGCGGAGAGGGCCTGCTGCACGCTGATATCGATCATGCGCCGCACCATCACCAGGTTGAAGTAGGTCGAGACGGCGGCCTGATCGAGCGCCTCGCGGGTCATCTCGACCTGGGCCTGCGCCAGATCGCGCTGGGCGTAGGCCTGGCGAATCAAGGGCCAGGAGCGGAAGTTCACGCGCATCGACGCGGCCACATTCCAGCGGTAGTCCGTCTTGGGCTGCACCACCGAGGGGGGCACCTCGATGCCCGGTGGGAGGCTGTCGCCGAAGTCCAGCACGACCTCCTCTTCGTTGACGGTGTAGTTGCCGCTGGCCGTAAAGCGGGGGAAGAGCGCGCTGTAGGCCTGACGAATCACGGTGTTGGCCGAGTCGACCTGGTTCTGAGCCAGGCGCACATCGAAGGACTGCTCGCGCACAAGCTGGCGCGCCTCATTGAGCGTCAGCGTACGGGCGACCTCGATGGTAACCTCGCTCTCGATCTCGGCGTCGTTGAGCTCGCGGCGTTCAATCTGGCCGGGATCGTCGACTTCGGGGAAGAGCTCCTCACCTTCGGCCTGCGTCTGCGCCTCATCGCTGGCCGGCGCTTCCTGGGCGGAGGTGACCGCCGGCAGCACCAGCATCACCAGCGAGAGCACCAGTCCGGCGGCCGCCACGCGCTTGAGCAAACGCTGCGAGAGGTCGGAGAGGCTGTCGAACATCGAGTAGAGCACCGGCACCACCACAAGCGTGAGCACCGTCGCTACCAGCAGACCGCCGGTGACCGCGACGCCCATCGGGCCCCACATCTCCACCGACGCCCCGCCGAAGGTCACCGACTGATCGATAAAGTCGATGCTCACGCCGAGCACGATGGGCAGAAGACCCAGAATGGTCGTGACGGCGGTGAGCATCACCGGGCGGAAGCGCACAAGCCCGGCTTGAATCAGCGCATCGCGGCGATCCCAGCCGCGGGCGCGCAGCTGGTTGATGTAGTCGATGAGCACGATGGCGTTGTTCACCACAACCCCGGCCAGGCTGATGATGCCAATACCGGTCATGATGATGCCGAAGGGGGCCTGCGTGATGATCAGGCTCCACAACACGCCGATGAGGCTCAAGAAGACGGTGAACATGATGATGAAGGGCTGGGCGATCGAGTTGAACTGGGTCACCAGAATCAAAAGGATCAAGAAGACCGCGGCGAGCAGGGCGTTACCCAGAAAGGCCGCGGCTTCTTCCTGATCCTGGCTCTCGCCGGTGTAGCGAATCTCGTAGCCGGCCGGGAGCTGCAGGTCGGTCAGACGCTTCTGAGCTTCCGCCAGGGCATCAGCGGCCAGGTAACCGTCGGCGACGTTGCCGCTGACGGTGACCACGCGCTCCTGATCTTTGCGGCGGATCGAGCCGCTACCGCCTCGCACCACAACTTCGGCGACTTCCACCAGCGGGACGTGCACGCCGTCTTTGTTGACGACGGTCAGCTGGCTGATGTCGGCGATGGCCTTGCGGCGATCTTCGGGAAGACGCACCAGGATGTCGTACTCCTCATCGGCCTCGCGGAAGACGCCGGCCTCGCTGCCGTTGATGGCCGTGCGCACCGTCTGCGCCACCGACTGCGTGCTCAGGCCGAGGACCGCGGCGCGCGCCCGATCGATCTCGACATGAATCTCGGGACGCGTCAGCTCCAGGTTGTCGGTCAGGTCGATAACCCCTTCGATGGTGCGCACCTCTTGCATGACCTGCTGGGAGATGCGCGCCAGGGTGGGAAGATCATCGCCGGCGATCTCAATGGAGACCGGGTCGCCGGTGGGCGGGCCCATGCTCTGGGTCGCCATGATGATCTCGGCGCCGGGGACCTTCGAGAAGGTCTGGCGCAGCTTCTCGATAAAGTCGTTGGGATCGCTGGGCTGATCTTCGATCGACTTAAGCTCCACGGTGATCTGACCGTAGTGTGGCGCCTCACCGCCGCCGCCGGCCTGACCGCCACCCTGGGTGCCGGTGTCGGTGATCCAGGCCGTCACAAGATCGGGGGCGGTGGAAAGAGGGCCCTGCAGGCCTTCGAGCGTGCTGCGGGTCTCCTCGATGTTGGTGCCGTCAGGCAGCGTGACCTGCACGCTGAACTGCTCCGGGGTGGTCTTGGGGAAGAACTCCACCCCGCGCGAGGTCGCGCCGAAGATCACGAAGGTGCCCACAAATACGCCGACCGCGATGAAGGTCACGATGATGCGGTGGTTGAGTGAGAACTCCAGCGTGTTGCGGTAGGCACGGTAGATAAAGAGGTCGGGCACCGAGTCTTCATCGAAACTCACGCCGTCCTGAACCTTGAGCAAGGTGGCGCAGAGCGTGGGGTTGATGACCAGCGCCACAAAAAGCGAGCTCAAGAGCGTGATGATGACCGTCAGAGGCAAGAATCCCATGAACTCGCCCATCACCCCGGGCCAGAAGAGCATCGGGAAGAAGGCCGCAACCGTGGTGGCGGTGGAGGCGATGACCGCCCAGCCCACCTCTTTTGTGCCATCGTAGGCGGCGGTGACGCGATCTTTGCCGGTGGAGGCGTGGCGGTAGATGTTTTCGACGATCACGATCGCGTTATCGACGAGCATCCCCAGCGCCAGCAGCAGGCTGAAGAGCACGACCATGTTGAGCGTGATGCCCAGCATCGAGAGCACCAGGAAGGTGATGAGCATGCTCATCGGCACACTCACCGCCACGAAGAGCGCGTTGCGGGCGCCGCCCATAAAGAAGAAGAGCACCAGGAGCACCAGGAGCATGCCGCTGATGATGTTGTTCTCCAGCTCACGCACGGTCGAGGCGATGCTCTTGGACATGTCGTTGACGATGGTGATCTGCACGGACTCGCCAGCCTGCTGATCGTAGCGGTCGATGACCTCTTTGGCGGCCTCGGCAATCGCCACGATGTTCTCACCGCTGCGCTTGACGATGGCCAGGCTGACGTTGGTCTTGGTCACCGGGACGCGCTCGCCAGCGGCGTTCTCTTTCCAGGTGGTCAGGCGGCTGAAGGTCGTGGGATCTTCAAAACCGTCTTCGATCTCGGCGACATCGCGCAGGTAGATGGGATTTCCGCCGGGCGACTTGACGACGATGTGGCGCATCGACTCGAGCTCGTCGAACTCACCGGCGACGCGCACGGTGTACTTCATCGAGCCGATGTCGATGGAGCCGCCGGGCAGGTTGATGTTCTCGGTCTGCAGGGCGGTGCTGACGTCGTTGGCCGAGACGCCCAGCTGGCGCATGCGCTCGGGGTTAAGCAGCACGTGGATCTCACGCTCAACGCCGCCGGCCAGGCTGACGCGCAGCACGCCGGGCAGCGCCTCGAGATCTTCCTGCATGTCTTCGGCCAGCGCTTTGAGGCGCACCGGGTCGAGATCGCCGGCGACGTTGGCCACAAGGATCGGCCAGTCGCTGGAGTTGATCTCCATGACCTCGGTGTCTTCGGCGTCCGGGGGAAGATCGGGCTTGGCTTTGTCGACCTCCACGCGGATGCGCTGGAGAACTTCGTCGATGTCGACCTCCGGATCGAACTCCAGCACGATCAACGAGGCGCTCTCGGCGCTGGTGGAGGTCATCTCCTTGAGATCGCGCAGGTTTTTGAACTGCCGCTCCATCGGCTGGGTGACCAGCGTCTCAATGTCGGCCGGCGAGACCCCGAAGTAGGGGGTCGAAACCATGACGATGGGAATGGCGATGTCGGGAGCGGCCTCGCGCGGGAGGCTGCGGTAGCTGAGCAGGCCGCCGATGATGATGCAGGCGATCAGCACATAAACGGCGACGGCATGATCGATGGAAAAGCGCGTCAGTCTCACAGCGTCTCCTTGGCGGCAGCGGCCGAGGCGTGGGGATCATCAACGACGTCGACCCGGGTGCCGGAGACCAGCGCGCGGTGGCCGCGCACAATCAGGCGATCGCCGGCGCTCAAGCCTTCGGTGATCATGATGTGGGTGGCGTTGCCCGGACCCACTTTGACCTGGCGAAGCTCGGCGGTGCCGTCTTCATTGACGACCATTGTCTCGCGGGCGTTGTAGCCTTCGAGCACCGCCTCGCGAGGGACCATGATGACCTGTTCGTAGTGCTCGCGCTCAAAGCGCAGGTCGGCGCGCATCCCGGGGCGGATCTGCAGATCTTCGTTGTCGATGCGGATCTCCACCGGGTAGGTGCTGGTGGCGCCCAGGGGGCGCAGGCCCACGCGGTGGATGGTGCCCTCAAAGGACTTCTGCAGGGCGGGGAAGTGCACCTCGATGGTCTCGCTGTCGCTTAAGTGGCGAAGCTCCGACTCGGGGACCTGGGCGTGCACCACGATGGTGTCGTAAACAATGACCTCGGCCAGGGCCACGCCCGGGTTGGCGAATTCGCCGGGCTCGGCGGTGCGGTTGACCAGGTAGCCGGCCAGCGGGCTTGTGACGCGGTTTTTGGACACGCCGATGCGCGCCTGGCGCAGGTTCTGACGGGCGCTCTCCAGGCTGGTGGTCGCCTGATCGATCTGTTGCGGCGTGGCCAGCCCCTCGGAGCGCAGGCGCTGCAGGCGGCGAAGTTCGCGCTCGGCGGCGTCGACCTGGGTCTGCAGAAGATCGATGCGCGCCGCGTCCAGCTCCACATCAATGCGGAAGATGTTCTGCCCGCGCTTCACTTCTTCGCCCTCTTCCACATAGGCGTTGAGGATGCGGCCGGGGACCTCCGCCATCAGGCGCACCGCGTCGACCGGCTCGGCGGTCCCGAGCACGTCGAAGGTGTCGGTGAACTCGGCCGCCTGGAGCGTGACCGCGTTGACCGGCGTGGGCGGGAGCTCTACGCGGGCCTGCTCCGGCTTGCTGGCGGCCTCGGAGTTGCACGCGCCCATCAAAAGAGCTAACGCCAGCACACCAAGTGCGCGGCGAAGAGGGGAAAGTGTGGCTTTCGAGGTCATGGTGTCTCCTGGGTGGCGAGCGTTCCCGCGCCATTAAAAAAGAAGTTCAACAGGCGCTCGCGCGCACCTGATCCGATGTATTCGTTAAGGAGTTGCTCGGGCTCTGAGCAATCACAGGAAAACTCCAGGATGCCAAAGGCGATCATCATCTGGTTGTTGATCAGCGCCATAAATTGACCCCCCCAAAAGTGCGTGCTTTGCCCCGGGTGTGGCAAAAGCTCCCCGCGCGCCACGCCGGCCTCGAAGACCTTATGGAGTAACCCGTGGGATTTTTGCTGCATGGCGACGATGTCGGCCCCCGGTCGACTCTGTACCGGCCCGAAAAGCACCGCGTACACAAAACGCACAAGCTCCGGGGCGATTTTCACCCCGTCGAAGAAGGTGTGGGCGATGGCGTCGAGGCGATCGCGCACATGCTCATGTTGAGCGATGGCGTCTTCGATGGCTTGATGCAGCGCTTCGACGACAAAATCGAGCAGCCGATGAAACACCCCCTCTTTGCTCTCGAAGTAGTAATAGAGCATGGGGTTTGTGACATCGGCCTCCTGCACGATCTCGCGCACGCTGGTGGCGGAGTAGCCTTTTTGGCCAAAGAGGCGAGCGGCGGCGATGAGAATGCGCGCAGCATTCTCGTTGAGGCCGCTCTCAACGAGCGACGCGATCAACGGGGGCGGAGGCTGTGGAGGGGAGGGGGTCGGGGTACTCATAGGGTAGGCCGCTACGGAAAGGGGGGGCGAGCGAAGAGCATCAGCGAGGTTGTTTAACGTTCGTTAGGTTAACGAGCGTTAGGCAGGAGGGATGATAGGGCCGCAAATTCTGGTGTCAACGGAAAGATACGATGCAATTTTAGCGTGTTGCATCTTCGAATGATGCACTGCGTCAGGATGCCGCAGGGGCTGACGGGGGTTCACATCGCTGAAAGAAAAATGGCCTGGGTTCAATCCTCGGTCGTCACAAGCGTTTGTCTGGCCGGGCGGAGGATTCCGGCTCTCCGGGCAAAGATTTGCCTGCCAGGGCGGAAGGTTCCGCCTCCCCGGTGAAAAATTTGCGCCTTATGCCGGAGGGATCCGCCTCTCGGGTGAAAATTTTGTCCGTCAGGGCGGAAGGATCCGTCCCTGGTCGGTGGGATGTGGGTCAGGACTCAGAGCAGTTTTAGAAAGTGAATCAACGCGTCTTGCTCGTTTTCAGAGAGCGCCTCGTAGCGCCGGCGAGCGTCGAGGGCTTCGCCGCCGTGCCAGAGGATGGCCTCATGAAAGGTGGAGGCGCGACCATCGTGCAGGAGCCGCGCGTCATCGGAGCGTTGCAGGACAAGGCCGAGCCCCCACAAAAATAAAATACATTACTTTGAGGGCGAGGCCACATTCTACGGGCTAGGTGTCCGTAGCTGAGAAAGGTTATGAATCAGATTTGACACTCGGGAGAGGTAATTGGTAGTTGAATTTTGCTTAATAAAATTGTTTGTGATGTGCAACATGCGCAGGTTCATTTCGAGACCTTGAGACGATCATCGCTACCTTCGATGTTCGGATTAACGAGATTTTTCGAGGGGTGGTGCCAGACTGGCTTCCTTTGCCTGTATCAACGATGATCGATTCGCTGGGGTCTTACGTCTCTTCCAATGTTCTTATGGGACTTCAGCTTATTGAGACGGCGTTACAAGTAAATAGAAGCGATCTTTTTCATAGTCATATGACGGTCGCTCGCAAGTACATTGCTCATGAAGTCACCGACATATCTGACGCGCGCTATTTGACCCATATGGTGAATCTGGTGGAAGCTCATGTGCATCGCTATCTTCCTATCGAAGCGGGCGGGGCCAGTGGCTGGCAAGATCTGGACTTTGTTAAAGGATGGAAGCCTGCTGAGATTGATCCTTTGATTGCCGGGCGCGCCGCATATAGCTATGCATTGGCTGTGTGGTTGGATGCCTTTGAGTTTAATCAGGCTTACTCCATCGACGGCAAAGCACCTTCATTAAACGATCCCGATCTTCATAACCGGGCGCTTGACGCAGCGGTCGAGGGATCGTTACGTACTTTGGTTGCCGAGCACATCTCGCCATCTGAACCCTGACAACTTGGAAGGGGAGCTTTTGTGATCCATGTGTAACATGCTCGTTAGTAGCGAGCATGTATGACCTCACCTAATACTGGAGCATATCATGACAAAAGTACCGCTTGTTGTTGCGTTAACGCTCGTCGCTCTGGTGGTCGCCTTTGGCACCGGGGCGGGAAGCCCGGACTACCACTCCCAATGTCCGCTCCTGGTTACAGATATGGAGCTTTTAGAGGTTAGCGTGGCTGGGGAGCCCGTTGAGGACATGACGCCTTATGAGGAGGTTGAGTTGCGAGTCGCAGCGAGTTCGAGCTCCAGAACCTTTCTTCACGTGAAGGACCTTGAGGTTGGAGAAGAGGGACTGATCGAGTTTGTTCCTGAAGTTACAGTTGGAGGAGAATTTCGATGAAGATATTCCAAGAGGTAATGATTGGTGCACTGATAATCATTTCATCATTAGGACTCACGAGCTGTCTTACGGATAACGGCTGTGGACGAGTTGTGAGTGGTATCCATGTTCCATGGGAAGGAGGGGTGTCCATTTTTGGCGTAATCGAAGGCGGAGATGTTGGCATTCATCCTTATGGCTCCAGCGATATGAAACTCACAATGGGTAGTATGAACTACGGTGGCCCCAGTATTGCTGCAGCGCAGCTCTCCTATTGGGTAGATGGTGAGGAGGTGCTCGAGACGTATCAGGTACTTGGTTATCAAGAAGTTGAATCGGAAGATCTTCTGGTTCGCTAAAACAAAGAACTCGGTGAAATTTTTGGCTCAAAGGCCGGAAGGTTCTGTTTTTGGTCGGTGGGATCTGTGACCCACGGTCACCTGCTGCGGGGTAGAAACATGACCGTGGGTCACCATTTAAAGCCGCCCCAGAAAGTGAACCAACGCTTCTTGCTCGGCTGGTGAGAGCGCCTCGTAGCGCCGGCGAGCGTCGAGGGCTTCGCCGCCGTGCCAGAGGATGGCCTCATGAAAGGTGGAGGCGCGACCATCGTGCAGGAGCCGCGCGTCATCGGAGCGTTGCAGGATAAGGCCCAGGCCCCACAGGGGTGGCGTGCGCCACTCCGAGGGCGTTGCACCTCCTTCGCCCACTGCATCGGAGAGCTCCGGCCCCATGTCGTGTAAGAGAAGATCGGTGAAGGGGAAGAAGGTCTGATTGGCCAGAAGCTCGGCGGCGTCCGGGGAGGTGTGCTGGCGCGGGGTGTGGCAGTCGGCGCAGCCGATGGCGTCAAAGTGGCGCGCGCCCTGTCTGTGCGGGGTGACCCGGGGTCATGCGTGGCGAGGTATGTGAGATGACCCTGGGTCGAGCCAGAGGGTGTTCAAAACGTGGCGAACCATCCTGGCGAGATGGCCAAAAGAAACGCCCGGGAGCGTCAGCTCCCGGGCGTTCTCATGCGTGTGATGCGCTCCAAAGACCAGCCGTCCAGAGGGGCATCGAGGGGTGAGGCGGCCCGAGGGGGCGCACACCTCACATCTGAATGATCTCGACGCCGCGCTCGGCGCGATCTTCGGAGGGTTTGGGGCTCTCGCGCTCCTGCTCCGGCCAGTAGGGAAGGGGCCGGGGGATCTCAAGCTGGGGGCGCTGCTCAGCTTGCTCTTGCTGACGAGCCCGTTCTTTTTTGAGCTGATCGTAGATGATGTAATCCGGCAGCATGGTCTTCATCCTTGGGCTGGGGACACCTGCGCTCGAAGAGCGTGAGTTATCCAGACAACTGGCCTCGAATACTGCCCTTACGTGCCGGGCTGCCCTTCACAGTCTTTAACGTGCAGGAAGCGTTCCATATTCAACGTGCCGGAGAAAATTACAGTGTGGCTGCTCCGACCCGCTGCCGAGGTTCTACTTTAAATATAGTCGAATTCGGGGGGCCGTCTACTTTCCTTTGCCGGGAAATCGCTGATGATGAGACCTGAAAACGCCTGTGTTGACGCCGATTTTTCAGTGATCATACGCGCTTAGGTGCGGACACGGGGCTCGAGGAGATGTTGCGAAGTTTTGCGATCGCCGGTCCAGTCGGCATTTCTGAGGCCCTGCGAACCCGGGGGTAGAAACGTAGCGTGAGGGGCGTTATGCCGCGATCGCCGGTGATTGACCTGGAGAAGGTTTGCGGCGAGAGCCCGGTCGGTGGACAGAGGTTGCTCCACCTCCCGATCTTCTGAATGAAGGTGGCGAGGCACTGCGGGCAGGCGCGGAAACAGGCGTCTCGTCGTTGTCTGGATAAAGAAGAAAACATGACCCCCGGTCATGCTGCTAGCACTTGAGAGAAATGACCCCGGGTCATCTCTCTGCCTCATGGAACAAGGGCGAGTGGCAATGCCGGGCGCATAAAAAAACCTCGCCACCTGGCGAGGTTTTTTCGATGCTGAGAGCGCGGAAGCGGGTGCACGACAGCTCTAAGTGCAGCCAGCCCCCCTGATCAAAACGATCAGTACCAGCGCAGGGTGATCGCCCCGTGGAAGGTCTCAAAGTCGCTGTTGGAGTAGAAATGGCGGGTATAGCCCACGCGAAACCCCGGGGCGATGGTACCGTTGACGAAGTACTCAAAGCCCAGGCCGCCTTTTACAGCCAGGCCCATCTCCTGATAGCGCCGCCGGTCGCCGGCGGGGTTGGAGGCGTCACTGATGCCGTAGGCCAGGCCCACGCCGGCCTCCGCAAAGAGACCGCTGACGATAAAGAGGGTGCTCGCTGCGTTGAGCGACCAGTGCTGGTGGTTGAGCTCCTGGCCGTAGACGTCGGTGGTGCGGATCCAGGAGTTGAGTTCCGCGCCAAAGAGCAGGTTGTTGGTGACCCCGCCGCCGAGTGCGGCGTGCAGATGCAGGCCCAGGTCGCCTCCCTCATCGAGGCCGGTGGACAAGGTCTCATCTTCGACAAAGACCGAGCCGATGCCGCCGCCGAGCCCCAGACCGAAGTAGGAGCCGCGCCGGTCTTTGTAGCCGTCGAGGGCCATCGCCGGAGCGCTTATCAAGAAGATCGCCATCGCCAGCAAAAGGGGCAGGGTGCGTCGCATCACAAGACCTCGCAGAAGAGTTGGGCGCTATCGTTTAAGGTGACCCCGGGTCAGGGGTCAGCGCAGCGCCGAGAAGTTAAGCAAAACGAATTCATCACTGAGCACGTCGACCACACGCTTGTCGTCGTGAGGGCCCACATCCACGGCGATGGTATGACGTCCGGCGGGCAATTTTATGCGAAATAAATCGATGTCGGCGGCCAGCGTGGTCCAGCTGCGGGTGTCGGGAGTATCCAGCGCGCTCATGGTGCCTTTGACGGCCAGGCCTGCCAGAAAGCCCAGGGCGCCGGCAGCGGAAGCCTCGGTGCCGCCGTGGCGCAGCGCGGCGTCGGTGGCCGCCCGGCTGGCCTCGCCGGCCACCGCCCGCACCACCGCGCGTGAGATGGCGGCGGCAGCTGCGGTGGCCCCGATCATCGTCCAGCTCGCGTGCACCTGGTCGGCCACGTTTACCCGCGCCGAGTGCGGCGCCACGCGTCCGTCGACGCTCAAACCAACCTGCCGCCGGGGCGGAAGCCCCTCGGTGGTAAGCACCGGGAAGTTCAGCGTGTTGAACACCCCGCTGGCGTGCAGGCTCATCGCTTTGCGTCGCTGATCGCTGCTTAAGTACACCCCGGAGTAGGGTGAGTACTGGGAGTAGCCCAGCGCCCAGTCCATGCCCACGCGAGCGGCCTGGCGGTAGGGCGAAAGCCCGCTCTGCACCACCACCAGCACGTCGCCCTGCTGATGGCGCGCGCGATACTCGGCGCCGCTCAAACGCTCGCGGCTGCGCGCCGAGAAGAAGAGCGGATGATCGTCTTCGACGCCGAAGTCTTGAAGATCGCGGCCGCGGTAGCCGGTCAGCGCGATCAAGTCTTCCAGGCGCTCCGGCCCCGCCTCCGGCCACACCCCCGAGAGGTAGGCCCGCGCGTAGAAACGCGCGGCGTTTTCGTACTCGCCAGACGCTTCGTAGGTGGCCCCGCTCAGGTAGTAGCCCAGCCCCAGGATGCCCGGCACAAGCTCGCGGGTGCCCTCGTCGATGAAGAAGCGCGCCAGCACGTAAAAGCGCCGGGCTTCCACCCGCGCTGAGCCCAGCCGGCCGGCGGCCAGAAAGTTGATCATGTTCTGGGTGTTGAGCAGCAGGCGCTCATGCGCCGGCGCGCGGTAGCCGCCGGAGTCGTCGCTGTAAATAAAGCGCATTACCTGCGCCGCACCCTCGCCGGAGAGGTCGACCCACTCCAGGTGATCGTCGACGTGCATCAAATCGCGGGCGGCCTGCTCATACTCGCCGGCGGCCTGAAGGAGGGTAGCGCGCTCCAGCAAAAAGAGCGCGCGATTTTCCTTAAGGTTCGCGGGAAGTTCGCTTGTGGCGTCAACTTCCAGGCGAGTGTTGAGCTCGGCGATGGCGCTCTCGGCGTCGCCCACTGAGAGGGACTGGCGGGTGGGTCGCAGCGTGTCGGTGTAGGAGGCGCATCCACTCATGACCAGCAGCAACGCCGCCACAAGCACAGCCGGCCAGAACTTTGAGGCTGGCGTGCACGCGCTCAACATATGCTGAGGCAGGGTTGTGAGGGAGCTGAAGGCGCTCATAAAAGGCCGCGAGCCGGGTCTGGCGAGTTCGAGGGACGCAAGGGAAGACGCCGCCCCCCGCGTGCCGCGCTGAAGATCTCAGGCGCGGTGGGGGGGGGCGGCACAGAAGCATTCGCCGGGAGGCAGTCGGTGCGACGCCTCAGCGGATCAGGCCCTTGGTGATGGCCGACTCATTCTGAAAATGAATCTGACCGGTGCTCACGTTGATGACCTGCACGAACATAAAGTACTGCACGCGCCGCTCATCTTCATCCCGGTCGGCCACGTCGTAGACCTTGCCGGTGACAAAATACTGCGCGCCGAGCTGGCGACCGTAGGCCGCAAGGCGCGTCGGATCGTAGGCGTCGGACTGCTGGCGGCGCACCTCATTGAGAAGATCGGGCTGGCTCTCCCAGCTCACCACCGAGGCGGCCGTCTGGTTGACGAGATCGGTCTCAAACTTCGAGAGCAAGGTGTCGAGCTGTTGCCCGATATGCTCGCTGGTCTCGTTGCGCATCGGGAAGATCGCTACCACCGGCGAATCCCCGCGGTCCCACTGGCGGACAATGGAGCTGCTCATCAGCTCGTCGATGTTGTCGTCGTAGAGACGGTTGAGGTCTTCGCGATCAAAGCGAAGGCTCATCGTGTAGTCGTCGAGGCGAGGCTCCTCGGTGTCGCGCACGTACTGCGGACTTCCGCAGGCGCTGAGCGTGGCGAGCAGCAGCACCGAGAGGAGCAGCGGGCGAAGGGGGAAAGCGGTAGAGGTCTTCACGGCGTCTCATCCTTTTAAGGGCAGCCATCATCGTGGGGTCGGTCGCTGGCGAAGATGCGCGCCAGGCAGTGGAAACAAGGCTCTTGCAGGCAGCGCCGCGCGTCACACTCGCCACACCGCTCGCCAGTGTAAGGGCCCGGGGGCGAAGAACAAGCGCCGCGATAGCCCCGCTCTTTTGGGCGCGGGGCGCATCTGCTAGCGTGAGTGCTCTGCGCAGAAAGTCCTGCTTCTCGAGACGGTAGACGATGAAACTTCGGCAAATATTCGCTTCTTTTTTGGTCTTCGCCACCACTCTGCCGGCAGCCTCGCTCCTGGGCGGCTGCACTGAACCTCTGGTGGAGGCCGGCACGCCGGTGCTCACCCTCGATGTGCGCTCGGAGGAGACGTACACCGTTGGCGAGGATGTGATTCAGATCAACCTCACGGGCAGCGATCCGGGGGGGCTGCCGCTGACCTTCGAGGTGGCTGATAAGCCCGAGCGGGCGACCTTCCAGACGTTCAGCAACGCCGCGGTCTTCACCTGGGATCCCATCGCCAGCGACGCCACCGGGGAGGGCAGCCGACGCCTGGTGTTTTCGGCCAAAAACAGCGTGGGCAAGGTGGCCGAGCGGGTGGTGCACGTGCGCATCCTTTCGGGCAATGGCCAGCCCCGGTTTGTGAGCTCGCAGAGTGAGCTTTATGACCCGCGCGGCGGCCAGCCTCTGCGCCTGGAGGTGCGGGTGCGCGATGACGACTCCAACCAGGTCACCATCACTATGCCGGCAGCGAGCGCCCCGCAGGGCGCGAGCTTTGAGCAGGTGGAGGCCTTTGAGGGCGTTTTCTCCTGGCTTCCCTCCCCGGCGCAGCTGCAGCAGCGCGCGCATACGGTGACCTTTGTCGCCGAAGATTTTGTGCATGAGCCGGTGGAGTTCGTGGTCACGATCATTGTGCAGCGCAGCGGCCAGTCGCCGGGCACGCCCTCTGACGATCGCTGTGAGGTGGAGGGCCCGATTGTGCACACCGCCCTGCGCACCCAGCGCGGCGTGGGCGACTACCTCATTGAGGCCGACATCGCCGGGGGCTCCACCCGCTTCTCGGAGGTGATGCTCTACTGGACGCTCGACGATCCCTTTAGCGAGAGCGCCGACTTTGAGAGCCGCCTGATGACGCTGGAGGGCAAGGTCGCCCGCGCCTCCATCGCCAACCCGCTCCCCACCTCCGGCGACTCGCCGGTGATCTCGTATACGATCTGCGCGGTGGAGGCCGAGCCGACCTCGGAAGATGAGGCCGTGGTGTGTGCCCCGCCTTATACCTACTGGCGATTTGCGGCCTACTCCCCCGATGATTCTGGCTGCGTGGATGACGGCGTCGACCTGGGCTCGGTAGCGCAGGCTGCCCCGATGGTGCGCGAGGATTACAGCGACCATCGCCTCTGCCGGAGCGCCGATAAACATCATAGCGTGGAGGTGGGTGAGGGCGAAGTTCTCGAAGTGGTGGTGGCGCACTCCCCGGGCACCGACCTGGAGCTGAGCTTTGTGGAAGGCAGCGCCACCTTTGAGCGCGCCGGCTGCGACGGGCTGGCTGTGGCCATCCTGGACACCCCTGGTACCTACGTGGTGCGCGCCCGCGGCGATGAGGCCGCCTACCACATCGGCGCCTACAGCCTGGAGCAGACCACCTGCCCTGATGCGGCCTACGAGCCCAACGACGCCGCGGCGATGGCCACGCTCCTGACCGAGACCTTTGTGGGATTGAGCGAGCTGGCCATCTGTGAGGCCGACGACGTCGACCTCTACGCCGTAGAGCTTTTTGCCGGCGACGATCTGGAAGTTCTTGCGGCGTTTGCCCACGCCGAGGGCGACATCGACCTGACGCTCTATGCGCCCGAGCAGTCCACCTCAGCCACCCTGGGTGAGGATGGCGTGGCCAGCGCGTGGTCGAGCGATGACGATGAGGTGCTCAGCTACACCGCGGCCGCTTCCGGCTTCCATTACCTGCGTGTGGAGAGCGTCGACGGGCCGAACGCCTATGATCTGGCCGTGGAGCGGATCTGCAACGATGTTGATACCTTCGCCGGCAACCACTCGCTCTCCGAGGCGGCCGCCCTGGAGCTGGACCTCTCCGAGGTCGACCTGCAGATCTGCAACGATCTGGAGGATTGGTTCGCCATTGAGGTTGAGGCCGGCCAGAGCGTGCTGGGGCAGATGGTCGTCAACCGCGGCAGCGCGCAGGATGTGCTCCTGGATGTCTTCAACGAAGGCGGCGGTCGCGTGGCGGTGGGAGAGGCAAGCATCCGCTCGGTGGACTTTGATTTTGTGGCCGACGAGACGGGCACCTACTACCTGGCGATCAGCGCCGAGGCGCCGGTGGAGTACGACCTGGATATGTTCGCGTTCTAAGCGGCTGAATCGAGTATTTTTGAGGTTTTTTCAGGTGTTTCTGGCAAGTGGTGTGGGTGGCCGTATCACCCTTGATAGGCATTGCTGCGCCGGCTGTGGCGCGTCACACTGAGACTTCCCCTGACCCCATCCGAGCTTAAGGAGCGCGGCGATGAAGATCTGGCAAAACCCCATCTGGCGAGCTGCGACGGCGGTCCTGCTCTTGAGCGCTGCGGCCTGCGGCACCGAGTCGAGTGAGGCTGAAGACGCCGATGTGCACCTGGCCGATGATGCCGGCGATGTCGCAGAAGACGCCGACGGGAGCGCGGATGCGGACGATGCCTCCGGCGTGTCTGTGCCCAACTACTACTCGCATATCCGCCCGATGATGGCGGCGCGTTGCAACGAGTGTCACGTCGAAGACGCCATCGCCCCGATGGCGCTGGACTCCTATGAGGGCATCAAAGAGATGGGGCGGCTGGCGCTTGGGGCGATGGAGACCGGGGTGATGCCGCCCTGGCCTCCGGCCGAGGAGTGTGGGCCGCCTCTCAAGAACCGCCGGCATATCAGCGAGGAGGAGATCGCGGTCTTTCGTGAGTGGGTGGAGGCGGGTTACCCCGAGGGTGAGCCGAGCGATGCGCCTCCCCCCGAGCGCGATGAGAATGCGCCGGTCTTTGACCGCGGTGAGCCCGATCTGACTCTGGACTGGGGCTTTGAGTATACGCCCGAGCCGCCGCTGGCCGAGGCGGTCGACGATTACCGCTGCTTTGTCATCGACCCCGAGCTCAATGAGGATCAGTTCCTCAACGCCGTGCGCACTCGCCCCGGCAACACCCGGGTGGTGCACCACGCGCTGGTGTACTCGGTCTCCGAAGATCAGGCCGCGCGCCTGGAGCAGCTCGAAGCCGAAGACGAGCGCCCCGGCTACACCTGCTTCGGCGGGCCGCGCACCTCCGATCCCTGGCTGCTCTCGGGCTGGGTGCCCGGCACCATGCCCCTGGAGTTTGAGGAGGGCCACGGGGTGCGCATTGAGGCCGGATCGAAGATCGTGGTGCAGATGCACTACAACACGGTCAACGACACCGAGGGCAGCGATCGCAGCCTCTTTGATCTTTATTTTGTCGACCAGGAGACGACCTCCCGGGTGACCGAGCTTGTGATCATTCCGCTGGCGGAGCTTGGCCTGCAGATTGAGGCCGGCGACCCGGACGCGGTGGCCGTGGAAGAGGGGCCGGAGATCCCGCTGCCGCTCACCCTTCACGGGGTTGCCCCGCATATGCATCTGCTCGGAAAGAGCATCAAGGTCACCGCCCAGACCGGGGCCGGTGAGGTCTGTTTGATGGACATCCCCGAGTGGGACTTTAACTGGCAGGGTTTTTACCTCTTTGAGGAGCCGCAGGTTCTGGTGCCGCCGGTGCTCCCGCGCCTGGAGTGTCGCTACGACAACTCCCCGGCCAACCAGCCCGACGGGCGCGCCCCGCAGGAAGTACGCTGGGGGGAGGGCACCTACGATGAGATGTGCCTCAACTACTTCATTGTGGAGCGTCCCCCCGGACTTTGAGAGGGCGTGGAGGCGGTTGACGGAGCAGTGCGTCTGCGACGTGTTTGCGCGAGCGGCCTGAAGCAAGGGGCCGCTCGCGCTTTATGTTGCGTAAAACTTAGGGTAAGCCTGCCAGCTGCGCGCCTCCCGGCCCTGTGCCGGGGCTGCGCGCCTTTTGAAGATCGCTTGAAACAGGCCCTACCACGATGTGGACGATGCGAGACGAATTCGACCTGGAAGAAGACGGCCAGACCACCCCGGCGCTGATGACCCTGGAAGCGCTTTTGCCCCGCGGCCTCGAGGGGCTGACCCGCGAGCTGCGCCGGGCGCTGGAGCGCGACAACTATTCGGAAGCGCTCAAAGTGGCCAACGCGCGCTACGCCGAGCAGGGCGCCACCGATCTGGAGGCGGCGCTGACCTATGCGATTTTGCTGGTCGGCCGCCAGCTCTGCGATGAGGCGTTGGGCGTGATTCGACGCGCGCTGACGCATCATGCCCAGGACGTCTCCCTGCAGCTCAGCCAGGTCGAGGCCCTGATCGTGATGGGTGAGTTTGATGCGGCCACAGCCCTGCTCGACGCGATGGGCGCGGTGAACACCGCCGAGCCCCGCCATCACGCCTTTATGGGCGATATGTACCTGGATATGGGCTCGGAAGACGATGCGATGGACTGCTACCGCCAGGCGGTGGACCGCGGCGTGGAGGCCGTCGATGTGGCATTCCGGCTGGGGCATCTGCTCTTCGATCGCGAGGAGTTCGATGAGGCCGCGCACTATTTCGGCATCGCCGCGCGCCAGGCCGTCGACAACCCTATGGTCTGGGAGATGGCCGCCACCGCCTACTTTGAGGCCGGGCGCGTCGAAGATGCGGCGTACGCATTTAAACGCGTGCTGCAGGAAGATCCCGAAAACACCTCGGCCTGGCTCTACCTGGGGCTCTGCCATCAGGTGAACCAGGACTTTGAAGACGCCGTCGACGCCTTTGAGGAGTACGTCGAGCTGGAGCCGGAGAGCGCGGTGGGCTGGGGGCAACTCGGCCAGTCGCATCTTTTGCTGGGCCAGCATGAGCAGGCGCTGCGCAGCTTTGAAGAAGGTGTCAAACACGCCGGCGATGACGTGACGATGCTCAACGGCGCGACGATGGCCGCTTACCAGAGCGGCGACACCGAGGCGGCCGAGCGCTGGGCGCGCCGCGCCATCGAGGTTGGCCCGGAGAATATGGAGGCGCAGTACAACCTGGGCGTCCTCTTGCTGGAGCGCCGCCGGGTCAAAGAGGCTCGCCTGGTCCTGGAGCAACTTCTGGAGCAGGAGCCCCCGGACAGCTCTTCGGCGGTGGGCGCGCTGGCGGTTGCCGAGCTGATTGACGGTCAGCGGGCCGCGGCGTTTGAACATATCGAGGAGGCCCAGCGTCTGGGTGTAGACGCCGAGTGGCTGGGCGCGTTTGCCGAAGAACTTTTGAAGATCGAAGGCGGCACCCCGGCCCGAGTCTTTTTGCAGAAGGCGTACAGCGGCGACGATCGCTGGTTCTCGGTGCGCGCGATGCTCGGCTTTGTGTGCGCGTCGATCGCCGGTGAAGAAGAGTTAACGCGCGACTTCGCCAACACCTTTGTGGAGGAGCTTGAGCTTACCCCGGAGGTCGTGCCGATGATGTGGGACTTTGAGTCCTGGGAAGCCGTCGCGATGCGACTTCAGGGCGACGATGCCCGCGTCTTCTCGAAGATGCTGGCGGTGGTCGAAGGACGTCGCAAACTTGCGCAGGTCGCCGAGAGCATCCGCCGCTGAGCTTAAACGCTCGGCCGAGGTTTTGGAGGAGCAACGATGGTCAGCCGACGATTTCCGATGCGATCCTCGATCGCCCTAGCCCTCACCCTGGCGCTGAGCGCGCTGGGGTGCACCGAGCCCAACCCCGCCTACCAGGGCGATCCGCTCTTGCCGGATGAGTGTCGGGCCGGCATTGAGCGCAGCGAGCTCTTCGATCGTTTTGAGCGCCCGGAGCTCCTCGATGTGCTCGTGGTGATGGATAACGCCGGCGAGATGCAGGCCTACCAGCGAGCGCTGGCTGAGGCGCTGCCCGGCTTTCTGGAGCGCCTGGAGGGCGAGGGCGGCCTCGATGTGCAGGTGGGCGTGGTGACCAGTGACGCCCGCGACGGGGCGGGCCTGGCGCCGATCGTGCGCGACGTGGAGGGCTGTGAGGATAACACCCTGCAGGTGGCCTACTCCGGGGTGGAGGGCTGGGTACGCGCGGCGGCCTGCAATGTGCAGCAGGGCGAGGGGGGCGATGGGTTTCAGCAGGCCCTCGACGTGATTGAGACCAATGTGCTCGGGGAGGCCTCGGCGCTGCGCGCCTTTCGCCGCGAGGAGGCGCGTCTGCTCATCCTGGTCGTGAGCAACGAAGACGACTGCTCCGGCCCCACCCCCGAAGGAGAGGGCGCCAGCCGCGATGTCTGCGCCTGGAGCGCCGAGAGTCGCCGTGAGGTCGCCCCGCTGGTCGAGGAGCTGCTCGCCAGCAGTGAGAGCCCCGAGGGCATCTCCTTTGCCGCCATCACCGGGCCGCCCTCCGGCGCGAGCTATGAGGATGGCGAGGTGGTGCGCTCGGTCTGCCGCAGCACGCTTGGGGCGGCCTACCCCGGAAACCGCCTCTACCAGACGGTGGAAGCGTTCGGGGAGCGCGGCATCTTCACAAGCGCCTGCACGCTCGACTTCTTCGATCAGCTCGACCTCATCGCCGACCGCCTCGCCATGACCAGCTCGGTGACTTTATGCGCCTCCGAGCCGATGGCTCATGAACCTCTGGAGGTGCTCGGCCTGAGCGAAGATGGCCAGGAAGAGGTCATTGGTTTCGGGTCGGGCTTTGTCTTTCTGGGGCCGGTGGAGGGCTGCGATAACGGCGCGCTCTCGCTCAAACGCCAGGGGCTTGAGGGCATTGTGGAAGTCAGCACGCGTTATTGTGCGCTGCCTTAAGGCGGCGTAAACGCGGCGTCCTCCCGACCTCCTTCAAAGGGGCTGCTTGACTTCACTCGGTGGCGGTTTATCTTCGCGCTTGCTTTGACGCCGGCTCTCGGCGTGTCGCACCGACGTAACGGGGCGATCCGCCGCTCTCGGGCTCGCTTTTTTCGCGGCGCGGGCGATGCTGCAGTCGGCGCTTTATGGCGCTGAGAATGCACCTTTTACTGACCGCAATGACCCCATTTTAAGGAGGTTCTTCATGGCTGGAAACCACACCCTTCCCGAGCTTAATTACGCCTACGACGCGCTCGAGCCCTTCATCGACGAGCAGACGATGCGTCTGCACCACAGCAAGCACCATATGGGCTACGTCAACGGCCTCAACGCGGCGGAGAAGGCCCTGAAAGAAGCTCGTGAGAGCGGGGACTTCGGCAAGATCCGTGATCTTGAGCGCCTGGCGGCCTTCCACGGCTCCGGTCACTTCAACCACTGCCTCTTCTGGCAGAACATGACCCCGGCCGATAACTACAAAGATCCCTCGGGCGACCTGCTCAAGCAGATCAACAAGGACTTCGGCAGCCTCGACAGCCTCAAAGCGCAGTTTGGCGCGGCGGCCAAGGCTGTGGAAGGCAGCGGCTGGGGCCTTCTGTGCTGGCAGCCCGCCGGTGAGCAGCTGGTGACCCTTGCGGCGGAGAACCACCAGAAGCAGACCCAGTTCACCGCCATCCCGGTGCTGGCGCTCGATGTGTGGGAGCACGCCTACTACCTGAAGTACCAGAACAACCGCGGTCAGTACGTCGACCAGTGGTGGAACGTGGTCAACTGGGAGAACGTCGCCGAGAACCTGGCGCGCGCCACCCAGTACAAGTTCGAGCTGCGCTAAGCGAAGACGCGCCGCCCTTCGGGCGGCGCTTGTTTCGAGCGTAAGACCGACGTTGCCAGCGCCCCGAGTTCGGGGCGCTGGTTTTTTTTGATCAGGGTTTATTAAGCGGAAGCGCCGCGTTTAACCCGCCTGAGGCGCCCTTAGAACCGACGTGCGGAGCGCTCTAACCCGCATGGTGAGCCGACTTTATGAAGGTCGGCTGCTGTCGCGAATGAATGCCCGCGGGAAGCATAGCGTCTTTGAGGATGTTGGGCGCGGTGGGCATTCGCGCGTATGCTACGGCGTCTGCCCCCCGACATCCCGAGACCCGGAGTCGCCGATGAAGCACCAGACCTCGATGAAGCTACAGACCCTGTTCAGCGCCGCTGCCGCGGCTTGTCTTTTCGTCCTGCCGGCCGCGCACGCTCAGGAGCGCACCCCGGAGACGACCGAGGTCGAAGCCGCGCAGAAGAGCGCCTCGGAGGCCGGCGCCGAGGTCATCGACCCGGCGCCTTTTGAGGCGCTGCTCGAGCGCTATGTCGACGCCCGCGGTCAGGTCGACTACGCCCGCTGGCACGCCAGCGCCGAAGATCGCGCGCGCCTTGGCGAGGTGGTCGAGGCGGTCGGCCAGGCCGAGGTGGAGGGGAAGAGCGCCGATGCGCGCCTGGCCTTTTACATCAACGCGTATAACGCGCTGGTGCTCAACGCGGTGCTTGAGCGCTGGCCGATGCAGAGCGTGATGAAGGCCGAGGGGTTTTTCGACAAGGTCAAACACCGGGTCGCCGGTCAGTCGCTCACCCTCGATGAGCTCGAGCACAGCCGGGTGATCCGCGCGCAATTTGAGGAGCCGCGCATTCATTTTGTGCTGGTGTGTGCGGCCAAAAGTTGCCCGCGCCTGCGCCAGGAGCCGATGCGCGCCGCCACCCTGGAGCGCCAACTCGACGCTGCCGCCCGCGAGTTCATCCCGGCGGCCACTCGCCGCACCGAGTCCGGTGTGGAGACGAGCCAGCTCTTTAACTGGTTTGCCGAAGACTTTGTAAAATCGGCCGGCTCGGTGCAGGCCTACCTTTTGCGCTACGTGCGTGATGCCGAGCTTCGTCAGGCCCTGGAAGCCGGCGCCGACGTGAGCTTTTCGGAGTACGACTGGGCGATTAACGCCCGCTGAACGCGGGCTTATTCGTCGCCAGTCGTAGCCGTCTCGGCGCGCTCGCTATCGCTCGCCGCGCCTCTGGTTTCGCCGGCTTTTGCCGGCGCGCGCACCTGGTCGGGGAAGGCGCGCCACATGCCGGCGGCGGCGAAGAGGCGCAGCACAAAGAGATCTTCAAAGAGGTTGGCCCGCAGCTCATCGATGTACTGGCCCGGGGTGTCGCTGGTGGCCAGGTACTCCAGGTAGGCCTGGCGCGTCTGCGGGTCGGTGCTTGCGCGGATGGCCTCGGGCAACTCGCCATCGGCCTCGACGCGCAGTAGCAGGTAGGCGGCCAGGGCGGCGACCTCGGCGTTGTTGGAGGCCGCCAGCGCCTCCAGGCGCGGGCTCAGCGGGGCGACGATGAGCTTGAGCTCCTCTTCGCTGCGCAGCACCATCTGCAGGGTGCGCAGCGTCTCGGCGGCTTGCTCCTCGTTTTCGAGGCGCGCGCTCAGCGTCTCGCGCCAGTCCTCGGCAAAACGCGCCACGAGCTGGCCGGCGATGAGCTTCTGCGTCTCGAAATCATCGATGCGCATCGCGCTGATCAGCGCGTCGGGCTGGGCATCCTCGCGGGCGGCGTAGAGGTTGATGGCCGCGCGCCGCACCGGCTCGCGCGCATCGCGCATCGCGATGCGCAGGCTCACCGCGGCGTCGTCGGAGGGGTTGGTGGCCAGCGCGCTGAGCACCTCGATGGTGGGCTCGACCTCCGCCCCGCGCAGGTACTCCTGGGCGCTGGGCACGTAGGTCTCATCGCCCAGGGCGGTCAGCCCCAGGGCGGCCACCCGCACAAGCTGCGGATCGATGCGGCGCTGGGGAAGCCCCAGGGTTTCCGCATCGTAGACGCCGGCGCGCTCCAGAAGAGCGGCAAAGGTCTCGCGGGCCATCTCGGCGCGGGAGCGCACCAGAATGCGACCGGCGTCCAGACGAGCCTCCAGAGGTTGTTTCGCGTCGGCGAAACGCTCGATGAACGCGCGGGCGCGGTCGGGTTGGCCGGCCTCAGTGAGCCGGGCCAGCGCCAGAGCGGCGATGTCGGGATCGGGATCTTCGACAAAACCACCGAGCTCCGGCAGCGCGGTGCGCCTCAAGGTGGTCTCGTCGCCGGAGGCCTGCAGCGCCTCAACCGTGGCGTAGGGCCCGGCCTCAAAGGCCATGCGGCGCTGGCGCGGATCTTCGGCGCGCAGCGCGCGGCTGATCATCGTGCGTCGCAGGGTGTCGCTGCCAAGCTCCAGAGCGGTGGCCACGATCAGGCGTTTTTCGGCGTCGCCGGCGCGGTTGTAGTTGGCCATCGCCTCCTGGCGAGCGCGGGGATGGTCGTGGAGGATCATCAGCCGCAGTGCGGCCACGCGCACCATGGGTGAGGGATCGTCGAGCAGGGGCTCCGAGAGCTCCACCACCCGCGGATCGTCGATGAGCTCAAGCGCACGCAGGGTCTCGGCGCGCACAAAAGGATCATCGCCCATCTCCAGCCCGCTGCGCAGGATGTTGTCGATGGTCTCCTTTTCTCCCTCGCGCAGGCTATCGGAGCTGCAGGCCATCAGTATGGCGAGCAGCATGATGATCAGCGGGCGCAAGAACCGGGTATGACGGGTGAACGCAGCGTTCAAAGCGGCCTCAGTCGTTGGCGGGGTCGCGGCGATCTTCCATAAAGAAGAGGGCGCGGGCCAGAAGATCGCGCCAGGGCTCCTCGTTGAGCACCTCGTGGTAGAGCCCGGGCAGAAGCTCCAGCTGGCGATCGTGGGAGCCCATCTGGTGGAAGAAGCGCTCGGTCTCGCGCGCGTTGACGATGCGATCATCGCCCGCCACCAGCAGCAACGCCGGGTGTTCAACTTCGCCGGCGCGCCGGTGAGCGTCTTTCATCGCGCCTACCGCCTCGGAGAACCACCCGGCGGTGGCCGTGGGGAAGTTGAGCGGGTCGCGCTCGTGATGGTCGATGACGTCTTTAAGGTGGGTCAGCGCCCCCGGGTCGATGCCCGAGGCAATCGTCAACGTCGGCAGGATGCGCGCGGCCGCAAGCCCCACCTTCTGCATCACTGGTGAGAGGTCGGGGGCGACCCCGAGCAGGGGGCTTGTGATGACAAAGGCGCGCACGTTCTGGGGCTTGCGCAGCGCCAGGCGCAGCGCGATGAGCCCGCCGTTGGAGTGCCCCATGACAAAGAGGGGAAGATCGGGCCAGCGCTGGCCGGCGCGGCGGATCAAGAGCTCCAGGTCGTCGACGTAATCGTCAAAACGCTCCACATGACCGCGCCGCCCGGTGCTGCGCCCGTGGCCGCGCGCGTCGATGGCCATCACCGCGTAGCCGGCCCGTGCCAGCGCGATGCCTACATGATCGTAGCGCGCGCTGTGCTCGGCGTAGCCGTGCATCAGGGCCACCACCGCCCGCGGCGTCACCTTCGGCGCGCGCCAGGTCTGCCAGTAGAGCTGCTGATGATCGGGGGTGCTGATGTAGCCCTCGTCGCGCTCCACCGCGTCGAGCGGCGCGCGTCTGCCCGGGGCCAGATCCTCCCAGATGTTCGGGTCAAAGGTGTCGCTCGACCATCGGATCGGGGTGAGCTCGGGGGCAGCTGCGGGCTGAGGACGTGCCATAGATGAAAGACCGGGACGAGGGAGGGGGGCAGGGGCCATTGGTGGTGAAAGTTTATCACGCTCATGGCCCGTTGCGAACCCGCGACGCGTGCGATCCAGCCGGCGAGTGCATCCCGCTTCGGGTCGACCGACGAGGCGTCTTGTGGCACGATGGGGTGGTCTAAACGCGTTTCGTCGACAACCTGATACGAACCCTCAGCCCTCTTGGGACGCGGGCTTGAGCGGGGCATCCACGCTAGACTTTTGGTAGATGGCGCACACACTTGGGCGCGCGGCGTCTTCCCTTCGCGCGCGCTTGAGAACCTTACTTTCAAGGAGTGATGTAATGAAGATTCAGAACGTGCAGTCGATGGTGTTGATGGTCGTGATGGCGCTGGGCCTGGTGCTCAGCGCGTGTTCTGGCGCCAACGAGTACCGTATGGAGTCCGGTCAGCGCACCGCCGGCGCCGAAGGCCTGCTCTCGGTGAGCTCCGACGACAACGGCAACCGCGTGGTGGCGCTCTCGGTGGCGCACCTGCCTCGCCCCGGCCAGCTCGACGATTCCATGGCCACCTACGTGGTGTGGATCTCGCCAGAGGGCACCAACTACAACTACAACGTCGGGCAGCTGCGCCTGGCCGACGATCGCACCGGCGCGATCACCTTCACCACCCCCTTCCCCAGCTTCAGCATGCTCGTGACTGCCGAGTCGCATAGCACCGTGCTCGCTCCCAGCGATCAGGTCGTGCTCAAGCGTGAGGTCGGCTCCTCGCGTTAAGGCCTGATATCGAAAGAAAGGGTCGTTTTTGCCCCCGCGACGCGACGTCGCGGGGGCATTTTTTTGCCGGCGAGCGGGGTATGCCGCGCGACCCGGGGTCGGGGGTAGCGGGGTATGCAACCGTCCGAGAGAGGGACATTGACGAGCAACGATGCGGTCGATGGTCGTCTCTCGGACAGACGCGGCGGGGTATGTCGCGGCATAGGCGACAAAGCGCAGCGGGGTAGATCTCGGGTCGAGGAGGACGCGCCGGGAAGGCCACGCCGCCGCCCGCGATCTTCGAGGCGACGTGGTGTAGACTCGCCAGCGTGGCAGTGAACCTTGTATCCCCCATCACACGCCCTAAGGTGGGGCACCTCGCATGGGTACGCGAATGTGGGTGCTCAATGAAGATGATCTGGATGAAGGAGAACGCGTTGGCATCACAACTCTCCCGAGCGCGCGCGCTGGCCGCGCTCAGTGTGCTCCTCGTTGCGCTGCCCTCGACGGCCGCGGCCAACCCCTTTGATGTGTACGGCTCCGGGGCGCGCTCGGCGGCGATGGCCGGCGCCCAGGTGGCCTCTGCCGAGGGACCGGCTGCCGTTTATGATAATGTGGCCGAGCTGGCCTTTGCTCGCCCGGGCATTCGCCTGGGGGCGTTTGCCACGCTGGGTCAGGCGCAGATTTTGCTCAAAGAGCGGCCGGCCGGCTATGACGTGCCCGACCTCGACGGGAACTCCCCGGCGCTGCCCTCCGATCAAACGCGGCGAGGACGTTCCGACACCATGGAGCTCGCGCCGCTTTACGGGGTGGTGATCGGCGCTGTGACCGATTTTGGCAGCGAGCGCACCCGCGGCGGCGCGGTGGTGATG
Organism: Lujinxingia vulgaris; assembly: GCF_007997015.1. NCBI lineage: Bacteria > Deltaproteobacteria > Bradymonadales > Lujinxingiaceae > Lujinxingia > Lujinxingia vulgaris. The sequence goes on from NZ_VOSM01000006.1 coordinate 214,328, forward strand.
CTGCCGACCAATGGTCTTTTGAGCATGCAGACCCATTTTGCCGATGAGCGCGAGCGGGCCTTTAGCAACCAGCTGCATTTTGAGCTGATTGGCGAGCGTCTGCGCCGCCCGGTGATCGAGGCGGGGATTGCGCGCGAGCTCACCGACTGGCTCAGCTTTGGCGTCGGCGGCACCTACCTGCCCGGCGCCCGTGCCACCACCGAGGCCTACGTGCGCGACCCCGCCGACCAATCCGACGTGGGGCTCAACGCCGACATCCAGACCACCAACGCCTGGGGCCTTCTGGCCGGTGCGACGCTGACGCTTCCCGCCGATCTTCGCCTGGGGCTTGTCTACCGCGGCCAGGTGGCCTTTGCGATCGAGGGCGGCAACGAGGTGCAGGTGCGCGGCGCGGGCTCCGGCGAAGACACCCGTCAGGTCATTTCGTGGATTCCCACCTCCTCGCCAGCCTCGCTGCGCCTGGGGCTTGCCTGGTCGCCGGGCGATGTGGTGCTGACCGCCGACGCGCGCCTGACCTTCTGGTCCTCCCACCTCGACACCCAGGGTCAGGACGCCGGCTTTACCGACACCCTGGAAGCTCGCCTGGGCGCCGAGTGGCAGAGCTCTGCCGACACCCGACTTCGCGCAGGCCTGGGCTTTGTGCCCTCACCGGTTCCCGCCCAGACCGGTCGCACCAACTACGTGGACAACCACCGCGCGCTGGCCTCGATTGGTGCCGAGCATCGCTTCGCGCTCTGGAAGCGCGAGGTTGTGGCCGCCTGGTACGTGCAGGCCCACCACCTGCTCTACCGCACCACCGACAAAGACGCGCTCAGCTCCTATCCCGACTGCGCCCCCGGCGAAACGCGTCTCTGTGACGAGGTCCCCGACGACACCCGCGACCCCCGCACCGGCCAGCCCTACGCCGAGGCGCAGGGCCTGCAGACGGGCAACCCCGGGTTCCCGGGTTTTAGCTCCGGGGGCTGGCTGGGCGCGGTGGGCTTTGAGCTTCATTACTGAAGCAACGCCCGAGGTGCGGGTGTGTTAGGGTGTGTAAGTTGTTGATTTTGTGCAGGTATCAGGCGTTTTAGAGGCGCGTATTCATCGCAGTAGAGGCCGTACGATGAGAGAAGTAGCGCAGAGAGATGGGCGGTGGGGCGTGGCGTTGGTGCTCCTTTTGAGCGCGGCGGGCTGCCAGGTGGAGCGTGGCGAGAGCAGCTTTGAGGCGCAGACCTTTGAAGATGTGGGAACCCCCGAGGTCGGGCCTTCGGGCGACGTGGGCCTCGGCGATGGCGAGGGCGCGGGCACCCTGGGCGGCGTGTGGCTTCAGGCCCACCGCGCGTCGAGCTGTGTGCTGGGCCAGGAGCAGGTCTCGATGGGCTATTACGTCGTCACGATCGCCGAAGATGGAGAGCTCCTCGATGAGGAGCGCACCCTCTGTGAGCTGGAGCTCAGCCCGGTGCTCGGGCTTCGCCCCCTGGTGCCGCCGGCGGTCGTTGAGAGCATCGTCACCCCGGCCATCGACCAGGGCTTTGTCACGCGCCCGACCACCGGCGGGGCCTACACCTCGTCGACCGAGGTGGGGCTCTGGGGCCTGGAGCTCGACGATCCTGTGGGCGACGCCATCCCCACCGAGGCCGGTGACCCGGCGGTGGTCGACGCCGATGAGGATGGCGAGCCCGGGGTCACCCTGGAGATCGCCGGCAGCAACTGCCGTCGCTACATGGCCCAGCGCCAGATCGTGCGCTACACAGGCCGGCTCACAGCCCCCAACCTCATCGAAGGCAGCAGCGCCACGACCACCCGCATGGAGGTCTACGGCGCCTCGGCCTCCCTCTGCGCCATCGCGCCGGATGTGGAGCCCAACGACGCCTTTAGCACCTTCAAGATGGTGCGCATCGACGGGCTGGGCGGCGCAATCAACCTGGATGACGACGGCGACGGCACCATCTCCTGCGCCGAGGCCGCGCCCTACTTCGCAGAGGTGCTCAGCACCCGCGAGCCCGACGCCGAGAACTGCCGCCCCTGAGCGCAACCTCGCCAGAATCGGCCTCGAAAAGTCTGACCGTGGGTCATGTTTTCATCTGACCCTGGGTCAGCGCACACCCGCATAAAACCTGTGTGTGATGCGACCCCGGGTCTTCGTGCTGCCTGACCGTGGGTCATGTTTTGAACGGACCCGGGGTCGCACGAAGACACGTGTATGACCCTGGCGTCGAGGTCGCGGGCGACGTCGTTCGAGCGAAAAATATTCGAAAAAAACGATCTATTTTCAGCGCTTAGGCGATCCTGGCATCGAGATTGCTCTAGTCGTAGACCATCACCGCGACGATGCTGGAGACGAAACTCGCCGAATCGTCGCAAACTGGCACCACGCAAGGCGCAAGACGACGTTCGACGACGACACGATGACGCTAACCCCCAAAAAATCTGAGAGGTCCGCGATGAAAAAGTCTCAAAATTCTGAACGATGGCATCGATGGCTGCCGCGCGTCGCCGCGACGGTCGGCGCTGTGACGATGGTCGCCGCCTGTGGCGAGCCCGATGACGCGCCCCGCCGCGACGCGACCTCCAGCGCGAGCTTCCGACTCTTGCCCGCCCAGAGCTGCGAAGACGTGCGCGACGACGTTGTCGACTCGCTTACCGAGCAGGTTCTGCAGAACCATTACAGCGAGTACTGGTGGGGCGGCGTCGACTTCGATGCTGGTGCTCCCGAGCCCGGCGCTCCCGAGGCCGGTGACGACAACGCCGGCGGCGACCGCGGTGAGAGCCCCACGGAGTTCACCGAGACCAACGTGCAGGAAGAAGGCGTCGACGAGCCGGACATCGTCAAGACCGACGGCGACTACATCTACACGGTGGCTGACGGCTCGCTGCAGATCCTCAAGAGCTGGCCGCCGGAGGACACCGACCGTGTGGGGCGCTACGACTTCCCGCAGCAGGCCTACCCGCACAGCCTCTTCCTTAAGGGCGACCGCGTGGCCGTCTTCAGCTCGATCTGGCAGGGCAACTACTACTACGACGAAGTCGGCACCGATGACGGTGTCACCCCCGACGGCGATCGTGAGCCCGGCGAGTACGTGGAGCCCTTCTACGGCACGCGCCTGACGATTCTGGATGTGAGCGACCGCACCAACCCCGTCATCGAGCGCCAGGTCGATATTGAGGGCAGCTACACCGACGGCCGCATGATCGACGATAAGGTCTACGTGGTCAGCAACGGGGCGATGCGCAACATCAACGTCTGGCAGTACATGTACAACAACGAGATCCCGGGGCTTCCCGAGCGCGATCACGAGACGACCCCCGAAGAGCTCGAAGTCATGCGCGATGAGGCCCGCCCCATCGTGCGTGCCTACCTCTCCGATGTGCTCGCCAACGAAGATGTGCAGAGCTGGTTCCCCCGCCAGCGTATTCTCGACCACGACGGTCAGGTGCTGGTCGAAGAGCCGCTTTATGAGTGCGACGAGATCTACATGACGGATAACGCCAACCAGCTTGGCGTGCTGTCGATCTCCAGCTTCGATCTCGATACCAAGACCACCATCGACTCCACGGGGCTTCTGGCCAACGGCTGGCAGGTCTACGCCTCCCAGGACAACCTCTACGTGGCGATGAGCAGTCGCTGGTGGTGGTGGTGGGGTGGCGGCGGTCGCCAGAACGAGTCGCATATCCACAAGTTCGCGCTGCACCCCGACGGGCAGCCCGAGTACCGCGCCAGCGGCAAGGTCGACGGCTGGTTGCTTAACCAGTTCTCCTTCAGCGAGTACGAAGGTCACCTGCGTGTGGCGACCACCGACAACCGCTGGGATTGGGATCAGGAGACTGGCGAGCAGACCGATTCGGGCGGCAACCACGTCATCATCGTCAAGGAAGAGGCCGGCGAGCTCGTGGAGACCGGTTCGGTGCGCAACCTTGCCCCGACCGAGCGCATCTACAGCTCGCGCATGATGGGCGACCGCGGTTACATCGTGACCTTCCGCGAGACCGATCCGCTCTACACTCTGGACCTCTCGGACCCCAACGATCCGAAGGTGCTTGGCGAGCTGAAAATCACCGGCTTTTCGAGCTACCTGCACCCCCTGAGTGACGATTACCTCCTGGCGATCGGCCGCGACGGCGATGAGAACGGCGTGATGAGCGGCGTGCACCTTCAGGTCTTCGATGTGAGCGACATGAGCGATCCGAAGCTCAAGCATCACCACGTCATCTCGACTGGCGGCTGGTCCTCCGACAGCGAAGCCATGTGGAACCACCACGCCTTCACCTACCAGGCTCGCCTGGGCGTGCTCAGCGTGCCGATGAACATCTGGGAGAACGACGAGCGCTTCACCGGCCTGATGCTCTTCCAGATCGACGCCGAAGAAGCGGTCGAAGACGCTGGCATTACCGAAATCGGCCGTGTCAGCCACGGCGACCTGGTGGCCGACTCGCAGTGTCTGCGCTACGGCATGGAGATCGGCTGCGCCCAGGAAGACTACTGGGGCTGGTACTCTCAGATGCGTCGCAGCATCATCATGAGCAGTGAGAATGGCGAGGAGTTCGTGTACTCGCTGAGCGACGTGGGTCTGAAGGTGAACAACGTCTTCAACACCGACGAAGAGCTGGCCTCGGTGCTCTTGCGCGAGCGTTTCTAAGCACGTGATTCGGGCGCCCGAGTGTTGGGTGGGCGCCTGAGGTTGCAGCGAGATTTCAACGAGGGAGCGAGGTGACTCGCTCCCTCGTTGCGTTACCTGCTACGGGGTATATGCCCGTCCCGGGGACGGGTGTAGGTCAGTGTTTATGCGGGTGAAAGGCGGTCGAGGGGGAGGCCAGGAGGGGTATGTACGCATGCGTGATGCCGCGTTGAATCGACCCCCAGAAGTTGCTAAAGATGCTCTGACCGCCTTCCCCAGAGATACGCGCACGACGAAAGGATGACGCGAGACGTTTTGCGTTCTCAACTTCAACGCGTCCGGCTGCGCGCGAACCTGAGAGACTACGATGACGAATCTTTTGAAGATGTGTGCGATGGGGCTTGTGCTGGGGCTCTCGGTGTCCTGCATCGAGATCAACAACATCACCCCGCCCGCCGACGGTGGAAACTCCCAGACCGACCCGGACGCCGGCGACAGCAATGACGTGGGCGGCGAAGACGACGCCGGCGACACCGTTGATTCTGGCGACGACGAAGATGCCGGCAGCGATGAAGACACCGGCAGTGATGACGACACCGGTAGCGATGAAGACACCGGCAGTGATGATGAAGACGCCGGTAACGATTCTGGCCCTGTGCCAGCTTGCGATGAGAACTTTCTGCCGGAAGACGCCTGCGGTGGGGAGATCGTAGGGAGTTGGACTCTGGATAGCATTTGCAACGATGCCAATCTGGTACCCACCATTCTCCCTCCCACCTGTGCCGAGGCCGAGGTGGTTCATTATGAAGAGATCGCCACGGGCATGTTGACGGTCAGCGCCACCAACTTTGCGCGGCTGATCGAGATCGATGTCGAGGTCCTAACCCACGTGCCCACCAGTTGTCCGGAGTTGGTATTCGGCGGGTGCGAGGAGTATGAAGTCGTCGCCAGCTCCTTCTCCGGTCTGGACGCCTCCTGTGTGCTCAATCAAGGCGCGTCGCGATGCGAGTGTGAGTTGACCGGGAGCTTTATGAGCGAAAGCGACGGTTCTTACAGCTACGAGGATGGGACGGTGGTTGTTGGCGACCGGACCTTCGATGTCTGTCGCTCCGGCGGCGGGATTACCCTTCGTCCTCGCCCGGAGAGCCAGGACACCCCTGTTTTTGTCGAAGTTTACGGTCGCTGAAGGTCGGTCAGCGTAAGAGCGTGAGAGCCTCTGAGGGGCGGTCTCTCGGAGTGGGGCGTCACGCCGGTCGTGACGCCCCACGGTTGCGCCCTCGCTTCGACGCTGCTCGGTCGCCTCGGCGGGGTATAGGTCCATCCCAGGGACGAACAAAAGCCAGTGTTTATGCGGGTGATGTTCGACCCACGGTCGGACGAAGCGGGGTATAAGAAGGCGGCGAGTGTGAGTTTGAAGCGCGAGCTCAAAGTCGCTAATTCTGTGGGAATGGATTTCAAACAAAAGAGACGCGCGGTGCAGAGCGACGCCAGACACAAGACCTCTGCGAGGAGCCCGAGCGCGCGTTATCAGGAGAACATGTCATGAATTTTGATCTAAAAATCTGCGCGTTGGTGGCTGTGCTCGCGCTCTCGTCGGCCTGCATCGAGATCAACAACGTCACGCCTCCGGCCGACGGTGGAGATTCGCAGGTGGAAGACGACGCCGGCGACCTCAACGACGGCGGCGCCGAAGACGACGCCGGCGACCTCACAGATGCCGGAGACGAGCACGATACGGACTCGCCGCAAGACGTCGGAGACACGCCGGACACCGGCATCGAGGAGGATACAGGCATCGAAGAGGACACGGGCGATGATCCCGACACCGATCCGGGAACTGTGCCTGCCTGCGATGAGACCTTCACCCAAGAAGACGCCTGCGGGGGGGATATCGTGGGAAATTGGACCTTCGAGAGTCTCTGCCCGCAGGAGACCATTGAGGCCCTGGCGCTCTATTCAAACTGCGAGGACGCAGAGTTGGTGGAGTTTGAGATGTCGGCGCGAGGCTCGATGGAGGTGAGCGCGTCGAACTTCTCGCGTGCTGTGGAGGTGGATGTCGACGCCGTGGCCCATATCCCGCTCAGTTGCCCGTCGATGCTATTTGGGGGATGCCAGGGTCATGAGAACATGGTCAACTCATTCTCCGACCTGGAGACGACCTGCGTCACGAACGAGGCCGCGGGGCGTTGTGAGTGCGACGTCACCGGCACCTACGTGCGGGAAGCCAACGGCGGCTATACCTACAATGATGGCGAGTTGAACGTTGACGGGGTGATCTACGATGTATGTGCAGAAGGGGGTGGTCTCACCATGCGTCTTCGTCCCGACGATCCCGGAGCGCGCTTTCTGGTGGAGGTCTACAGCCGCTGAAGGTCGGTCGAAGTGATGAGCGACGTGCCCTGTGGGGCGGTCTCTCGAAGTGGGGCGTCGCCTGGTGCGACGCCCCTTTTTTTGCGTCTTCGCTGTGGTGGAGTTTTGAGGATGCAGGGCGGCAGTTGTCCGTCCCAGGGACGGACAAGGTCCAGGTTTTATGCGGGTGAGGGGCGACCCAGGGTCATGCCGGGAGGTGACCGTGGGTCATGCCGGGTGGTGACCCAGGGTTATGCTGGAAGCTGACCCAGGGTCACATCAGGGGCAGCGTTTATGCGGATGAGACGCGACCGTGGGTCGTCCTCGGTTGGGATGTGTGGGACGGCTACCCGGCGCGAACGCGTCCCGGGGTTGATCTTGCGACCGACTCGGCGCTACAACACCAGCGTTGACCCCTACTTACGGACAGAAATGATCGTCGGAGGTCGCGCTGTGGTGTAAGGCGCGCTGAGAGGCGATCGGAACGACGAGGCGAAGATGCGCGGTGCGATGAAGCGATGGCTGGTGGTGTGTGTGGCGGCGATGATGGTGACGGCCTGTGGTGATGACGGCGTCGGCTCCAACGCTACAGACGCCGGGTTTGATATTGGCGAGGAGTCCCCGGACGCCGGCGACACCGGTGCCAATGACGAGGACACGGGCAGCGACGAGGACACCGGCTCCAACGAGGAGGACGCCGGCGGCGATGAAGATGCCGGCACGGACGAAGATGCCGGCACGGACGAGGACGCGGGCACGGACGAAGATGCTGGCACCGACGACGACGCCGGCACCGACCCCGATCCGGCCCCGGCCTGCGAGCCGACCTTCGGTCCGGACGACGCCTGTGGTGAGAGCATCGAGGGGACCTGGAGCTTTGGTAACGCCTGCACCGATTTTGATTTTGCGTCGCTCCTCTCCACGGTCTGTGATGGATCGACGGTGGAATCGCTCGACGTGAATACCGACGGCACCCTGGTGGTCACGGCCGATAACTTCGCCCGGGCGATCACCATCGAGGCTGAGGCGCTCGTCTACATTCCCGCCGACTGTCAGGCGATCGGGTTTCTCGGCTGCGAAGGGTTCGGGGATATCGCCGGCTCGGCCGACCCGAACGTCGAGGTGAGCTGCGTCACCAACGCGACCGCCGGCCGCTGCGAGTGTGATGTGGCGGGCACCTACGAAGAAGAGAGCGCCGGGGCCTACACCAACGAGGGTGGCGTGGTCACCGTCGGCGAGGAGGTCTACGACGTGTGCGTCAGCGGCGACTCGATGAGTGCTCGCCGTCGCTCCGAAGACGAGCAGCGCCCGAGCTTTGTGGAGATCTACACCCGCTAAAGGTCGGTCGAAGTGGTGAGTGACGTGCCCTGTGGGGCGGTCTCTCGTAAGTGGGGCGTCGCGCTGAGCGCGGCGCCCCATTTTTTTGGCGTGGAAAGACGGAAGACTCCGGCCCTGGAGCTAAAAATTTAGCTCGATGGGCGGAAGGTTCCGGCCCAGGAGGCAAAAATTTACCTCGAAGTGCGGAAGCTTCCGGCCCTGGAGCTAAAAATTTAGCTCGATGGGCGGAAGCTTCCGGCTCTGGAGGCAAAAATTTACCTCGAAGTGCGGAAGTTTCCGGCAGGTGGGCGAAAAATTTGCGCGACAGGGCGGAGCTTTCCGGTAAGTGGGTGAAAAATTGACCTCGGAGTGCGGAAGTTTCCGGCCGTGGAGGCAAAAATTTATCCGGGTGGGCGGAAGTTTCCGGCCGTGGAGGCAAAAATTTGCCTGGATGGGCGGAAGTTTCCGGCCTCTGAGCCAAAAAATTACCTCGGTAGGCGGAAGAATCCGGGTTTCAGGCGCGCCAGCCGGTGGGGCAGCTCACGCCGGTGCCTCCGACGCCGCAGTAGCCGCCGGGGTTTTTGGCGAGATATTGCTGGTGGTACTCCTCGGCGTAATAGAACTCCGGGGCGTCGAGGATCTCGGTGGTGGGCTCGCCATAGCCGGCCGCGGCAAGCTCGCGGGCGTAGGCTTGAAGGGAGGCCTGGGCGGCGTCGCGCTGGGCCGAGGAGGTGACGTAGATGCCGCTTCGGTACTGGGTGCCCACGTCGTTGCCCTGGCGCATGCCCTGGGTGGGGTCGTGGCCCTCCCAGAAGACCCGCAATAGATCGTCGTAGCTGATGCGCTCTGGGTCGAAGACGACGCGCACCACCTCGTTATGGCCGGTCTGCCCGCTGCAGACCTCGCGGTAGGTGGGGTTGGGGGTGTAGCCCGCGGCGTAGCCGGCCTGGGTGGAGTAGACGCCCTCGAGCTGCCAGAACTTGCGCTCCACGCCCCAGAAGCATCCCATGCCGAAGATCGCCACTTCCATCGACTCGGGGAAGGGGGGCTTAAGCGGGGTGCCGAGCACAAAATGGGTCTCGGGGATCTCGAAGGGGGGCTCCTCGCGGCCGGGGAGCGCGTCGTCGGGGTGGGGCATCTGGGCTTTGCGGGAGGTGAAAAACATGGTCGTGACCTGGGAGTCGGGGGAGGTGGTCGGAGGGTGGCGCGCGCAAAGGCTGCGGTCGACCCCATCAACCGGGCAACGCCGGGGAGCGCCGGGGCATTTCAGCCTGGAAAAGTTCTCTGGCGTGGTGGGAAGGGTTTGACAAGGCGCGCGGCGCATGATGAGAAACTGCGACCCCCACACGGGGGTAGATCGCAACCGGAGTCGTAAAAGAGGGCAAGAAACATGCGTTTGCAGCAGGGACTTGATGTCATTCATCGTCAGATCGAGGAGTGGGCCGAGGCCGCCGGGGAGGTCCTCGATGGCGAGTCGGTGGACGGGTTTGTGGACCTGGCCACCGAGCTTTTGACCCACATCCAGGAGATCGTCGAAGAGCTCGATCTCGACGGGGAGACCTTGCGCGTGCCCACCGGCCAGGTGGGGGTCAAGGAGGTCGGCGAGGGGCTGGGGATTGCGCTGGCGCAGGCCTGGGAGCTTCTGGAGTTCGGGCAGCGCCCCTCCGAGCTGCATTTTGACCAGATCGAGCCCCTGCTCATCGCGATGGCCGAGCTGCTGGAGCTCGATCCGGAAGATGACGAGGCCGAGGAAGAGGTGGAGCGCGTCACCGCGCTGCTCGACGAGTTTTTGTCGGACACCTACTGATCGTTTCGATCACCTCGATCACCCGGCCTCTCCGGCCGGGTTTTTAATCCACAGCCGGGGGGGGAGACGCGTCGCTTCGGGTGACCGTGGGTCGTCGTTTTTGGTGACCGTGGGTCGCGTGTGAGGCGCATACGCTAAGGGGTCGAGGCGACCGTGGGTCGTCATTTTTGGTGGCCCTGGGTCATCGTTTTTGGTGACCGTGGGTCGCGTGTGAGCCGCATACAATAAGGATTTGGTGCGACCCACGGTCGTGCGCGTATCCTGAAAAAGTCGCTGTTTTTTATGGCCTGAAAAATTTAGCGAGGGTCGCGCAGGGTGTGCACGGGGCTGCTCAGCGTGGCGTCGCCCAGGGTGATGTAGAGCTGGCCTTCGCTGCGCAAAACGTCCCAGCGGTTGGTGCGGTCGAGCTTTTCGGCCAGCGCCTGAATGAAGTCGGGCGCAAAGGCGATGAGCGCGATGGTCTCGGCGCGGTGGATCTGGCCGCTCTCCAGGTCGCTGAGGGTGGGGGCGGGGTCTTTGTGGGTGTAGACGGCGACCTGGTCGGCGGTTTTGGCAATCTTGTGGAGGCGGTCGGGGGCGGGCTGCCCGATCTCGATCCACAACAGGATCTGACCGGTGAGGTCGTAGATGGCGATCGTGGGATCGTCTGGGGTGCTGACGCCGCGGCCAAAGTCGATGCCCTCGCCATACTCCAGGCAATACGCCAGCAGACGTGTCACCAGGTAGAGGTCGGTCTCGGAGGGGTGCTGGGCCAGGCGCAACTCCAGCGTCTCGTAGACGCCGCGGTCGACGTCGGAGAGGTTGATGTCGAAGCGGCGCATCGTGGCGCTCAAAGCCATGGTGTCTCCACGAGAAGTTGAAAAGCGTGCCGAAGGTCAGTCGTCACCGGTCGACGAGCCCTCGCCGAGAAGTTCGGCGAGCGCGCCGGCCTGCGGCATGACGATGTAGGAGGTCAGGTTAAGCAGCAGCGGGGTGGTCGAGTCTACCCGAGTAAAGCGGTAGACGTCGCAGAAGGCATAGCTGCGCTCCTCACCGGAGGCGGTGGCCACGCGCATCGTGCCGTGAACCACGCCTTCATCCTGGCTGGCGAAGATGCTGCGAAGCTCCATCCCGCGGGTCTCGCTGTGGGCGAAGACCTCAAAGGCCTCGGCCAGGGCGTCTTTGCCCTCGATGACCATCACGCCCACGATTTCCCAGCGGATGTCGTCGGCGGCGTGCTCCAGGATGTACTCAAAATCGCCGCCGGCTAGCGCGTAGTTGAGCGCCGAGAGAAGCGGGTGCAGATCGGTAGACATCGTCGGAGGTCGCCTGGGGCCTGGAGGGTGGACGTCAGATGCGTCGGGTACGCAGGACGCGATGATGCGCAGTTTTTGCGCGGTGCCGGGCCAGCGCGGCGCCGGGGATGTACCGCATGGGGAGGGCCCGCGTCACGGTAAATCGACATAAGTTAACATTTTCACGTTGATAGCCGGCGTGTGTGGGGGGCCTACTCTCGGCCTTAGAACGACCGGGGGTCGCCGATCACCCGCATCAGCGGCGGATGAGGGGCGACCCCGCGTGAAAACTCAACTCAGCTCAGCGTGAGACGGCGCTCAGGGCACGATGCACACGCCGTCCTGGCCGGCGGAGGCCGAGCACATGCCGCTGCAGCAGTCGGTGGGACGCGTGCAGGGCATGTAGGCCGGCTGGCAGGAGAGCAGGGCGCAGACGCCTTCCTCGCAGCGCAGGGGGCTGCAGCAGTCGGAGTCGGTGCTGCAGGCCTCGTCGGTGCTGGCGCACACCGGATCGGGGTCGGGATCGACATCGGGCTCGGGGCCGACATCGTCGCCGGGATCGGGATCCGGGTCGGTGTCGGGCTCGGGGCAACTTTGCCCGACGCGGCCCACGCCGCGATCGTAGTGGATGCTGACCTGGTTGTTGGCGCCGAAGCGGCTGTCGTGGAGGCCGCCGAAAATCTCGATGTCGTTGTTGGTCTCAATGCCGCCGGGCACCGCGTAGATGTAGCCGCCGACGTCGATCTGATTGTTGGATCGGAAGCCGTTGGGGCCGCCGACGTACATGCGCATCAGGGCCGGGTAGTTCGGCGATCCCAGGCGGAAGCGCTCGTTGGTGCGCACGTCGCCGGCCACGAAGATATCGAAGCTCGCGTCGGGGGTGAGCGTGATGGTGAGCTGGCCGTTGCTCTCGATGTCGCCGTCGACGTAGAGGGCGGTGTTGCCGGTGGCCACGATCGTGGTGGGCAGGTTGGGGGTGATCTCGCTCAAGTAGTAGTTGCCGCAGGGGAGCTCCAGACGCACGCCGCCGGTGGCGTTTTCCAGGACGTCGGGCTCAAGGCCGATGGTGGCGTTGTCGTTGATGTCACGTCGGCTGGCGACGATGGCGGCCACGTCGATGCGGTCGTCTTCCTCGCAGTAGGAGCAGGCGTCGCCGACGCTCACGGGCCCCTCATTGAGGCTCTGGTAGGTGACGTTGGGGTGCACCGAGGTGCCCGCCGGGACGTTGAGGTCGCCGCCGATGGTCACGCCCAGGTTGGTGTCGATGTCGCCCATCATAAAGGCGTCTTCGCCCACCGAGACCGGGTTGTTGTTATAAAAATCGCCGCCGTTGTAGAGGCGCTGGCCGATCTCGGCGCCGATGTTGAGGTTGATGCCTTCGGAGCCGGCCACCCAGAGGGTGCCGGTGACGTCGACCAGGCCGTTGGCGCGCTGGCTGCCGTTGGTGCCCACGCCGCCGCCGGGGCCGCCGGGGGTGTAGGGGCCGACCTGGCTGTCGTAGGCGTCGACCATGAGTCCGACGTTGGTCACGACGTCTTCGCAGGAGCATAAGCCCCAGCGGAAGGTGTATTCGGCAAGGTCGCCGGCGCAGGCCTGCGGGGAGCCCTGACCGGGCTCAAACGCGATGACCGGGCCGACGCCCTCGCAGCTTGCCGGACCGGGCTCCAGCGCGATGATCTCGCGGCAGGTGCCGGCCACACAGCCCTCGCCGGCGTCGCAGACGTTGCCACAGCCGCCGCAATGGTCGCTGTCGAGCGAGGTGTCCACGCACGCTCCGGCGCAGGCCTCAAGCTCTGCCGGGCAGCTCCCCGGGTCGACGCAGCTCCCGCCGGAGCAGACATCTTCACCCTCACAGACCACCCCGCAGCCGCCGCAGTTGTCAGGGTCGACGCTGGTGGGGATGCACTCCCCGTCGCAGCGGTCCTGGTAGGAGGGACAGCTCTCATCAAGGGGGGTGTCGCCGGCGTCGCCGGTATCCGAGGGGTCGGTGTCGGGGGTGAGGGTGGCGTCGGGATCGGAATTGGCGTCGAGATCACTGTCGGCGCCGGCGTCTGCGGTGGTGTCACCGCCGTTTTCGGTCGGCGCGACGTCGTCGCCGCAGGCGCTCAACAGACTTACACACAACAAACCCACCAGGGGCCAGGTCAGGTGTCGCATCCTGAAACTCCACGCTGAAAGAAGATGAAAGGCATCGGGCGTCGTAAACTCGGGGGCGCATCAACGCTACCACAATCGGGGGGCGGAGCGCAGCGACAGGGACGTAACAGGCTGTGTTATTCGGTGGTTATGGGACGGGCTCGGGACGGTCCATCGGTTGGTGACAAGCCCCTCGCTCCTACATTGCCCCCGAGGGCCGAGGCCCGGAGCGGTCGGCGCGAGTGGCGCGTCAGGTCCACTGCTTACGCAGGGAGTACGACGATGACCTACGAGATCTTTTTGATGCGGGTGGAGCGCCGAAGCGGCATCGATGACGCCGGGCTGCTCCAGGAGCTTGTGCACCGCGTGATCGTGGAGCTGGGAGGTGCGCTGAGTCGGGAGAGCGCCGAGGTGGTGGCCGAGCGCCTGCCGGAGCCGCTGGCCTCCGAGCTCCGGGCGGCCCCCCGGGGGGCTTCAGACCCGGGCATCACACCCACCGCGCTCTACACGAGCGTCGGCGAAGCGCTCGCGCTCGACGAGGGTTTTGCCATGGAGTTCAGCCGCGTGGTCTGCCAGGTGGTGAGCGAGTGCGTGGGCGCCGAGCGCCGCGCGCTGCTCATCGCGCGCCTTGGCCAGCCGTGGCGCGAGCTCTTTGAGCCCCGCAAGGCCGACTTCGGCCATCGCCCCGAGCTCGCCAGTGAGCCGGGCCCCACCGACAGCACCACCCGCGACGACCTGGCCGAGGGGCGCCCCGGGAGCACCCGTCCCTTAAGCGAGGAGAGCGCCGCCCAGCAGGACTCCATCGCCCGCGACGCGGAGCCCCACCAGGGTGAGAGACTGGCGACCAGCCACGGAAAACCCGCGCGCCGCACCCTGGCCGAGGGACGCTCCGGGAGCTCGCGATCGCTCAACGAGCCGGGGCGGCGCAGCTGAGCGTGTGGGTTGAGAATGAGACGGGTGAAAGCTGACCGTGGGTCGGGTTTTTTGCTCAGGTTTGGGTGAGCGTGGGTCAGGTTTTTTTGATCAGGTTTGGGTGAGCGTGGGTCAGGTTTTTTTGATCAGGTTTGGGTGACCGTGGGTCAGGTCGTATACCCCCTTGAAGCTGACCGTGGGTCAGGTCGTATACCCTGTATGAGCTGACCGTGGGTCAGGTCGTATACCCCGTAAAAGCTGACCGTGGGGCATGTCGGATACCCCGTAAAAGTTGACCGTGGGTCGCTCCTCATGCGCATAAATAAAGGTCGAGGTGCGACCGTGGGTCATGTCGCATACCCCGCTTAAGACGACCGTGGGTCATGTCGCCTACCTCGTCTAAGCTGACCGTGGGTCAGCTCGCATACCCCGCTTAAGACGACCGTGGGTCATGTCGCCTACCCCGTATGAGCAGACCGTGGGTCAGGCCGCATACCCCGTTTGAGCTGACCGTGGGTCAGGTTGCATACCCCGCATAAGACGACCGTGAGTCAGGCCGCATACCCCGTTGAGGCTGACCGTGGGTCAGGTCGTATACCCCGTTGAAGCTGACCGTGGGTCAGTTGCCTACTCCGATTGAAATGACCGTGGGTCACGCGCCGGCGCGCGCCAGCTCGGCGGCGAACGCTTCCTGAAAGCGGCGCTTGCCCGCCTCGCTCAGAGGTTCACCGTGGGCGATGACGATTCTTTCAAACTCCCAGTCGAGCAGCGCGGGCAGGGAGGCTGCGAAGGCCTCTTTGTCGGCGATGCCCGAGCGCAGCACCCGGGTGGGGCCGAAGCTGCCAAGGGCGCCGTTGAGGCGCATAAACATGCGCGTCCACAGGTGGGGGTGGTCGGGGAAGTGAAAGCACAGGTCGGTGAGGATCAGCGTGCCGCTCTGCGGCTCATAAAAGACGTGCTCGCGCAGTTTTGGCATGCCCTCGATGCGACGCCAGCTCAGGCTCTCTTCCAGCTCACCAGTGGGCGAGAGCGCGAGCGCCTGGTCCAACTCACCGATCTTTTCGGGGAGGCCCGGGGGGACGAGCACGCGGGCCTGAGGCCAGCGCGCCATCGCCTTTTTCAGATAGAGGTGATGAAAGAGGTTCGGGGCGATGATGGTCTTAAGCTCGCCCAGGTGGTCGATCTCGGCCTGGTCTTCATCGCTGAAGGCCACCGGGCTGATCATGGCAAGCTCGCCAGAGGGAAGCCGAATCAGGGTGCTGCGCGTGCCCAGCTGCACGCCGGCGAGTTTCAGGGGGTGGTCGATCAGCCAGATGGTGTTGGTGAAGGGGCGCAGGCGGCTCATGGCAGGTCCCGGGTTTCAGGTGAGAGGGGAGCAAGTGCGCTCATCATGGGCGAGGTGCTGAGGTGCAGCGAGATGGCATTCTGCCGCAGACCTAATCTCCCGAGGTCGCCAGGGCGCGGCGAAAAGGGTCAAAAATGATTGAAAGATCAGGCGGCGAGGGCGTCGGCGCGGTCTTTTTCGGCCTTGCGGGCGATGGCGCGGCCCTCGTCGACGTCGACAAAGATCAGGATCAGGCCGCCGACGATGAAAAAGCCGATCACCGAGAGGATCGCCTGACGGCTTGAGCCGGTGGCGATGATCATCACCGAGAAGATCGCCGGGCCGAAGATGCCCGCGAATTTTTCAAACACCGCAAAAAAACCGAAAAACTCCCCGCTCTTATGACGGGGGATCAGGCTGGCGAAGAGCGAGCGGGAGAGCGCCTGGGTGCCCCCCTGGACGGTGCCCACGAGCAGCGCGAGCAGCACAAAATGCACCCAGCTCGTCATGAAGAAGGCCAGCACGCTGATGCCCATGTAGACAAAAAGCCCGAAGAAGAGGGCGGTCTTCGTGGAGAAACGTCCGGCCAGGGTGCCGAAGATGAAGGTGAAGGGCACGCCCACGATCTGCACGAGCACAATCGAGCCGATGAGCACGCCCTGCTCAATGCCCAGCTCGGTGCCGTAGATGGTGGCCATGCGGATGATGGTGCCGATGCCGTCGTTGTAGATCAGAAAGGCCAGGAGCATCAAAAAGGCGTGCTTGAAGCCGCGCAGCTCGCTGAAGGTGTGGCGAAGTCGGCCCAGGGCGCGGCGCACCGCCTGGCCGGCCGAGATCGCCTCCTGGCCCTCGGGGAGCGGGGGCTCGGGCACCCGTCGAAAAAGGGGAATCGAGAAGGCCAGCCACCAGATGGCCACCGTAATAAAGGCCAGGCGGCTCGGGAGCGTGCTCTCGGTGGGCAAAAAGAACCAGGCCGGCTGCATGATCATCGCCAGGTTCAGGGTCAGCAGCAGGGTTGCCCCGGCGTAGCCCACGGCAAAGCCGGCGGTGGAGACGCGGTCGATCTCATGCTCGCGCGCGATATGCGGGAGCATCGCGTCGTAGAAGATCATCGAGCCGTTGGCGCCCAGGTTGGCGATCATAAAGAGGCCCGCGGCCAGCAGCCAGTCGCCCTCCTGGATAAAATACATGCCGGCGACCGCGGCGATGCCGATGCCGGCAAAGGTCCCCAGGAAGCGCTTTTTGACGGTCGCAAAGTCGGCGATCGCGCCGACCACGGGAGCGATCGCCGCCACAATCGCCAGCGCCAGAGTGGTGGCCGTGGCGAAGTGCTGGGTGGCCAGCGTGGGGTCGAGCCCCTCGGCGGCCACGCGCTGAAAGTAGATCGGAAAGACCGCCACGATGATCACGGCGTACATCCCCGTGATGGCCCAGTCGTACATCGCCCAGGCGCGCAGCTCGGGTCGGTGCAGGCCCAGCGCTTCGAGCAGGCGGTGGGTGCGAGGTGACGAGCTCATGGCGCTACTCCGTCTGGGGTGGTGTTGCTTGAAATGTCTTTAATATCAAGGGGTTGCGGGTGGGGCGTGAGGCGGTGGTTGGCCGCCCTTCAAGCCCCTATGGGCTCAGTCGAGGTCTTTCGGGCGCACGATCTGCAACAGGCGCATCGTGGAGGCCTGGCAGGCCTCGGCCCAGGAGTCGCCCGAGGCCGTGAGCAGCGCGGCGTTGGCGGTGGTCAGGGTGTGAAAACTGCCGGCCAAATAGCCCAGAACCTGCTCAAAGCCCGGGTTATGGCCGAGCACCAGCGCCGTCTCCACCTCGTCTTCCAGTGTGGCCAGGGCGTCGAGCACGTCACCTGTGCGCGGAAGGTAGAGCTCGCTCAAAAGACGCAGCTCGCAGTCGGGAAAGGAGGGGGCCATCAGCTCAAAGGTCTCGCGGGTGCGGGTGGCGTCCGAGCTGAGCGCGACCTGCGGGATCCAGCCGAGCTCGGCCAGGCGCTGGCCGACGCGGGGGGCGTCTTTGCGGCCGCGGGGGTTTAAGGGGCGTCGGTGGTCGCTTAAGCCCGGCTCGGCCCAGTCGCTTTTGGCGTGGCGCATCACAATCAGGCGGCGTTGCATCAGGAGACCTCATCTTAAAAAGGCCGGCCAGCGCCTTGGTGGGGGGCTGGCGAGTCGTGGCGCAGGGGCCGCCGGCCAAAACCGGTGGCGGGTGAGGGTAGCGGGCGAATCTTGGTCTTTTGGCAGACGGGGGTCAACGCCGCTGGGCGATCATGGCAGGGCAATCGCAAAGTCCCACGAGGTTTTTTTATGGAGAACCCACCCAGTCCGTAGGGAGGGGTCTTGTGCCCCTCCGGAACTCCCAAGGCGGGGACTTATAAAAAGTCCCCCTACGGTGGCGGGTGGTGGGGGCCCACTTTGCGATCACCCTGGCGATCATGGGGGATCAGCGGGCGTGTTTAGCTTCGAGCTTGAACAACGATGAGATGGGTCTCGGGTCCTCGGGCTGCGAGCAGCACGCCGGCTTGACCGGCCCGACCCCTGCAGCCGCAGTTGAGGCGGCGACGGAGGCGTTTTATGCGAGTACCGCTGGAGATCGCGTTCAAGCAAGTCGAGGCCACCGCCTCGTTGGAGCGGCTGGTGCGCGAGCGGGTCGATCGCCTGCCGCGCTATTTTCAGAGGATCATCGCCTGTCGGGTGGCCGTGGAGGCGGCCAGCCGCAACAACCAGCACGAGGTCACCGGCTACCGGGTGCGCGTGGAGGTGAGTGTGCCGGGCACCGAGCTTGTGGCCACGACCACCCCCCGGGTCGGGACGGCGCGCGCGGTGGTGCAGGACCCCTACCAGGCGGTGCGCGACGCCTTTGTGGCCATGGAGCGGCGCTTAAAGAGCTACGCCGGCCGGCTGCGCGCCGAGCGCAAGCCCCGGGCCAACGCCCCGCACGCGGTCATCACGCAGATCAACACCGAGGAGGGGTTCGGGTTTCTGCGCACGATCGGCGGGCGCGAGATCTATTTTCATAAAAATGCCGTGCTCAACGGCGGCTTCGCTCGCCTGGAGCCGGGCGATGAGGTGCGCTTTAGCGAGGTCGATGGCGAGGAGGGGCCCCAGGCCAGCACCGTCGAGGTGATCGGACGTCACGGGCGCCACATTATGGGCATCGTGCCCCGGGCTTAACGCAGGGAGCGAGGGTGAGACGACGTAGAAGGACCAGGAGCAACGCATCCGAGCCGTCGGCAACGCCGCATGGTGACGAGGCCAACGGCCATTCGGATGTCTCAATGCTGGAGGCGCGCGTCGATGCGGTGCGCGAGTCGACGCAGCTTTCCACTGAGCAGCTTCGCCGTATCTGTGAGGCGGAGCTGCTCGGCGTTCAGGGGAGCGAGGAGCTTCGCGAAGGCGGGGTGCCGGGCCAGGACCGGGCCGAGGAGGCGCTCTCCTTTGGCGTCTCGATGCGCCGGCCCGGCTACCACATTTTTGCGGTGGGGCCGCCGGGGCTGGGCAAACACGGGCAGATCTTAAAGCTGCTCAACGAGGCGGCCGCCGCGCGGCCGGCACCCGACGCCTGGTGTTATGTCTTTAACTTCGAGCAGCCCCGCGCCCCGCGCGCGCTGCGTCTTGAAGCCGGGCGCGCCACCGCGCTCAAAAAGACGCTGGCGGAGCTGATGGAGGCGCTCAACGACGCACTCCCCCGCGCCCTGGAGAGCCCCGAGTACATCGCCACGCGCCGCGAGATCGATGAGCGCTATGAGAGCCGCCAGAAAGAGGAGCTGGAGGCGATTCGCAAAAAGGCCGAGGCCCACGATGTGGCAGTGATTCAGACCCCCTCCGGGGTGGTGATGGCGCCGGTGGTCGATGGCGAGGTGCTCGGCCCGATGGCCTTTCAGGAGCTCGATCCGAAGGAGCGCACGCGTTTTGAAGACGCGCTGGAAGCCCTGCACACCGAGCTCGATGACAGCCTGCGCGCTCTGGCCGGACAGGAGAGCGAACATCGCCAGAAGGTCGAGGCGCTGGAAGAAGCCACGGTGCGCGCCGAGGTGAGCGCGCGCTTAAAGCCGGTGCGCGAGGCCTTTGCCGATCACGACCCGGTCGTCACGTACCTCAACGCGCTGGAAGACGATCTGGTGGAGCACGCCGAGGCCTTCGTTGCCAGTGAGGGAGGAGGGCAGGCCGGGCAGCTGCTGGGGCTGGGCGCGGCGCAGGGAAAAGATGAGCTTTTGCGCCGCTACCAGGTCAACGTGCTCTATGAGGATCGGGAGGCCGAAGGCGCGCCGGTGATTCAGGAGCATCACCCCAACTTCGAGAACCTCTTCGGGCGCATCGATCATCGGGCCAACCTGGGAGCCATCTCCACCGACTTTACGATGATTCGGCCCGGGGCGTTGCACCGCGCCAACGGCGGCTTTCTGGTGCTGGACGTGCGCCAGGTGCTCATGCAGCCGATGGTCTGGGAGCAGCTTAAACGCGCGCTGCGCGCCGGTGAGCTGCGTGTGGAGAGCCCGGCGCAGACGCTGGGGCTTTTTTCGACCCAGAGCCTGGAGCCGGAGCCCGTTAAGCTCGATGTGA
Source organism: Lujinxingia vulgaris (assembly GCF_007997015.1). Taxonomy (NCBI): domain Bacteria; class Deltaproteobacteria; order Bradymonadales; family Lujinxingiaceae; genus Lujinxingia; species Lujinxingia vulgaris. Next base: position 234,601 of record NZ_VOSM01000006.1, read on the forward strand.
AGGTGGTGCTCGTTGGCGAGCGCCGCCTCTATTATCTGCTGGAGGCCTTTGATCCGGATGTCTCGGATCTTTTTAAGGTGATGGCCGATTTTGAGGAGTCGGTGGAGCGCGACACGGAGCTCGACGGTTTTTTGAGCCTGATTGCCCAGCGGAGCGCCGAACTTGAGACAGCGCCGCTGGATGCCGGGGCGCTGGCGCGCCTTGTGGAGTGGGGCGCGCGCCAGGCCGAAGATGCCCAAAAACTCTCGGTGGCCGTGGAGCGCATCGACGAGCTGCTCTCGGAGGCGGACTGGCAGCGCGAGCAGCGCGACGCGGAGCGGGTGCAGACCCGGGATGTGCAGTCGGCGCTTGAAGCGCGCCGCAGGCGCGCGTCCAGGCTGCGCGATCGCATCACTGAGGCGATGCAGCGCGATATTTTGCACGTGCAGCTCGAGGGCAAAAAGACGGCACAGATCAACGGCCTCTCGGTGATGGAGCTCGGCGGGGAGCGCTTCGGGCGGCCCAGCCGCATCACCGCCAGCGTGCAGGTGGGCCAGGGGCAGGTGCTCGATATTGAGCGGGAGGTCGAGCTCAGCGGGGCGCTGCACGCCAAGGGCGTACTGATTCTGGGCGGCTACTTAGGCCAGGCCTTTGGGCGGGAGCGCCCCCTGGCGCTCTCGGCGCGTCTGGTCTTTGAGCAGTCGTATGGTGGGGTCGATGGCGACAGCGCGTCTGTGGCCGAGACCCTCGCGCTGCTCTCGGCGCTGAGCGAGCTGGAGCTGCGCCAGGATCTGGCGGTGACCGGATCGATGGATCAGCACGGGCGCGTGCAGGCCATCGGCGGGGTCAACGCCAAGATCGAGGGCTTTTATGAGCTCTGCAAAACTCGCGGTCTCACCGGCACCCAGGGGGTGGTGATCCCGGCGAGCAACGCGCAGCATTTGATGGTGTCCGAAGAGGTGGTCGAGGCGGTGAGGGCCGGGAAGTTCTTTATTTATGCGGTCGAGACGGTGCACCAGGCCGTCACCTTGATCTTCGATCGGCCGGCCGGTCGCCGCACTGAGGCCGGCACCTTTGAGGAGGGCACGGTCTTTTACGAGGTGGAGCGGCGCCTGGAGGCGCTGGCCGAGGCCTCCAGGCGTTTTCGCACCGGCGCTCAGCCGGCCACCCTGGCGCGGCCCCCCCATGAGCCCGAGTCGCCCCAGCCGCCGGAGCCCGACCCGCCGGCGGCCCGCGACGCGCGCCCCCGCAGGATTCCGACGTGGAGGAGGAGACGATGAGCACCGACGACATCTTTGTGTACCGCTTTGAAGAGGGCCACGCCCGCGGCGATGGCTCGCAAAAAGATCTGCTCGGCGGCAAGGGGGCGGGCCTGGCCGAGATGGCGCGCTTAGGCATGCCCGTGCCTCCGGGGATGACGCTGACCACCGAGGCCTGCCGCAGTTATCTGGAGCACGGCTTTTTTCCCGAAGGCCTCGAGATGCAGGTGCGTCAGGGCATCGCCTGGTTGGAAAAGACCACCGGCCGCGGCTTTGGCGATGTCAACAACCCGCTTCTGCTCAGCGTGCGCTCGGGCGCCGCGCGCAGCATGCCCGGGATGATGGACACGGTGCTCAATCTGGGGCTGAGCGAAGACAGCGTCGAGGGGCTGGCGCGCCAGAGCGGCGACCGGCGTTTTGCCTACGATTGTCTGCGCCGTTTTGTGCAGATGTACACAAGCGTGGTCATGGGGGTCGACGACGCGGTGCTCGAAGAGGTGCTGGTGCGTCACCGCCGCCGGGCCGGCGTCGACGATGATCACGAGCTGGGCTGGGAGGAGCTCTTTGCGATCAGCGAGGCGATGCGCCAGAAGGCCGTGGAGGTTACGGGGCGAGATGTGCCCCGCGGGCCTTTCGGGCAGCTGTGGGGCGCGGTGGAAGCGGTCTTCCGAAGTTGGGAGGCGCCCCGCGCGCGGGCCTACCGCAAGTTGCATCAGATGAGCGGCGGCGGGTGGGGCACGGCCGTCAACATCATGGTGATGGTCTTTGGCAACCTGGGCGATGAGAGCGCCAGCGGGGTGGCGTTCAGCCGCAACCCGGCCACCGGGGAGGCTCGCCCCTATGGCGAATACATGATCGCCACCCAGGGCGAAGATGTGGTGGGCGGCCGTCGCTCCCCAGGGCCCCTGGGCATGAACGAGGAGCAGCACGGGGGTATGGCGGCGATGGAGCGCCTGATGCCCGAGCAGTACGCTGAGCTCTGCGGGTATATGGAGGATCTCGAGCGCAACTACCACGACATGCAAGATGTGGAGTTCTGCGTGGAGCGCGGCAAGCTGTGGATGTTGCAGACCCGCGCGGCCAAACGCACCGGCCAGGCCGCGGTGCGTGTGGCGCTGGAGATGTGTGAGGAGGGGATGATCGATGAGGAGGAGGCGATCTTACGCGTCGATCCGAAGTTGCATCTGGAGCGGGCGCTGCACCGCCAGATCGCCGGTTCGCCGCCCGACGCCATCGCCCGCGGGCAGGCGGCTTCACCGGGGGCAGCGAGCGGGGAGATTGTGCTCAGCTCAGAGCGCGCCGTGGAGCGCGCCAACGATGGCGAGTCGGTGATTCTGGTGCGCCCGATGACCGCTGCCGATGATGTGGAGGGGCTGCATGCGGCCGCCGGGGTGCTCACCGCCCAGGGCGGGCTTACGTCGCACGCCGCCGTGGTCGCCCGCGGCATTGGCACCCCCTGCGTCTGCGGCGTGGGCGCGCTGCGCATCGATGAAGATGAGGGCGGGATCTACCTGGGAGAGACGTTTTTCAAAGAAGGCGATCGCATAACGATCGATGGAGGGTCCGGCGAGGTCTTTGGTGAGGCGTTGGAGCTCAAGGATCCGACGATCACCGGTGAGCTGAAGACCTTTCTGGAGCTGGCCGACCGCTACCGGCGCCTGGAGGTTCGCGTCAACGTGGACAGTGGCGAGGAGGCCGAACTGGCGCGCGAGATGGGGGCCGAGGGGGTGGGGCTCTGCCGCACCGAACATATGATTCTGGAGAGTCGCGAGGCGGTGCGCGCGATGCGCCAGGTGCTCCTGAGCACCGACTGGGAGATGCGGGAGCAGGGGCTTGAGGAGCTGGTGAACTACCAGCGTCAGGAGATTGCGCAAATTTTGCGCGCGATGGACGGCCTGCCCGTGATGGTACGCCTACTCGATCCGCCGGCGCATGAGTTTTTGCCGGGCACGCCGGCCGGCCGAAAGAGTGTGGCGGAGGTGCTGGGCATCAGCGAGGAGGCGGTGGGCTGGCGTGTGGACGCGCTTCGGGAGACCAACCCGATGCTGGGGTTTCGGGGCGGGCGTCTGGCGATGGTCTACCCCCAGATTTACGAGGCTCAGGTACAGGCGATCGTGGAGGCCTCGCGCCAGGTGCAGGATGAGGGGGTGCGCACCCGGGTGGAGATCGCCATTCCGATGGTGGCTGACCCGGGGGAGGCCGGGCATCTGATCGCGGTGATCAACGACGCGGTCGCCCGCCATCTTTACGGCTTAAGCCGCGAGGCCGATGTGGCGGTGGGGGTGATGGTGGAGGTGCCGCGTGCGGCGCTTCTTGCCGGGGAGCTGGCGCTGGAGGCCGACTTCTTCAGCTTTGGCACCAACGACCTTACGCAGCTGATGTGGGGGATGTCCCGCGATGATGCCTCCCGCTTTATCGAGGCCTACCGCGACCAGGGTGTGCTCACCGAAGATCCTTTTGAGATCCTCGATCGCGCCGGCGTGGGGCTCTTGATGCGACAGGCGCTCAAGCAGGGGCGGATGGTCTACCCGCAGCTGGCCGCCGGGGTATGCGGGGAGCACGCCGGGGAGCCGAACTCCATTCGTTTCTTTGAGGCGCTGAACCTGGATTATGTGAGTGTGTCGCCCTACCGCGTGGCGAGCGCGCGGCTGGCGGCGGCGCAGGCTTTTGTGCGCGAGGAGCAGGCCGCGCGCAGCGGCGAAGCCTGGCGAGGGGGGCTTGCGCCGATGCGGCGGCAGAGCAACGGCGATTGAGGGTGTTTGAGCGCCTGCGTTCGGGGTAAATCATGACCCCGACGAGGCTTGCGATGATGGAGTGGCGAGAGCGCCGCGCAAAGTTTGCGTGGCGCTTTTTTCGTAGAAGCGCGGACGCATTCTTGAGGATCGCTAAAAAAAAATCGTCTGCTCAGGTAAAACCCTTCGCGCGAGGTCTGCGAAGAGGGCGTCTTTGGAAAAATTTTCCGGAAGATGCGGAAGATGTTTCACGATCCGGTGCAGGAGCAGGGATGTGTTTCAGCGATGAGAAGCCCGGGGGCGATGCGGCGTGTGACCCCGGGGCGGCGACGCTGAAGGGGGAGGAGCTGGTGCTGGAGGCCGCCCGGAGCGCCGGGGTGATTGTGAGGAGCGCCGCGGTCGAAGCGCTCTCGCTGCGGGTTGGCGAGGAGGTGCGGGGCTGGATGAGCGCCGATGAGCTCGCGCGCCACGAGCGCTACGCGCTGGAGCGGCTGCGCCGCCGCGACCTGAGCACCCGCGGGCTTGCGCGCGCCACGCTCAGTGAGCTTGCGGGGTGCGCACCACACGAGCTGGTCTTTGAGAAGGGGGCGCACGAGCGCCCGCACCTTGTGTCTCCGGCGTTGCCCGGCTTCGACTTCAACCTGGCGCATAGCGAGGAGCGGGTGGTGCTGGCGGCGGCGCAGGGCTTGCGGGTGGGCGTCGATATTGAGCATGGCAACCGACGCGTCGACCACCGCAACGTCGCCGAGCGCTTTTTTTCGGACTACGAGCAGCGCGCGCTCGCCAGGCTCAGCGATGAGGCCGAGGAGGGGCAGGTGAGCGCGCGACGGCGGCGTTTTCTGGAGCTCTGGGTGCTTAAAGAGGCCTGGATGAAGGCCGACGGCCGCGGCATCAGCGCCGGCCTCAATCAGGTGATCTTCGACCTCGACAGCCACGCCAGCCCGCGCCTTATTGCGCTCCCCGATGATGCGCCAGAGCGCTGGGAGGTGGCCCTCACCGAGCTCGATGATGGCCACCTCCTTGCGCTTGCCTGGCGTGAAAACTCTTTTTAAATCAAGGGGTTGGGCGAGGTTCAGTGCGCCAGGTATTCCTGGAGGGTGGGGGCGTGGTAGGTCTCCATATAAACCCGGAACTTTTTGCGCATGTCCATCTCCAGCTGGCGCACCCGCTCTTTGGAGATGCCGAACTCATCGCCCAGATCGTCGAGCTGGCGGGGATGCACGGCCAGCATGCGCTCATGCCAGATCTGGCGGCGGCGCGCGTCGTCGATGGTGTTGACGAACTCTTCGGCCAGGCCGCGCAGGCGTTCATAAAAGAGGTGATCGTGGGCGGCCGTCTCCGGGTCGGGCTCGGCGCTGGCGAGCATGTCGCGGCCGGTGGTCTCGGAGTCGTCGCTTAAGGGGGCGTCCAGGCGCGTGAAGCCGCCGCCGGTGAGGGTGGCGACGCGCTCGACCTCGTCGACGTCGACCTCCAGGTAGTCGGCCACGTTCTCAGCGGTGGGCTCCAGCCCGCGGCTGCGCAGCTGGCGGCGCGCCTTGCGCAGGTTGAAGAAGAGCTTGCGGCTGTCGCGCGAGCTGCCCATGCGGATGGGGTAGGTGTGGTTGAGCAGGTAGTTGAAGATCAGCGCGCGAATCCAGAAGTGCGCATAGCCCACAAAGCTCGTGCCGCGGTCCGGATCGAAGCGGGTCAGCGCCTCGGTCAGCCCGAGGTTGCCCTCTTGAATCAGGTCCAGAAGGTCGTGGCCGGGGCGGTGCAGGTCGGTGGCGACCTTCACCACCAGGCGCAGGTTGGCCCAGACGAGCGTCTTGGCGGCCTCTTCGTCGCCATTTTCCAGAAAGGCGCGGGCCAGGCGATCCTGGATCTCGTTGGGCAAAATCTCGATGCGCCGGATCTGGTTCATATAAGTGGTGAGCGAGTCGGCGTGCAGATCGGTGTCACGCGAGGAGCGGGCGCGCTGGCGGGCCAGCGGGTGCACCGCGGGCGCGGGGGCGTCAACCGGAGCGGAGACAGGCATCGAGATGCAGGGTGCGGCCATAAGAACCTCGCAAAGTAGCGCAGTCAGACACCAACAAAAGCCTGCTCTATGGCGAGTCCGACTGCGCGGGGACATCGCCAGCAAGCGTCATCGTCGGTTAGAGCAAAGCCCGTGCCAGAAGTTTCAAAAAGATCGAAGAACACCCCCGCCGGGGCATCGCGCTCGTTACGGCGGCGCGGCGGTGAATGTGGCGAATCGTCGCGCTGTAGCGCATTGAGGAGCCGGGATGCGAGGCGCGAAAATCTCGCGCAAAGGGAGCGGGAATTGGCTCCGACTCCCCCGCTTGAGGGGGGGGCGTTGCTCAGACTTTGCGCAATATTTGCGTGGCTATTCTGGTTGGTGCAGAAGTTGCGCCTCGTGGGAGCCTCTGCTGCGTAGTTTGCGCCGGCTTTCGCCACGTCGATGGCTAATTTCATCGCTCCGACCTGCTGATGGGCCGCTTTAGATAAGGCCCGCAGCGCTTCGGGCCTTTCTTACGGGTCTACGGTGGCACCGCTTTTGCTTTACCCCCGGTCGTCGCGACATTCTGCCGCACCCGGGTGCCCATTCGATTCGTTCGGCTGCCCGCAGCGAGGCAGCCGTGATTTGCGACGGGTGTTGATGAACTGACCCGAGCACCGATGTGACCCATCCGGGGTTGCCTCGGCCCCCTCGAACCTCCGAGTTACTCCGTGATGCACTTCTTCGACGAGATCAAAAGCTATGTCGGGTTCACCGACGACGACGCCGCTCGCCTCAAGGCGCTGGGCCCTCTTGTGGAGCCCCGCTTCTCGGAGGTGGTTGTGGCGTTTTACGACGCGCTGATGGCGCACCCGCGCGCCCGCGGCGTCTTTGTGGGGCCCGAGCAGATCGACCGACTGCGCGCCTCGCTCAAAGTCTGGCTCGGCGAGTTATTTGAGGGGCGCTATGACGACGCGTATTTTGCGCATCGCCAGCATATCGGTCGGGTGCACGTGAACGTGGGGCTCCTGCCGCAGTTTATGTTCGGGGCGATGAACCTGATTCGCCACGGCTTTCTGGAGATCTTAAGTGATCAGCAGGCGCGCCTCGAAGACGATCCGGTCATCCTGGGGCTGCGCCACGCGGTGACCAGCGTGGATCGCATTCTGGATATCGAGCTGACGATCATGGTGCAGTCCTACTGGGACTCCCTGATGAAGCAGAAGCTCGAGATCCCGGCAGCGCTGGCCACCGGGCTCGCCCACGAGGTGCGAAACCCGCTTAACGCCATCGGGCTGCAGATGACCCTGCTCGAGCGTCGCCTGCGAAGCTCCGAGGTCGATGAGGGCGTCTACGGTCAGGTGCTGGAGGCGGTGCGCGCGGAGCTGCGCCGCATTCAGGGGCTGAACTCCGAGATCCTGGATTTTGCCAAACCCGTCGACATCCACACCGGCCCGGCCGATGTGGCCGAGATCTTTTATGAGATCCGCCGCAACCACGAGCTTACGCTTGAGGCGGGCGGGGTGCAGATGGACATTGAGGTCGATGGCGATCCGGTGATGGTCTGCGATCGCGACCGCCTGATGCAGGTCTTTATCAACCTGATGACCAACGCGGTTGAAGCGATGCCCGAGGGGGGGCACATTCGGGTGGAGGTTGTGCAGAATGAGAGCGGGCTGCGCGTGGAGTTTGGCGACAGCGGCCCGGGGATGTCGCCGGCGATGAAGTACCGGATCTTCGATCTTTTCTACACGTCGAAGGCCTCCGGCACGGGCATCGGCCTGGCGATCGCCCGCAAGATTGTGGAGGCGCATGGCGGCTCCATTGATGTGCTCTCGCGACCTGGCGAGGGCACCACCTTTACCGTCTACTTACCCTACCCGCGGCGTGACGCGGAGGACGAGGTTGAGCGATGAGTGCATGGACCGAAGAGACGGCTGTTTCTCCCGCGGAGCGGGTCGAGAAGACGCCTGAGCCTCAGGCGCCGCAGCGCAAACGCCGCATCCTGGTGGTCGACGACGAACCCCACGCCCGCCGCGCCCTTGTGGAACTTCTCAGCGATGAGGGCTACGAGGTCTCCTCGGCCGGCGACGGCTTTAAGGCGCTGGGGATCTTGCGCGAGTGGCCCTGCGAGGTGCTTCTGACCGACTGGCGTATGCCGGTGATGGACGGCATCACGCTGGTGAAAAAGGCGCGCGAGGAGCAGCCCGACCTGGGGTGTGTGGTGATGACCGCCTTTGGCAGCGTGGAGAGCGCGGTGGAGGCGATGAAGGCCGGCGCCGACGACTATCTGACCAAGCCTCTGAACTTCGACGCGGTCTCGCTGGTGCTCTCCCGCGCCATGGAGCGCATTGAGGAGCGCCGCGAGCTCACCAACCTGCGCGCGCGCCACGCCGAGCAGCGCGAGCAGTCGCGCACGAAGATTCTGGGGGCGAGCCCGGCGGTGCAGTCGTTGATCGCGATGATCGACCAGGTGGCCGGGGCGCGCGCCACGGTGATGATCACTGGCGAGTCCGGCACCGGTAAGGAGCTCATCGCGCGGATGCTCCATGAGAAGAGCGGGCGCGTCGACAAACCTTTTGTGCGCCTGCACTGCGCCGCGCTCGCTGAGAGCCTTCTGGAGAGCGAACTTTTCGGCCATGAGAAGGGCGCCTTTACCGGCGCCAGCGCCCGGCGCGAGGGCCGCTTTGAGGAGGCCAACGGCGGCACGCTCTTCCTCGATGAGATTGGCGAGATCTCGCCAGCGATCCAGGTCAAACTCCTGAGGTTCTTGCAGCAGCGGGAGTTTGAGCGGGTCGGTGGCAACAAGACCATCTCGGTGGATGTGCGCGTGGTCGCCGCGACCAACCGCGACCTGGAAGCCGAGGTGAAAGCCGGACGTTTTCGCGAAGATCTCTACTTTCGCCTCAACGTCATCCACATCGAGGCGCCGCCCCTGCGGGCGCGCCCGGGCGATGTGCCCCTTCTTGCGCGCCACTTTGTGGCGAAATACGCCCAGGAGAACGCCCGCACCATCGAGGAGGTTGCCCCGGAGGTGATGAGCGCGCTGGAGCGTTACGACTGGCCCGGCAACGTGCGCGAGCTGGAGAACGTCATGGAGCGCGCGGTGGTGATGACCGACGGCAAGCGCCTGGAGCTGCGTCATCTGCCCCGCGAGGTGTTGCGTCAGGGGGAGACCTCCCTGGGTGATCTGGGCGTGCAGATCCCGGGATCGACCCTGGCCGATATCGAGCGCTACGCGCTTCTGCGCACCTACGAGGCCACCGGCGGCAGCAGCGCCGAGACCGCCGAGATGCTTGGCATCAGCGTGCGTAAGGTCCAGTATCGGCTGCGCGAATACCGCGAAGCCGGGGTCGTGATCGAGAGCTGAGGCGTTGCTCGGCGTCGCGCTGTGTTGGATTCGTCTTTGATGTCAATGGTTTAGCCGGGGCGTGTTGGCGGGCGATGAGGCCGCCGGTGGAGCGCCGGCCGAGGAGGTGACGATGAAGGTCCGCGACGTGATGACGAACGATCCGGTGGTGGTCAGCCCCGAGACGAGCGTTGAGGCAGTGCTGGGGATGATGCGCGAGCGGGGTATCCGCCATGTGCCGGTGGTCGACGAGGATGGGATCGTCGGCATGGTCAGCGACCGCGATCTGACCTTCATTCACTCGATGCCCGGGGTGTTTACGATGCTCTCGCCGGCCGACGTCCAGGGCGTGCTGGAGGCGCCGGTGGCCACGATCATCAAGAGCCGTTTTCTGGTGGATCGCGATGTGGTCACGGTTGGCCCCGATGATGAGGTGGCCCGGGCGGTGGAGGCGCTCTTGATGTACCGCGTCGGCGCGCTGCCGGTGGTGGAAGGCGATGCGGTGGTGGGTGTGGTCAGCGTGATCGACGTGCTGCGGGAGGCCGCCGAGCGCTGGAGTTAACGACGCCCGCGATGACATGCGATAAGTGGCTGCGAGGAGCTCGACGATGCAAAAGCGCGATGTGGATGTGGTGGTGATCGGGGCCGGTACGGCCGGGCTGGGCGCGCAGAGTGCGGCGCGAAAGGCCGGCGCCAGCGTCGCGCTGATCGAAGATGGCCCCTACGGCACGACCTGCGCCAGGGTGGGGTGCATGCCCTCGAAGTTGTTGATCGCTGCGGCGGACGCGGCTGCTGCGGTCAAGAATGCGCCGACCTTCGGGGTGCACCCCGAAGGGGTGCGCATTGAGGGGCGCGAGGTGCTGGAGCGGGTGCGGCGCGAGCGCGACCGTTTTGTGGGCTTTGTGCTCAAGCAGACCGAACGCATCCCCGATGAGGTGCGGATTCGGGGGCGAGCACGGCTGACGTCGACGACGACGGTGCGGGTGGCCCTGGAGGGGAGCGATGAGGAGATGGAGATCACCGCCCGGGCGGTGGTGATCGCGACTGGCTCCAGCCCCTACTTTCCGCCGAACCTGGTACCTCTTAAAGAGAAGTTGTCCACCAGCGCCGATGTGTTTGAGTGGGAGGATCTTCCCGAGTCGGTGGCCGTGGTCGGCCCCGGGGTGATCGGGCTGGAGCTCGGCCAGGCTTTGCACCGGCTGGGCGTGCGGGTGGCGTTCTTTTCGCCCTTCAACGAGCTTGCGCATATCAACGATCCGAAGGTCGCCGAGGTCATTCACGAGGTGCTCAGCGAGGAGCTCGACCTGCACCTGGGCATCGACGCGTTTGATGTGAGCGAGGCCACCGATGGCAACGGCGGCTTTGTGCTGCGCTGGCACGACGCGCAGAAGGAGCCCTGTGAGGCGCGCTTTGAGAAGGTGCTCGTGACCGCCGGTCGCCGCCCCAACCTGGCCGGGCTGGGTCTTAAAGAGGCGGGGGTGCCGGTGGATGAGCGGGGGCAGCCACCTTTTGATCCGCGTACCACCCAGATCGGTGAGCTGCCGGTGTTTATCGCTGGTGATGCCGCCAACCACTACCCGCTCTTGCACGAGGCGGCCGATGAGGGGCGCATCGCAGGCAGCAACGCGGCGAACTTCCCGGACATCCGCGCGCAGATTCGGCGCGCGCCGATCGCGATCACCTTCACCGATCCGCAGATGGCGGTGGTGGGCTGCGGCTGGAAGAAGCTCGACAAAGATAATTGCGGCGTCGGCGAGGTCTCCTATGCCAACCAGGGTCGCGCGCGGGTGAAGGCGAAAAACAAGGGGCTTGTGCGCATTTACGCCGACCGCGACACCGGCCGCCTTTGCGGCGCGGAGATGTTTGGGCCGGATGTCGAGCATACCGCGCATCTTCTGGCCTGGGCGGTGCAGAGCGGGATGACGGTCTTCGATGCTCTGGATATGCCCTTCTACCACCCGGTGGTCGAGGAGGGGATCCGCACGGCGCTGCGCAGCCTCACCGGCGATCTTCGCCTGACGGCGGGCACCGCCGAGAAGTTGCGCTACGGGCCGGGGACCTGAGCTTTTTCGGCGGCTTAATCGGGCCAATCGACCTGAGGTAGGGGGGCGTTTCGAGAGAGGTTGCGTTGACGCAACGCGGAGATGCGTGCGCGCTGAGTTGACCGCATCGCGCTCGTGCCGTGTTTGGAGGGCGGCATGGTGCCGTAAGTCTCAGACCCTACGCAGGAGCATAAAGATGTCATCGACGTACACCCTGATCTCGTTTGATCTCTGCCCTTATGTGGAGCGCAGCCGTGTGGTGCTCCATGAGAAGGGGCAGGCCTTTGAGCAGGTCTTTATTGACCTTAAGAATAAGCCCGACTGGTTTCTCAAACTTTCGCCGCGCGGCAAGGTGCCGGTGCTGGTGGTCGATGAGGTGCCGATCTTCGAGTCGGCCGTGATCAACGAGTTCCTCGAAGAGGTGCTGCCCGAGCCGGCGTTGCTGCCTGAAGGGGCGGTGGAGCGTGCGCGGGCGCGCGCCTGGATAGCCTTTACCAACGACGTGCTGATGGAGGGGCTGGGCACGCTGTGGTTTGCCGGCGGCGATGCGCAGCAGGTGGCCCAGGGGTTGAAGACGGTGCGCGGCGCGTTGGAGCGCATCGAAGAGGCCTTGCGCGCGCGGGAGGAAGGGACGTACTTTTCCGGCGCCTCCTTCGGGCTGGTCGATGCGACGCTGGCCCCGGTGTTTACGCGTTGGGCGTCGATGGAGGCGATGGGCTGGGGCGCTCTCCTCGACGGATTGGAAGAGGTGCAGGCCTACAGCCGGGCGTTGCTGGCGCGCGAGAGTGTGCAGGCGGCCCGGGCCGAGGGGTTGACCGAGAAGATGGTCGCGCTGCTGCGTGGCGAGTGAGGTTGATGGTGAGTTTTAGCAAGATGTGAGGGTCGATGCGCACCTTTGTGGATTACGTGATGCTGACCGTGGGCGCAGTGCTCGTGGCGATGGCGCTGGAGCTGATTCTGGCGCCGAACAGCCTTGTCGACGGCGGCACCACCGCGCTCTCGATCATGGGCGCAAAGATGTTCGGGCTGCCCATCTGGCTTTTTCTTCTATGCCTGAACGGCCCTATTCTCGTGATCAGTGCGCAGGCGTTGGGCAAAAAGTTTGCCTGGCGCACAGCATATAGCAACCTCGTGGCGCTGCTGGGGTTGGCGTTCTTACGTGATTTTCCGGCGGTGACGACCTCGGAGGTGCTTATCGTGCTCTACGGGGGGCTGTTGCTGGGGTTGGGCGTAGGCATTGTGGTGCGAAATGGCGGGGCGGTTGACGGCACTGAGATGCTGGCAGTGTGGGCCAATCAGCGTTTTGATATCCCGGTGAGTACCTTTCTGCTCTCGATCAACGTGGTGATCTTAAGCGGCGCGGCGCTGCTCTTCGGTCTGGAGAGCGCGATGTTCTCGGTGGCGGTGTTTTTCCTGGTCACCAAGGTCATCGACTTTGTGCTGGAAGGCTTCAATCAGGTGGTCTCGGTGATGATCATCAGCGACAACTGCGAGCCGATTCGGCGCAAGCTCGTCGAAGATATGAAGTTGCGTGTGACCCTCTTGCAGGGGGTGGGCGGCTACACTGGCGAGCCGCGCCATATTATCTATTGCATCATCGACCGCTTCTCGTACGCGCGCTTGCGCAGTGCGGTGCATGAGGTCGATCCCCGCGCGATCCTGGAAGCCTCCATCGTCAACGAGTCGGCCGGAGTGGAGGCGCGGGCGTTGCGCGATATCGTGGCGGATCGTTATCAGGAGCGCGCCAACGGCAAGGGGTGAGCCGCGCGTTTGAGAGAAGGGACAAACCCGGGGAAAAGGTGTTGCATGACGCGACATGTCGCATAACAGCACACATTCTGGGGCCAGATATGCGGAATTTTGGTCGAAAGAGATAAAATCAGGGGGTGGAACGCATCTTGCGAGATGTCAGGGGGTGGAACGCCGGGACGGCGAGGGGAGGAGCCTGATCTGGTGAGTCACCATAACTCTTTTTGAGGAGAACCCATGAAGTTGAAGATGCCGATCTGCCAGAACACCGCGTTGCGAGGACTACTGCTGGCGCTTGTCGCCACCGGATTGATGGCCTGCGAGGTGGCCGATGAGCCCGAGCTTGAGACCGAGACGGAGCTGAGGTCCGAGGGGGCTCGCGATGAGTCCAAAGTCCCTGAGGCGATCGAAGAGCCCGGGGCGGACGAAGCCTCGGATGAAGCCGCCGAAGAGAATGCCGGTGATGAGGAGAGCGCGGCGTTGGGTGAAGGCCAGCAGGCCGCGCCGGCTCAGGGGGCTGCGGGCATGATGCAGGGGGAGATCGACGACGAACAGGTCAAGGCTTTTGCCCAGGCCTATGTGGCCACGCAGCCGGTGCAGGCTGAGGTGCAGCAGAAGATGGCCGGCGTGCAGTCGCCTGAAGAAGCGCAGAAGGTGCAGCAGGAGGCGATCACCCAGATCCAGTCGGCGGTCGAAGAAGCCGGCATGCCGTTTGAGGAGTACGCGATGTTTGCGCAGCGCCTTCAGCAGGACACCGCGTTGCAGCAGCGCTTTGAGGCGGAGCTGGAGCAGGTTCAGAACTAAAGCCCGTGCATAGCGCGAAGGCCGTGATTTAGCGCGGTCTTCGTGAGGTGAAGAAGCCGCCCCCGGGAGCTCCCGGGGGCGGCTTTTTTGCGTCTTTGGGGAGAGTTTTTAGAAAAGTAAAAATGCTCATCCATTTCAGTATTCCCGGTTTTCTCTGGATTCTTGTGGGGATTTGTAACATAAGGGAGGTGGCGAAACATTCGTTTACATCGCGATGAAGGCGGTTTCACGCCGGCAGCCAGGCTCTCAAGGGGGGTGTACGAGAGAGCGTTCAGGCTGAGTGGTGAGCTGTGTCCGGCGGCCCTTTCTTCTTAAAAAAAACCGTAATTTTCGGCTTGATTGATGACTTCTAAGCGCTCTCGATGGTTGAGTTCCTGGTTGGTGGTGGTGCTCATTTCTCTGGGACTTTTGTCGTGCTCGGATCCTGACGGGGAGGTGATCGTACCGAACCCCGGCGACGACCTGGACGTGGGTGATCTGCTCGATGTGCCGGACGCGCCGCTGCCCGATGTGTCGGTGGATACGGGCGATGCGACGCCGGCGCCGACCTGCGACGATGGCGTTCAGAATGGCGAGGAGACCGGCATCGATTGCGGCGGCGCCGACTGTGAGGCGTGTGAGCCGGGTCAGGGCTGCGAGGGCGCGGGCGACTGCGCAAGCGGGCTGTGTCAGGACAATGTCTGTGTGGGCGCGGGCTGCGAAGGCGTAAGCTGCGATGAGGGCCAGGCCTGCTACCGGGGCCAGTGCTACGCGGCGTGCGATGAGAGCGCCGAATGCGGCGCCGAAGAGCGCTGCTTTGAAGGCGCGTGTACCGCGTTGAGCTGCGACGATGTGATCTGCGGTGTGGCCGAGACCTGCTACCGCGGTGTCTGCTATGCGGCCTGCCAGGATGATAGCGGCTGCTCTGAGGAAAGCGCCGAGTGCGTGGAGGGCAGCTGCGTGGTGCCCACCTGCGACGACGGCGTGCAGAACGGCGATGAGTCCGATGTGGATTGCGGCGGCTCGAGTTGCGAGGCCTGCGAGGTTGGCCAGCAGTGCGGTGCAGACGCGGATTGCGGCGAGGCGCTGGCGCAGCCCTGGGGCGACTGCCAGTTCGAAGAAGGCGATGTGTGCACCCAGGCCGGGGTGCAGACGCGTATGGTTGAGATCTTTAGCTGCGGTGAAGATGGCGTGTGCGCCTCCGAGGAGATCGAGGAGGGACAGCAGTGCGAACGCGTGACCGAAGCCGAAGTTTGCGCCGATGAGATTTTCGGGGAGTGGTCGAGCTGTGAGGCGCTGGAAGGCGCCGAGGCCGATCTCTGCACCTATGAAGGTGAGCGCCGTCGCACCGTGACGAGCTTTGCCTGCGCCTCGGAGAGCTGCGAGCCCACCGAGCGCGAAGAGGTCGAGAGCTGCGTGCGCGAGACCGACGCCGTGGAGTGTGGCGATACCATCACTGGTGAGTGGTCGAGCTGTGAGGCGGTGGATGGTGCCTCGGTGTGCGCGCTGGAAGGTGAGCGTCGCCGCGGGATCACGACCTACAGCTGCGCCGAAGGTGGCTGCCAGGAGACGAACAACGAAGAGGTGGAGAGCTGCGCGCTTGAGACCGACGATCTGGAATGCGGCGCAGAAGAGGTTGGCGAGTGGGGCCCCTGCGTGGGCTTTGACGGGACCTGCAGCCAGACCGGCACGCAGACGCGCGTCATCACGAGCTATGCCTGCGGCAGTGGCGAGTGCGTGCCGAGCGAGCGCGAAGAGACCCAGAGCTGCAGCCGCGATCAGGGCGGGGTGCAGTGCCAGGAGCCGGACTACGGCGCCTGGAGCGAGTGCGGCGGCTTTGCCGATGAGTGCGCGCTGGAAGGCAGCCGCACCCGCACCGTGACGTATTATGAATGCGCCGCCGACGACAGTTGTGCGCCGCGCGAGGAAGTCGAGACCGGCAGCTGCACCCGTGACACTACGGGGACAAGCTGTGGCGCGGGCGTGACCTACGGTGATTGGTCGACCTGCGACTATGCGACCGAATGTTCGCTCAACGGTGAGCGCACCCGCAGTGTGGTGACGCGCACCTGCGCCGGCGGTAGCTGTGAATCGGTCACCACGACCGAGACCGACACCACCGCCTGTGTGCGGGAGACCGCCGGGACAAGCTGCGGTGAAGGTGTGACGCGCGGTGACTGGTCAGCGAGCTGTGAGTACGCCACCGAGTGCTCGCTGGAAGGCACGCGCACCCGAAGTGTGGTGACGCGGACCTGTGCCGGCGGCAGCTGTGAGGCTGTGACGACGAGTGAGACGGAAGTTCGCGCGGACTGCGCCCGCGACACCGCTGACGTGGAGTGCGGTGATACCACCTACAGTGACTGGGGCTCCTGCGGCGGGTTTGCGGATGAGTGTGATGAGACGGGCACCCAGACCCGCACCGCCACCGACCGCACCTGCGCCGGCGGCGTGTGCACCTCGGTGGATCGCACCGAGACCCAGAGCTGCACCCGCGACACCGACGGAGACACCTGCGGCGCGGGTGTGACCTACGGTGATTGGAGCGAGTGCGGTGGGTTTGACAACGTGTGTGATGAGAGCGGTGAGCGAAGCCGAAGTGTGGTCACGCGCACCTGCGCCGGCTCGAGCTGTGAGTCTGTGACGACCACCGAGACTGAGAGCTGCCTGCGCGACACCGACGATGTGAGCTGCGGCGATACGGCCTACACCTCGTGGGGCAGCTGCGGCGGGTTCGCCGATGAGTGCGACACCACCGGCACCCAGACGCGCACGGCCACCGATCGCATCTGCGATAACGGCGGATGCACCTCGGTGGATCGCACCGAGACCCAGAGCTGCACGCGTGTCACCGACGGTGATACCTGCGGCGCGGGCGTGACCGAGGGCCCCTGGAGCGCGTGTGGCGGTTTTGCAAACGCCTGCGATGAGTCCGGTGAGCGCAGCCGAAGTGTGGTCACGCGCACCTGCGCCGGCGGCACCTGTGAGTCTGTGACGACCACCGAGACTGAGAGCTGCACGCGGGTGACCGATGGTGATAGCTGCGGGAATTCGACGTACACCTCGTGGACGGCGTGTGGTGGCTTTGCGAACACGTGCGATACGACCGGCACGCAGACGCGCACGCGCACCGACTACAACTGCAGCTCCAGTGGCACGTGCACGACCTCGACGGCGACTGAGACGCAGAGCTGCACGCGTGACACGGATGGCACCAACTGCGGCGCCGACCAGTTTACATACTGGTCGGCCTGCGGCGGCTTCGACAACGTGTGTGACGAGACGGGCACGCAGACGCGCACCCGTACTGAGTTTGATTGCTCGGGTGGAAGCTGCACCTCGTCGAACTTCACCGAGACGCAGAGCTGCACCCGCGACACCGACGGGGATACCTGCGGGTCGACGACCTACGGCAACTGGGGCAGCTGCGGCGGGTTCACCGGCGCGTGCGATTCGACCGGTACGCAGTCGCGCACCGCGACCGATCGCAAGTGCTCCAACGGGACCTGTTCGACGGTCAACCGCACCGAGACGCAGAGCTGCACGCGCAGCGTCACCGGCAACAGCTGCGGGACCTCGACCTACACCTCCTGGGGCAGCTGCGGCGGCTACAGCTCAACCTGTGATACGACCGGTACGCAGTCGCGTACACGCACCGATTACAACTGCAACTCCAGCGGTACGTGCACGACCTCGACGGCGACCGAGACGCAGGGCTGCACCCGGGTGACCAACGGCAACAGCTGCGGCAGTGATTCGTTCAGCACCTGGTCGGCTTGCGGCGGGTTCGCCAATAGCTGCGATGAGACTGGCACCCAGACGCGCACGCGAACCGAGTATGACTGCTCGGGCGGAAGCTGCAGCTCCTCGAACTTCACCGAGACGCAGAGCTGCTCGCGCGACACCGACGGGGATACCTGCGGGTCGACGACCTACGGCTCCTGGGGAAGCTGCGGCGGGTTTAGCAGCGCGTGCGACAGGACCGGCACCCAGTCGCGTACCGCTACTGATCGCAAGTGCTCCAATGGGACCTGCTCGACGGTCAACCGCACCGAGACGCAGAGCTGCACGCGCAGCGTGACGGGCAACAGCTGCGGGACCTCGACCTACACCGGCTGGGGCAGCTGCGGCGGCTACGCCAACACCTGCGATACGACCGGAACACAGTCGCGTACGCGCACCGACTATAAGTGTAACTCCAGCGGCACGTGCACGACCTCGACGGCGACCGAGACGCAGGGCTGCACACGCTCGACCAACGGCAATAGCTGCGGAACCACGGTCTATGGCACCTACTCGGCCTGCGGTGGTTATTCCAACAGCTGCGATGAAACGGGCACGAAAAGCCGCAGCGTGACGACCTACTCCTGTTCGAGCGGGAACTGCTCGTCGAGTACCACGACGCAGACGGTGGGATGTTCGCGAAACACGGACGGCAAATCGTGTGGCACCACCTCGTGTGGAACCTGGGGCATGTGCATGGTGAATTATGGGACGTGCAGCGGGACGCAGAGTCGCAGCTGCACCGACTACAAATGCTCCAACGGTAGCTGCTCCACCACCACGCGTACCGAGTCGCAGAGCTGCAACGCGAATTTCGGGATGAACTGCACGGCTGACAACGGTTGGTCGGGTTGTTGTGACTTCAACGGCTATTGTGAGCCGCAGGGGCGCCCTGGAGAACCGCAGCGGATCTGCATGCTCTAAAAGCAGTACTTACGTACGACTATGTAAGCATGTAAGTTGAAAAAACCGGCCGCGAGCAATCGCGGCCGGTTTTTTCATGGTGGGAGACGTTCGAACGTCTCCTTGCTCTGTGCTGGGTGGCATGGCGAGTCGCTTTTGCGATCGCTCGGTTATGCGAGAGATCGCCGGCTGCGCCGGCCGGTGAGGCTTGACCTTGTGGAACCCGCGGACAAAGCTCAACGCATCGAATTTTTGTGCGTCTCTCACGCGTGCAGCGCTCATGTATGAGCCGGCGGCCGCGGCAGGTGGAGCGTGGATGAGGCGCGTCTTTCGCGAACTTCGTTGATGTTCTGGCCTAAGGAGCCTCCATGTCGAAGCCTCAGAATCCGACGTCGCCCTCAACTTCAAAGCCGGGCATCGGCCGGGAGCGTCAGACCGAGATTTACGTGCGCGGCGTCAGCGGTCAGCCGCCGGCTGTGCCGGTGGATTTCTGCACCCTGGAGCAGCGCGCAAAAGAGGCGATGAGCCCGGAGGCGTTCGGGTATGTGGCCGGCGGCGCGGGGATGGAGCGCACGATGGCCTCAAACCGTCAGGGATTTGACCGGTGGGCGATCGTGCCGCGGATGCTGCGCGACGTCTCAGTGCGCGACGCTTCCGTGGAGATCTTCGGCACGCGTTACAACTCGCCGCATATGCTCGCACCGATCGGAGTGCTGGAGATGGCGCACGCCGAGGCGGATCTGGCCGTGGCGCGGGCGGCGCGGCGCGAGAATGTTCCCATGATCTTCAGCAATCAGGCATCTGTGCCGATGGAGGATTGCGCCCGGGAGCTGGGTGAGACGCCGCGTTTTTTTCAGCTCTACTGGAGCGTGTCTAACGATCTGGTCAAAAGCCTTGTGCAGCGAGCCGAAGAGGCCGGTTGTGAGGCGATCGTGGTCACGCTGGATACGACGCTGTTGGGCTGGCGCACCCGCGATCTGGATCTGGCGTATCTTCCCTTTTTGAGAGGAAAGGGGATCGCGCAGTACACCTCCGATCCGGTCTTTCGGCGACTTCTTAAAGAGGATGAGCTCGACCAGGAGGTGGGCCCGGAGCGCAAGGTCAACCTCTCGACGATCCGCGTGTTGATGGAGCTAGCCGGAAACTACCCGGACGGCTTTTTCAAGAGCCTGACCAGCGGGGAGGCGCTGGCGGCGGTGCGAAAGTTCACCGGCATTTATTCGAGACCTTCGCTGACCTGGGAGGACCTGAGTTTTCTGCGCGAGTGCACCGAGCTTCCGATCGTGCTCAAGGGGATCTGCCATGTGGAGGACGCGAAGCTCGCGCGGGAGCACGGCATCGACGGCATCGTGGTGTCGAACCACGGGGGACGCCAGGTCGACGGGGCGCTCAGCTCGATTGAGGCGCTGCCGGCGATCGCCGAGGCCGTAGGCGACGATCTGACGATCTTCTTCGACAGCGGGATTCGCACCGGCGCCGACGTCTTCAAAGCGGTGGCGCTGGGGGCGGACGCGGTCCTGGTGGGCCGGCCCTATGTCTACGGACTTGCTGCCGGGGGGGAGGAGGGCGTGGTGGAGGTGCTGCGTAACTTCAAAGCCGACTTTGATTTGACCATGGGGCTGGCGGGATGTCGCACCATCGAGGAGGTGCGTCAGGCGACATTGGTTGAGCGCTGAGCGCGTGTGGTGCGCCGTCTGGGGAGGCGAATCGCCAGAGCCGTGAAACCTAAAGATTCGCGCGCATTTGAGGCATGTCGGGCGGGGGCCGAGAGCTGCGCGCGGAAAAGTTCCGAGAAAAATGGCGATGTTACGATTATTTGCTTCGCTTTTGCATTTTTTTACCTAGACTAACCGTGAGGTTAATTGTCTCTGCCGCGGCCTATTACTATTAAGGGACTACGTCGGAAGCATCATGCCGATCGGGGCGATGCCCGGGCGCAGCCTGCGGCGAACTTGAACGAGGATGAAAAATGCGAAACTCATGGAATGTATGGAATTTGGGTGGTGATTGGAGCAGACAGATCGCGTCGATGATCTGTCTGCTCTTCGTGCTGAGCGCTTGTAATGTGGACGACGGCGCCGTGCTCAATCCGGGCTATGGCGATGATACGGGCCACGTGGACGAGGACAGCGGAGATCTTGATATCGGCTATCCCGACACGGACGGGCCCGATAGCGCTGAGCCCGACGTCGATGTGAGCGCGCCGAGCTGCGAGGACGGCGTTCAAAACGGCGATGAGACCGGGCAAGACTGCGGCGGCGACTGCGCCCCCTGCGCCCTGGGAGTCGGCTGCGAAGAGGGTGCCGACTGCGAATCGGGCTTCTGCACGGGCAATATCTGCGTCGATCCGAGCTGCGCCGACGTGCAATGCGATGAGGAAGAGGCCTGCTACCGCGCGGTCTGCTACCTCTCCTGCGACGACGCCGACGGCTGCGACCCCAACTCCCGCTGCTACCAGGGGGCGTGTCTGCCTCTGGACTGCTCGGGGGTGATGTGCGGCTCCGATGAGACCTGCTACCGCGGCGTGTGCTACGGGGCCTGCTCCGGCGATCAGAGCTGCAGCGAAGAGGGCGCCGAGTGCCTCGACGGCAGCTGCGTTGTGGCGACCTGCGACGATGGCCTGCAAAATGGCGAAGAGACTGACAAGGATTGCGGCGGAAGCAGCTGCGACGCCTGCGCGGTCGGCAAGATGTGTGAGGTGAGCGAGGATTGCCAGGCACCGATCGAATCCGACTTTGGGGAGTGCGAATTCGACGACGCCAACACCTGTGCGCTGGTCGGCACCCAGAGCCGTACCGTGACTCGGTTTACCTGTGGTGATTCAGGAACCTGTGAGGCCGCCGAAGGGATCGAGACCCGTGAGTGCCGCCGCGAGGTTGGCGAGGTGCAGTGTGCGGAGCCGGTGATCGGCGAATGGAGCGGCTGTGAGGCGATTGCTGGCGAGCCCGACTGCTCAGCCCGCGGAGAGCGCCGTCAGGTGAACACCTCCTACGTCTGCCGCGATGGAGGATGCGAGGCGATCGTAGACGTTCGAGTCGAGGCATGTGAGCGTCGGACCGAAGGATTGAGCTGCGATCGAGGCCGCGTGGAGGGAGAGTGGTCGCCGTGTGCTCGGGCCAGCGATACCTGCGATAGCGAGGGCTTGCAGTCGCGCGAAGTCAACGAGCAGCGCTGCGTTGGCGGGGCATGTGAGACCTCCTCGTTCGTCGAGACACGGACGTGTCACGTGGAGACCGATGGTCTTGGCTGCGGACGCAGCTTCTTCGGCGAATGGTCGGGATGTCGAATCGCGGTGAGTACGTGCTCGGGCAGCGAAAGCCGAACGCGCACCGACCGCATCTGTCAGGGCGGAAGCTGTGAGAGCATGGAGTCGTCCGAGATCCAGGCGTGCTACGCCGAGGCCGGCACAAGTTGCATGGGGCCGATTCCGATGGACACCGAGGAGTGTGTGAATGGCACCCGGATGGTGACGACCTGGTCTTCGCAGTGCGACGGCAGCGGCGGCTGCACGCCCGTCTCCCGCACTTACCCGAACGGCCGCTGTGTCCCTCAGGTCTGTCAGCCTGGTTTCGGCTGCACGACCCCGGATGGCACCTCCGGTTGCTGCACGTCAGATGGGATGCAGTGCCGCACTGATGTTCCCTGCCTTGGGTAGTCGGCGTTGGATCAGGACGCTTAACTAAGGTCAAGATCGGCTCACCGCGTCGCCACGATGGCGTGATGAGCGATGCGTTATGGGTTGAGATGAGCCCGCACACATCCCCCGGTTGCTCGCGCAGCCGGGGGATGTGTGTTTTCAGGGCGTGGTCGCAGGTCCATCCTCGGCCAGAGGTCGAATCGCCGCCTCCAACGCATCGAGCCCGGCGCTCAAGCAGGCCGGGCCGGGCTGCAGGATGATCGCCGGGTCGAGCTCGATGATGCGATCGTGCTTGATCGCTTCAAGCTCGGCGTAGCCCGGCCGCGCGCGGATGCTCTCTTTGTCGACGGGTTTTCCGCACCAGCTCGCCAGGATCAGCTCCGGGTTGGCTTCGATGATGGCGGCATCGTCCACAAAGCGTTCTTTTGCGAGTTTGCCGGCCGCCTTCTCGCCAAAAATATTCTGGCCGCCGGCCAGCTCCACAAGCTCGCTGACCCACTGGATGGCGGTGATGCGCGGCTCGTCCCATTCTTCGAAATAGACCCGTGGCCGCCGCTTCGCGGCGGCGCTTCTCTGCCGCGCGGCTTCCAGCCGCGCGATATACCCCCCCACAAGCTCCAGCACCTCCGTTCGCCGGTCCACCAGCGTGCCCACCATCACCATCACCTCCAAAATCTCCTGGAGGCTGCGCTGGTTGAAGATCGCCACCGGCAGGTTCGCCTTGATGAGCTCGCGAGCAAGATCGGCCTGAATATCCGAAAATCCGATGATCACATCGGGCTTGAGCGCGGCGATCTTTTTGACGCTCCCGCCGATAAAGGCCGAGACCACCGGCTTCTCCGCCTTGGCCCGCGCCGGCCGCTCGGTGTACGCGCTGATGCCCACAATGCGCTCCTCCTCGCCAAGCAGGTAGAGCAACTCCGTGGTCTCTTCGGTCAGACAGACGATGCGTTCGGGGCTTCGGGGAAGTTGAAATCGGGTCATGGGTCGCGTCCTTTAACTTGCGGCGTAACTTGCAAAATACGCAGAATTTTCCCTAAGCTGACGGTCAGGATTTATTCCATCCATCGCGAAGGACGTGCTCTTTCCACGCATCACATGCCGCCTGGCCTGCGCCTGACGCGACCTGCGTGGTGAGTGAGGGAAAAGCTCGCGCAGCTCTACCGTCGGCGAGTTGAGCCGACCTGTCGACACCGAGGGTGTCATGGTTTTGGGAGAAAGGTCTATGGTTCAGTGGATTCGAAGTCAGCGTTCTCTGCAGAAGACGTGGTGGATCGCCGCGCTCTTCGTGTTTGTGATCGCGTGTAATGTCGACGACGGCGCGATCACTCGCCCCGGCTCCGGCGATGATGCCGGCGACCTGGACTCCGGCCAGCCCGACGCCAACCTGGATGTCGGGGAGCCCGATCTTGGAGAACCCGATGCCGACGTGCCCGCGCCGGCCTGCGACGACGGCATCCAGAACGGCGATGAGACTGCTGTAGATTGTGGCGGCGACTGCGCGCCCTGTGCCCTGGGTGAAGGCTGCTCCGAGGCCGCCGACTGCGAGTCGGGCTTCTGCGCCGGCAACCTCTGCGTCGATGAGAGCTGCGCCGGTGTGGAGTGCTCCGAGGAGGAGGCCTGCTACCGCGGCGCCTGCTACCTGGCGTGTGAAGACGCTGATGGCTGCAACCCGAGCTCGCGTTGCTACCAGGGCTCGTGCGTGCCGCTGGACTGCTCCACGGCCGAGTGCACCGCCAGTGAGACCTGCTACCGCGGCGTCTGCTACGGGGCCTGCTCCGGCGATGAGGGTTGCTCGGAGGAAGGCGCCGAGTGTGTGGAGGGAAGCTGTGTGGTGCCCACCTGCGACGATGGCCTGAAAAACGGCGATGAGACGGATGTCGACTGCGGCGGCTCAACGTGTGATGCCTGCGCCGCCGGCAAGATGTGCGAAGTGGGCGAAGACTGCCAGGAGCCGCTGGCGACCCCCTGGAGCGACTGCGACTTCGGTGAGAGCACCTGCGCCGAAGTGGGCACCCAGACGCGCACGGTGACGACCTACAGCTGTGGCGAGGCCTCGACCTGTGAGGTGAATGAAGAGGTCGAGACCCAGGAATGCACCCGTGAGACCGACGCTCAGGAGTGTGGCGAGACGGTGATTGGCGAGTGGGGCGCCTGCCAGGGCGCTGGCGAGCAGGGCGTATGCTCGACCGAGGGGCGTCGTCGGCGCGTGATCACCAGCTTTGTCTGTGCCGATGGCGGCTGTGAGGTTGTAGAAGAAGAGGAGTTTGAGGCCTGCGTACTCGACACCGACGCTCAGGCCTGCGGCACGCCGGAGACTGGCGCGTGGAGCGAGTGCGGCGGCTTTGACAGCGTGTGTGATCAGGAAGGCACGCGCAGCCGCACTGTGACCTACTTTGAGTGCAACGGCGGCGACTGCAACGAGCGCGTCGACACCGAGACCGAGACCTGCCGCCGCTCCACCGGTGGCGATAGCTGCGGGGATACGACCTATGGTGATTGGAGCGCGTGTGAGGGTTTCAGCGGTGTCTGCGGGCAAACCGGGACGCAGTTCAGAACCGTCACCTACCGAGAATGTGCCGGTGGGGCGTGTGAGACGAGGACTGCCACGGAGAGTCAGCAGTGCACCCGCAACACCAACGGAGTTGAGTGTCAGCCCGATGTTGAGGGCAATTACAGCGCATGCAGCTATGAGGATGAGACGTGTTCCAACAGTGGAAGTCGCACGCGCTTGGTGACCGAATACGCGTGTCAGGGAGGAAGCTGCACCTCATCGACGCGAACGGAGACCGACACTGAGGGGTGTGCTCGAAACAGAGATGGCACGACCTGTGATCAGGGCACGACCCACACCAACTGGTCGAGCTGCAGCATCGCCAGCGGTGCGTGCTCGGGCACCCAGACCCGTACCCGCACAGAACGCACCTGCAGCGGCGGCACCTGCATAAGCAACCATTTCACTGAGGAGCAGAGCTGCAACCAGACCAACGGCACGACCTGTGGCGCAGGAACCACCCGCACGAACTACTCCGCGTGCAATCTGGCGACCAACGCCTGCTCCGGGACCCAGACCCGCACCCGCACCGACCGCACCTGCAATAACGGGACATGTGTGAGCACGGACACTCCGGAGAGCCAGAGCTGCAACGCCAGCAATGGCACCACGTGTGGTACGACCTCGACCGGCACCTGGGGAGCTTGTCTGCTCGTCCAGGGCACCTGCGGGGGAGAGCAGCGCCAAACGGTCACCTACCGGCGATGCTCCAATGGAAGCTGCACAAATGTGAGCGCTACAAACACGCGGGGCTGCAACGCACCTTCGGGGACGAATTGCAACTGCAACATGTTGTCGGGTACCTGCACCTCAGGCGGTGTGTGTGATTGCAGTGGATCGTGTTTTGAGGGCTCCTCGTGTACCGGCCCCTCGGGCCAATGGGGCTGCTGCAGCGGTGGGCGTTGTCTGGAAGGGTTCCTCTGCCCCTGATCGTGCGACCTCCTCGACCCGCGAAAGGTTGAGGAGGGACGCGCCCCGGCGGTATGACCTCGCCAGTGACTTCATGAAGACCCGACGCCCCCCCAGGCGTCGGGTCTTTTTGCTCTGCGCGCTGACGGGCCAGCTGCCGAGCGCCCAGGCGCAGGATTTGCGAGACGCGCTTGCGTTGCAGGTGGATGTTTACTTAGTGTTGCAATCAGGGGTTATTCCCACAAAGAGGAGAATTGGTACGGTGCCCACTGCGCGTATCTCGTCGTATGTGAACCGATCCGGGAGGCGTCAGCGCCCTTCTGCGCCTCGCCAGACAGGCAAGCGATGGACCTGGCTGACGCCAATGAATTCGGCTGCCGGAACCCTGCCGGTGGCCCCATGTGGAAAGATCACTGGAGCCATGCAATGCACTTAAAAGTCAAAACGATGCCCCGGCGGGCGTTGGGTTGGATGATGATCCTGCTCATCAGCGCCACCCTGGCCTGCAACACCGACGATGACTCGGTGATGATCCCCGGCGAAGACGTCGAGCTCGACAGCGGCTCGCCGGACACACCCATCGACGATGCCGGCGAAGACGGGGGCCAGCCCGATGCCGACACCACCCCGGCGCCCACCTGCGACGATGGCGAAAAAAACGGCCAGGAGAGTGGGGTGGATTGCGGCGGCCCCGACTGCGAGGCCTGTGATGTGGGGGAGTCCTGTGAGGCATCTGTGGACTGCGCCTCGGGCTTTTGCACCGGCGGGGTCTGCGTCGATGAGAGCTGCGCCGAGGTGGAGTGTGAGACCGGCGAGTCCTGCTACCGCGCGGTGTGCTACGCTGCCTGCGAGTCGCCGGATGATTGTGAGGCCGGCTCGCGCTGCTACGAGGGTGCCTGTGTGGTTCAGGACTGCGACGTGGTCGAGTGCGCCGCCGAGCAGACCTGCTACCGCGGCGTCTGCTATGGGGCCTGCTCCGATGATGAGAGCTGCACCGAAGAGGGCGCCGAGTGCCTCGATGGCAGCTGCGTGGTCCCCACCTGCGAAGACGGCCTGCAGAACGGCGAAGAGACCGACATCGACTGCGGCGGCCCCGACTGTGAGGCCTGCGAGCCGGGTAAGATGTGCGAGCTTACTGAAGACTGCCAGCCGCCGGTCGAGTTGCCCTGGAGCGACTGCGACTTTGGCGAGAGCACCTGCGCCGAAGTTGGCACCCGCGAACGCCTGGTCACCCGTTACGTGTGCGGCGATCAGATGACCTGCGAGATCGTCGAAGAGGTGGAGACCGAGAGCTGCACCCGTGAGACCGACGCGCTCGAGTGTGGCGAGACGGTGATTGGCGAGTGGGGCGACTGCCAGGGCGCTGGCGAGCAGGGCGTGTGTTCGACCGAGGGCCAGCGTCGGCGCGTGATCACAAGCTTTGTCTGCGCCGAGGGCGGCTGCGATGTGGTGGAAGAAGAAGAGTTCGAGAGCTGCGTGCTCGACACCGACGCCCAGGCCTGCGGCACCCCCGAGGCTGGCGAGTGGAGCGCGTGCGGGGGCTTCGACAGCGTCTGCGATCAGACTGGCGAGCGCAGCCGCACCGTGACCTACTTCGAGTGTGGAAGCGGCGATTGCGTGGAGCGCGTCGACACCGAAGTCGAAGCCTGCAACCGCTCCACCACTGGCGAGAGCTGCGGTGAGGAGACCTACGGCGACTGGAGCCCGTGTGAGGGATTCAACGGCGTGTGCGGCCAGACCGGGACGCAGTCGCGCATGGTGACCTATCGCGAGTGTAATGGTGGCGAATGCTCCACGCGCACCGACACCGAGAGCCAGCTCTGTACCCGCGACACCACCGGTGATTCCTGTCAGGACGATGTCGTCGGCGACTGGTCGAGCTGCAGCTACGACGACGCGCTCTGCTCGACCAGCGGCAGCCGCATTCGCACCATCACCGAGTACGCCTGCCAGGGCGGAAGTTGCGCCCAGTCCAGCCGCACCGAGACCGACACCGCCGGCTGCGCGCGCAGCACCGAGGGCGACAGCTGCGGCGCCGAAGAGAACGGCGCCTGGTCGAACTGCACGTATCCTACTGAGTGCTCCACCCAGGGAAGCCGCACCCGCACGGTGACCTACCGCGAATGCACCGACGGCGGCTGCGCCACGCTGACTCGCACCGAGACCGACAGCGCCAGCTGCACGCGCACCACCGCCGGCAGCAGCTGTGGTGCTGGCGTCACTGAGACGCCCTGGACGGCCTGCAGCGGCTTTGCCGACGTGTGTGACACCACCGGCACGCGGTCTCGGGAGGTCACCACGCGGACCTGCTCGGGCGGAACCTGCCAGTCGAACACCGTTACCGAAAACGGGAGCTGCACGCGCACCGTGGCTCCCGGCACCACCTGTGGAGCGGGCACGACCTGGGGTAACTGGTCGACGTGCAACATCGCCAGCGGCGAGTGCTCGGGCACTCAGACGCGCACCCGGACCGAACGCACCTGCAGCGGCGGGAGCTGCCAGAGCAACAACTTCACCGAGAGTCGTAGCTGCAATCAGAGCAACGGCACCACCTGCGGTTCGGGCACGACCTGGACCGCGTGGTCGAGCTGCAGCATTGCCAGCGGCGCCTGCTCGGGCACCCGGACGCGCACCCGCACCGAGCGCACCTGCAGCAACGGCACCTGCACAAGCAGCAACTTCACCGAGAGCCAGAGCTGCAACCAGACCAACGGTACAACCTGCGGTGCGGGGATAACCTACGGTTCCTGGGGCGCCTGCAATTACTCCAACTCGTGCGATAACAGCGCCACGAAAACGCGGACCCAGTACACGCGCACCTGCTCCAGCGGGACGTGCGTCACATCGACGTCCACCGACACCGGCAGCTGCTCGCGTAATACGAATGGCGTCAGCTGCGGAAGCACGGATTATGGTTCCTGGTCGTCGTGCTCACCTGCCCCGCTCTGTGAGTGGTCCCGTCGAAGCCGCTCGGTGACCACGTATAACTGCTCCAGCGGAAGTTGCTCCTCGTCGACGTCGACGCAGTCCGAGAGGTGTTATTATAACGCACCGGCTCCGGGGCAGATGTGCCCCTGATAGGTCTCGTCCCATAAAGCATCCGGCCGCCATCGGCGGCCGGATGCCCTGATCGAAAAAACCCCGGCGGTGCATTGCACCGCCGGGGGTTTTTGTTCAGGGAATCCTTTGTTCAGGGATTCCTTTGCTCAGGGAATCCTCTTGCACCTCCTCATCACCATGGGCTTTTTGAAACACACCGGCGCATAAGCGTTGAGGTGCAGAACGCCACCCTGATTAAAAGCTCGAGGCGTTGGGGCCGGTGTAGGCCAGGCGCAGCTCAAAGACGCCATCGGCAAACGAGGCGACGCGCACCTTGGCGTAGCCGCCATCTTCCAGCGCCACGACAAAGGTTTTGGCGGCCGGGCTCACCGTGTGGGTGGTGAAGTCGTAGTCGTACCACTCCGCCAGCACGGGGTTGCCAGAATACTCGGCGCCGGAGGGCTGGATGGTCAGGGTCTCGTCGACCTCGTAGCCCTCGGTCGGGGCTTCGGTGAGGGCCTCAAAGTCGTCTTCCAGGGCCAGCACGGCGACAGAGCCTTCCGGGGCGGTGGTGCCGCCGAAGGCGCGGGCCTGGTAGTTTTTAAAGGCGATATCCCAGCTTGCGCCAGCTTCCACAACCTGACCCAGGGTCAGTGAGATGTTGGCCCAGCTCTCGGCGTTGCTGGCGTCAACTTCCAGGGTGGTCTCTTCGACCACCGCCTCGATGGCTTCAAAGCGCAGCTGGTAGATGCCCCCGTCGTAGTCGAGGATCTCGAGCTTGCCGTAGGAGCCGTCGGCCAGGCGCAGCACAAAGACGCCTTCGGCCGGGCTGACTGTGTGGGTGGTCATGTCGTAGTCGAACCAGTTGGAAAGCGCGGCGTTCTGCGCCACGGGCTCCGCGCCGGGGGGGCCGGCGGGGACCTCCATCGTGTCGACCACAAAGCCTAAGGTGTTGGTGGTGATGAGCGTCTCGAAGTCGGCTTCGGCGTTGAGGGGAAGGGCGCCGGCAAGGCCCGCGCCGCTCACGCCACTGTTGGTCTGGAAGCCGGTGCGCTGAATCGCAATATCCCAGGTCAGCTCGGCCGTCGCGTCGCCGACGGTGACGGCTTCTTTGTCGAGGAGCGAGACGTAGGTCCAGGCCTCGCTCGACGAGGCGTCGATGGTGAAGGTGCCTTCGACCGGATCTTGAGGATCTTCAGGATCTTCGGGGTCTTCAGGATCTTCGGGGTCTTCAGGATCTTCAACATCCGGAAGCGTGACCTCACCTTCGGGCGCGGCGATGCTGTCGAAGCGCAGCGTCACAAAGCCGGAGGTGCCGGCCTCGTCGTAGTAGTCGAGGAGCTGGACCTTCACATAATCCTCTTCGCTCAGGCGCAGCACGTAGACGCGGTCGCGCGCGCTGAGCGTGTGGGTGGTCTGGTCGTAGTCATACCAGGCACCCTCCTGCTGAAAGACCAGCCCCGGGTTCTGCCCCCGCTCATCCGGCTCGCCCTGCACATCGGTGATGTAGGTGCCGGCGGGCGCTTCAGTGAGCGCTTCAAAATCTTCGCCTTCCAGGATCTGCACGCTGACCGAGCCTGCGCCGCTGACGCCGCCGTTGACCAGGATCTGAAAGCGCTGCAGCGCCAGATGCCAGTTCTCCTGCTCGAAATCGGTGCCCTCGACGAGCTCGGCGTCGAGGAGGTTCAAGAACTGAAAACTCTCGGCGTCCTGCGTGTCGATGGTGAGCTGGTGCCAGTCGTACTCCTCACCGTCGGTATCCGGGCCGGTGCCGGTGTCGGTGTCTTCGGTATCCACGTCGTCGCGAAGATCGTTGGCGCAGGCGCTGGCCGTGCCGGCGATAAGCAGCGCCACAAGCAGGCGCCAGATCAGGTTTTTTGAAAGATGCTTCATGTTAAAACTCCAACATATTCATGGGGTTAGGGTTCGTTGTTCGAAGGGGTGATGCGTCAGTAGCGCGCGCTGAGTGCGGCAAAGAGCGCGCGGGGGGCGATGGGCAAAAAGCGCGCGTCGCCCTGGTTCAAGAGGTTGGTGCCCTGCAGCGACACCGAAAAATGATCGCCGAAATCGCGCCAGAGGTGGGCGTCGACCAGCGCCGAGGGCGGTGCAATCTCGGGCTCGGCAAGCTCGGTGGTGCCGTCGAAGTAGTAGGTGCGCGCGCTTGTGAGCTGGGCGCGCAGGTTGGCTTTGAGCCCCAGAGGCAGGCGGTCGGCCCCAAACGTAAAGCTGAGCCGGTGGGGGGCGCGGCCCTCCAGGGGGCGGCTCTGATCGCGATCCAGGGTGTCGGTCAGTGTGTAACCCAGCTCCAGGCGCACGCCCTTGCCGGGGCGCAGGCGCAGCATGGATTCGAGCCCGCGGGTGCGGGCGCTGGCGATGTTTTTGTAGCTGAACACCAGCGCCTGACCTGCGCCGGCGCTCTCGGTGGTGGTGGTGCCGATGAGGTTGTCGAGCTCGTTCCAGAAGAGGTTGATCTCGACATCGAGGCGCTCCAGCGGTCGCCACTGCGCGCCGAGCTGAAAGGAGCGCGAGGTCTCCGGCTCCAGATCGGGGTTGCCCTCAATGACGTAGCCCACCGCCGGGTTCTCAAAGTCGAGCAGAAGTTCCTGGAAACTGGGCGCGCGGTAGGCCATCGCCGCGCTTCCCAGCAGGTTGAGATCCTCGAAGACCTGATAGCGCGCCGAGAGGGCGGGGCTTGGGTGAAAGCCGTACTGGGAGTCCAGATCGAGGCGGATGCCGGGCATCAAAACAAGCTGCTGGGCGTCGCCAAAAAACCACTCGTCCTGGGCAAAGAGCGCCAGGCGATCGCGGGCGCCGCCGCCTCCTTCGAGCCTCTCGGAGTCGAAGCGGTGCAGCGCGCCTTCGACGCCGAGGGTCAGGATGTTGGTGTCACTTAGGGTGCGCTCGTAGACGCTCTCCACGATCGCCTGGGACTCGCTGCTGTCTTCGTAACGATCCAGGGCGTCGGAGCGGCGCTGATCGTAGAAGAACTGGTTGCGAAAGACCTGAAAGGTGGCCGTGGTGCGCAGCCGGCCCTGACCCTCGTGTTGGGCGTAGATCGAGGCCAGGCCATCCTCATAGGCGTTGAGGCGATCGAAGACCGCGCGCGAGGCGCCCGGGTCGACCCGCTCCTGACGGCGCAAAAGATAGGAGCCGCGCGCGCCCAGCTCCCAGTGCTCTCCCAGATCGAGCGCGCCGCCGGCGCCGGCCTGCGTCTCGTTGTAGGCGCTGCCGGTGGAGAAGATGTCTTGGGGCGATAAGTCGTATCCATCGGCCTGGCGGTGGTTGGCTTCCAGGTGGGCGCGCCAGCCTTCGCGGTTCATGCCGGCGCGGCCACCGGCCTCAATCTGGTTGCGTTGGCCGTAGCCCAGGGTGGCCTCGGCCTCATATGGTTCTTTGCTTTTGCGGGTGATGATGTTGATGACGCCGGCCATCGCGTCGGCGCCGTAGAGGGCGGAGCCCGGGCCGCGCAACACCTCGACCTGCTCGATGTTGCGGGCGTTGAAGCGGTCGAGATCGACGACCCCGTTGACGCGGCCGGCCACGCGCTGCCCGTCGACCAGGATCAGCACGTAGTCGGAGTCCATTCCCTGCAGGCGCACGCCGGTGCCGCCGACGGTGGGCACAAGCTCCGCGCCGGCCTGGGCGGCCAGGATCTCGGAGACGTCCCGGGCGCCGGAGGCCTCAATCGCGTCGCGGTCGATGACCGTGACGGGCACCGGGCTGTCTTCAATGCGTTGGGCGCGCCGGGTGCCGGTGACCACCAGCGGACCGCGGGCCCGACGCTTTTCGCGCGTCGGGTCTGCGGTGTGGGTGGGGGCTTCAGTGAGGCTTTTGGTGGCGTCGGGAGCCCCTTCATCCTCAGGTGCGGTGCGCTCCTCGTCGCGATCTTCCCGGGGAGCCTCGGTGCTTGCCTCCGGGGTACCGTCCGCTTCGGAAGCGTCCTGCGCAAAGGCGGAGGTCGGGCTCAGCGCCAGGCTGAACGCCAGCACGCGCAGAAGATAGCGGGGCGTGTGAGGAGGGCGTCGAGGTGAGGCGAGAGGTGTCATGGTGGGGTTCACTGCAGTTGGTTCGATATTGAAAACCAGTTTCAATTAGGAGGGATAATGACTGACAGGATGGCTGTCAAAGAGAAATTGAAATTGAAACCGATTTTCAATCTCTGCTTGAAATTGAAATTGTTTTTCAATATCTCCGGAGTCGACCCTGAATGATTCGCCTCAGGTTGAGGCGCTTTTCTGGCAGTTAAAAAGGACCGAACGATGAGCCATGACGCGGCAAACGCCGACCTGAACTTTACGAAACCGACGCGCGTTCGCCGCGCCGACCGCCTTCTTGCGACGCTGGCGATGATCCTGGTGACGGCGTGCGCCGCCTCCCAGCTGGCCTGTGACTCCGGCGCTGCCGAGAGCGGCACCGAGCCCACCTCCGAGGCCAGCGCCGCAGCAACCGAGGGCCAGAGCGCCGAAGGTGAAGAGGCCGCCGCAGACGACGCCCTTGAGGCCGAGCGCCTGGTCGTGCTCGGTGGCCCCATCGCCGAGATCGCTTTCGCGCTGGGCGCTGGCGAGCAGGTGGTCGCTGCGGATAAGTCCGCCGAGTACCCGCCCGAGGCCGCTTCAGTGGCCTCGCTGGACTACTACCGCATGACCTCGGTGGAGGCCGTGCTCTCCAATCGCCCCGACCGCGTGCTGGCCTCCGAAGGCGTGGGACCGGCCGAGGTGGTCGACCAGCTTAAAGGCGCCGGCGTCGACGTTGTCGTCTTTGAAGAGCCCACCGACGTGGCCAGCGCGCGCGAGCGTATTTTGAAGGTCGGCGAAGCGCTGGGGCGCACGGAGGAGGCCGAGGCGCTGGTGGCCGAGCTCGACGCGGAGCTCGAGAAAGCCGAAGCCGCCGCCTCGCAGGTCGACGAAGACCTGCGCGCGATCTTTGTGTACGCCCGCGGTCAGGGCACGCTGCTCATCGGCGGCCGTGGCACCAGCGCGGCCACCGCCATTGAGCTTGCCGGCGCCAACCTTGTGACCGAATACGACGACTTTCGCCCGATGAGCGCCGAGGGGCTGATCGCCGCGGCGCCCGACGTGGTCGTGATGACCGAAAAGGGTCTGAAAAGCCTGGGCGGGCCCGAGAAAGTCTGGGAGCTGCCGGGTATGAGCGAGACGCCGGCTGCGGCCACGCGTCAGGTGGTGGCCATCGACGATCTCAAGCTGCTGGGCTACGGCCCGCGCCTGGGTGAGGCGGTCAGTGAGCTCAGCGCGAGCTTCTCCAACCTTGAGCGGGCGGAGAAGTAAGGATGAGTGCGGCGATCCCCCATAGCCCCGAGTTGGGCACAGCGCCCAGCGCGCGGGCCTCGGAGCGGGCGCGGCGCCGCACGTGGGCGCTGGTCGGCTTAGGCGGGGCGCTGGTGCTGGTGGGGCTTATCAGCCTGGGCGCCGGCGCGGTGGCGATTGCACCGGCAGAGGTGTGGGCGGCGCTCGGCGCGCTGATCTTCAAAACCACCTCGGCCGACGCGATGCACCTGGCGGTGGTGGGCTCGATCCGCGCGCCGCGCGTGCTCTTCGGCGCGCTGGTCGGCGCCACACTGGGGGTGAGCGGCGCGGCGTTGCAGGGGATCTTCCGCAACCCTCTGGCCGACCCGGGGCTCATCGGCGTCTCCAGCGGCGCCTCACTCGGCGTGGCCTGCGCGATGATGCTGGGGGGCTCGCTCACCGGATTTGTCGCCGGCGCGATGATCCCGGCCGCAGGTTTTTTAGGCGGGCTCATCGCCACGATGATCGTCTACCGCCTGGCCACCCGCGGGGGCCGCACCGACGTGGCGACGATGCTTTTGGCGGGCATCGCCATCAACGCCTTCTGCGGCGCGGGGCTGGGACTTTTGATCTATGCGTCGAGCGACACCGAACTTCGCGACTTCACGTTGTGGACGCTCGGCAGTCTCACCACCGCCAGCTGGACGACGCTCGCCATGGCCACACCGGTGGCGCTCGTGGCGATCGGTCTGTTGCTCTCGCAGCAGCGCCAGCTCAACGCGATGCTTCTTGGCGAATCGGAGGCTTTTCATCTGGGCATCGACGCCAACCGCGTCAAAAAACGCGTGGTGGCGCTGAGCGCGCTGGCCGTCGGGGCGAGCGTGGGTTTTGCCGGCATGATCGGCTTTGTGGGCCTTGTGGTGCCGCACCTTCTTCGCCTGGCCGGCGGTGCCGACCACCGCCTGGTGCTCCCGGGCTCGGCGCTGCTCGGCGCAGCCCTCCTTGTGGGCGCCGACGCGCTGGCCCGCACCGTGGCCGCGCCGGCCGAACTGCCCATCGGCGTCATCACCTCCCTCATCGGAGCGCCTTTCTTCCTCTGGCTCCTGACTCGCCGGCTCAAAGGGGGGGGTTGATGGCTTTTGATAATAAAAACAAGGGCTTAGCGATTCGCGAGGAGGCCAGCGATGAGTGAACTTCGCGCCACAAACCTGAGCGTGCGCCTGGGCGGCGAAACGATCGTCGAGGAGATCAACTTAGGGGTGCGCCCCGGTGAATTTCTGGCGGTGGTGGGGCCCAGCGGGGCGGGAAAATCCACGCTTCTGGGCGCGCTCTCTGGCGAGCTGAAAGGGGAGAGCGGCGCCGTGATGCTCGATGAGCGGGAGATGAAACGCTGGCGGCTGGACCTGCTTGCCAGAAAACGCGCGCTCCTGCCGCAGTCGCCGGCGCTGACTTTTCCTTTTCCGGTGATCGACGTGGTGCTGATGGGGCGCCAGCCCCTTAACGGCGGGCGCGTCAGCCGCGTCGACGAGGTCATCGCGCGCGACTGCCTGCGCCTGGTGGGCATCGAGCATCTGGCCGAGCGGGCCTACACCACGCTCTCGGGCGGGGAGCGCCAGCGGGTGCATTTTGCCCGGGTGCTTGCCCAGGTCGGCCCGGAGCGCGACGACGCCCGCTACCTCTTACTCGACGAGCCCACCTCCCAGCTCGATGTCGCCCACGCCTTCTCGGCGCTGCGGGTGGCCCGGGAGTTCTGTGAGCTGGGCGTGGGCGTGATCTGCGTGCTGCACGATCTCAACCTGGCCGCCCGCTTCGCCGACACCATCGCGCTGATGGCCCAGGGGCGGCTTCAGGCCATCGGCGCCCCGCAACACGTTTTAACGACCGACTTACTCGCAACCCATTTCGGGGTCGACGCCGACATCGTCGACCACCCCCTCACGGGCGCCCTTCAGGTGGTCGTGCTCGGGGACCGACTTTCTCAAACCACCACGGAGGCGACACCATGCTGAGCACCCACACCCCCGATCCTTCGCAACTTCTCAACCAACTCCACACCCTGAAAGAGACCGAGCCCAACATCCGCGCGCGCCGCGCCGCCGAGCGCCTGGGCGTGAGCGAGGGCGAGCTCCTGGCGAGTCAGATTGGCCAGGGCGTGGTGCGCCTTGATGGGGATTTTAAGGAGATGATCAAGGCCTTTGAGGCCTTTGGCGAGGTCATGGCGCTGACCCGCAACGAGTCGGCGGTGCACGAGGTGCACGGCCGCTACGAGGATATCTCGTTCAACGGTCAGTCCGGCCTTGTGCTCAACCCGATGATCGATCTTCGGCTCTTTATGTGGTCCTGGCATCACGGTTTTGCGGTCGAGACGCCTTTCCGAGACGGCGTGCGCAAGAGCCTGCAGTTCTTCGACATCGACGGCACCGCCGTGCACAAGGTCTACCTGACCAAAAAGACCGACGAGGCCGCCTGGGATCGTTTTGTTCAGGAGCACACCGCCGCCGACCAGACGCCTTATCTGGAGGCGAAGGCCAAAAAAGCCAAAGATCCGGAGACCCCCGACGCCGAGATCGACGTGGCCAGTTTTCAGAAGACCTGGCGTGAACTCAAAGACACCCACGACTTCTTCGGCATGCTGCGCGAGTTCGGCGTGACCCGCACCCAGGCCCTGCGTCTTGCGCCCGAGGGCTACGCCCGCCAGGTCAGCAATGAGAGCGCCGTCAGCGTGTTGGAGAAGGCCCAGGCCCAGGAGCTCCCGATCATGGTGTTCGTGGGCAGCAAGGGCTGCATCCAGATCTACAGCGGCAAGGTCAACAAGCTGGTGCGCACCGGGGAGTGGTTCAACGTGCTCGACCCGGCGTTTAACCTGCACCTTAAAGACGGCGAGATTGCCCAGGCCTGGGTGGTCACCAAGCCCACCGTCGACGGCGATGTCACCGCGCTGGAAGTTTTTGATAAGGATGGCGAGGTGATCGCGCTCTTCTTCGGCGCGCGCAAGCCGGGGATTCCGGAGCTTGCGGCGTGGCGGGAGCTTGCGCACGCGCTTTAAGGGGGCGCGGGTCTACGGTGTGTTTTTGTAGGGGCGGGCCTTGTGCCCGCCCGGCGCCTGCAAATCAAAAGCCGTGCGAACGCGGGCCCCCACAAGGAGGGCCCCTACGGGAGGTGCCCACCGACCGCACGAATCGCCCCACATCGAGAACTCCTGCGCCCCACAACCACCCAACCACCCAACCACAACCCGCGAACCGCCGGCCGCTCACCCGAACCTCCCCATCGCGACCCCCCCCCCCAACGCCCCCTCAGGCTCTCTTCAAAAACATCGTCTTGAGCACGATCACCGTTCCATTCACCCGCCCCTCCACGTGCTCGGGGTTGTCGGTGAGATGGATGCCTTTGACCAGGGTTCCGCGCTTGGCCACAAAGGAGGTGCCCTTGACGTCGAGGTCTTTGATCAGTGTGACGGAGTCGCCCTCGTTGAGCTCGGTGCCGTTGCTGTCGAGGGTGCGCGGGGTGTCGTCCTCGGCTGTGTGGATGCCCTCCTCGGCCCAGCTTAAGACCTCGTCGGGGAGGTAGGCCTGGGCCAGCAGGTCGGCCGCCCAGGTGGCGCGGGGGGCCAGCCGATGCAGCAGTCGGTAGCTCAAAACCTGCACCGGGGCCACGGGGCTCCAGATGGCCTCCTGCAGGCAGAACCAGTGGGTCGGATCGAGTTCGGCGTCCTCGCCGCTGATCTGGGTGCGGCAGCCGGCGCAGAGCAGGGCGGCGTGTTTGGCGCTCTCGGCCTCGAAGGGGGCCACTCCGAAGGGGGCAAGCTCGTGGTGGGCGCCGCAGAGCTCGCAGATGTTCCCGGAACGGTCTACCAGGTCGTGTGTCAGTCGGGCGTCGGTCATCGTCAGGCTCGTCGGGTGAGAGAGGGAGAGGGGGAGGAGGAAAAACGCGTGGGTCGGGCCACGCGCCCGATCGCCCCCGCAAGGGGGCAAGCATGCTCCTAGCAGTCAAACGACGCGGCGTCATTCGGGGAAAGAGCCGCCGGGCAGGGCCTTTGTCCCGGGAACCCCTTGCGGCGTAGACTCTGGCGCGGCGAGTGACGCAGGTGCGCCCGAGTCTGCGCCGCAAGGGGCGCTCCGATGATGGCAATGCGATGATGGCAATGCGATGGACATGAGGGTGAGCGCGATGACACGAAACGCGATAATGGCAGGCATGGTGGCGATGGGGTTTTTGGTGGGATGTGCCCGCGGGGCGACGTCGCGTCCGGACTCGCCAGAGCCCGCACCACGCCAGGATCGGGTGGCCCCCTGGACGCTGGAGGAGGCAGTCGCCACGCTCTGCGATGGGGTCGATGGCTGCGAGCTGGCCCAGGCCCAGGCGGTGCAAGGGGGGCGTCCCGCGCTGATCTGTGCGGGTGAGGATGACTGCGAGCCGGGGCCAGCCGGTCAGCGCCCCGGATCGGTCATCGAGTCCCTCTACGTGGTGACGCTGCGATGGAGCCCGTTGAATACGAGCAACACCTGCGAGCTCTCGGAGGTCTACCGTGTCGATCTGCAGGCCCGCGAGGCGCGTCTTATAGCGCGCCCCTGCCCGGAGGGGCGCGTGGTTCATGAGGTCAAGCTGACCCACGGTCAGCTCACCGAGCAGCGCACAAGTGGCTCGGCGTCGAACGTGGTGTTTGATTCCTTCAGCTACGACGTGCCCGCGGCGCGCCCCATCGAGAGGCATCATCAGGAATTCATGGCCGAGTGGGGCGTGGCGCGGCGAGAGAGCTGGAACTTTGAGCGTCTGAGCGGACGGATTGACTATGAGTTGACCTGTGAGGGGAGCGCGGTCCGCGCGCGGGAGAGCATGGTCGTCGACGCTCGCCAGGTTTCTCGTAGCGACGCCGCACGCGCTGCATCCCGGGACTGGACCCGGTGCTCAAGCCCCCTGGGCGATGAGCGCTCCGGGGTACGCATCGCGCTGGTCAACGGCACCCGTCTGATCGTGCAGTGGTCCGACGCGCTCCCGGGCGATGGCCAGGCCCCCTTGCCCGAGAGGCTGGGTGAGCTGGTGGTGCAGCTGGCCAGCGAGCGCCAGAGTCTGGAGCAGACCGGGCTTCTCTGCCCGGGGCAGCAGGCCTCCGGAGACAAGGGGCTCACCACCCTTGAGATCCCCGTGTTGGTGGAGGGCCGCTATGAGGCAGCGGGCCTTGAGGCCACCTGGCATCGGGAGGGGCGACGCGTGACCGGCGTCCTTGATTTCAGTACATCGCCCGGAGCTTTCGCGCTGCGTCTGAACCCCTCGGAGGTCAGCCCGGCGTCGGCGACGTTGCCCCCGGAGCAAAAAAGCCTGAGCACCCTGATTCCCGCAGATCTCAGGCTTGTAGGCAGCGCCCGGGCCCGGGTTGAGCTTCCCTGCGTGGTGGAGCACGACGAGGTAAGGGTGGACTACGACGCCTGGGCGGCCGGGCGCGAAGTGCAGCTGATTCAGCCGCGCTGAGGAGGGGGGGCGTGGGGGTTCGCGGTGTGGGGCGATGTGTGCGGGCGGTGTCGGGTTCGCTTTGTGGTTAGGTGGTTGTGTGGTTGTGCGGCGCGGTGGTTCGCGGTGGTTCGCAGTGTGGGTTGATTCGTGAGGGCGTGGGGAGGTTTTCGGGTTGCAAAGGATGAAAAGAGTTGGTGGTCGGAGATATGTGCGCACATTGACATTAAGTCACGAAGAGATCACGACGCTTCGTGGCGGCGCAAGACCTCAGATGATGTTATTAAGTTAATGTCGTCTGAAGTTGAAAGGCCCGATCAATGTATCGACGTCTTAAATGACGCAGCGTTGAGACGGCAGCGCCAGAGGTTGTATGAAGCTGGCGACGTCTTTCGAGACGCAGGTTTCATACAACGGGTCGAAACCAACTGACGACGTCTTAAGTGACGCAGGTTGGACTCGACGGAGCCGCTTCACAACAAGGTGTCGATGCCGTCAAACCGCATCGACACCGGGTGAAGCAGCCCATGCGTCGCGTGACTTTGTCGACGTTTTGTAAAAAACGCAGAAGTCGCGTGACACAGAGAAAAACCCGGGCCTTTGGGCCCGGGTTTTTTGTCTCTGGTGGAGTGATGGGGGCTGACTGTGGGTCGTGAGAAGTTCAGTTTTTATGCAGGTGATGTGGGTCTCCTGGACGGGGAGTCGCGGGGGGGGCGCGGTGTGGGGAGAGTCGTGTATACATAGGGAGGTTTTCGTGTGTGGTTGTGTGGTTGTGTGGTTGTGTGGTTGTGTGGTTGTGTGGTTGTGTGGTTGTGTGGCGCGGGGGTATGCGGTGTGGGGAGATTCGTGTGTGCGTGGGGAGGTTTTTGGGTGTGGTTGTGTGGCGCGGGGGTATGCGGTGTGGGGAGATTCGTGTGTGCGTGGGGAGGTTTTCGGGCTGCAAAGGATAAAAAGATTTGGTGGTCGGGGATATGTGCGCACATTGAGAGTAAGTCACGAAGAGAGCACGACGCTTCGTGGCGGCGCAAGACCTCAGATGATGTTATTAAGTTAACATGATCGGAGGTCGAAAGGTCGAATTGACGTGTCGACGTCTTCAGTGACGCAGCGTTGAGACGGCAGCGCCAGAGGTTGTGTGAGACTCTCGACGTCCTTCGGGACGCAGGTCTCACACGACGGGTCGAATAGGACTGTCGACGTCTTAAGGGACGCAGGTCTTATTTGATACAAGCCGCTTCACAAAAAGGTGTCGATGCCGTCAAAACGCATCGACACCGGGTGAAGCAGCCCATGCGTCGCGTGACTTTGTCGACGTTTTGTAGAAA
This sequence comes from Lujinxingia vulgaris, assembly GCF_007997015.1. Taxonomy (NCBI): domain Bacteria; class Deltaproteobacteria; order Bradymonadales; family Lujinxingiaceae; genus Lujinxingia; species Lujinxingia vulgaris. Next base: position 275,307 of record NZ_VOSM01000006.1, read on the forward strand.
ACGCAGAAGTCGCGTGACACAGAGAAAAACCCGGGCCAAATGGCCCGGGTTTTTTTGTCTCTGGCAGGGTGATGGGGCTGACCTTGGGTCGTGAGAAGTTCAGTGTTTATGCGGGTGATGTGGGTCTCCTGGACGGGAAGTCGCGGGGGGGCGCGGTGTGGGTCGATTCGTGAGGGCGTGGGGAGGTTTTCGGGTGTGGTTGTGTGGTTGTGTGGTTGTGTGGTTGTGTGGCGCGGGGGGTTGCGGTGTGGGTCGATTCGTGTGTGCGCGGGGAGGTTTTCGGGCTGCAAAGGATGAAAAGATTTGGTGGTCGGGTATATGTGCACACATTGAGAGTAAGTCACGAAGAGAGTACGACGCTTCGTGGCGGCGTAGATATCAGAACATGTTATTAAGTTAGCAGGTTCTGATATCCGGATCTCACATCAAACTCTCGACGTCTTAAGTGACGCAGGTTTGAAACGAGAGCGCCAGAGGTTGTGTGAGACTCTCGACGTTTTTCGGAACGCAGGTCTCCCACGACACATCAAATAAGACTGACGACGTCTTAAGTGACGCAGGTCTTATTTGATACAAGCCGCTTCACAAAAAGGTGTCGATGCGGTCAAAACGCATCGACACCGGGTGAAGCAGCCCATGCGTCGCGTGACTTTATCGACGTTTTGTAGAAAACGCAGAAGTCGCGTGACACAGAAAAAACCCGGGCCCTCAGACCCGGGTTTTTTGTCTCTGGTGGAGTGATGGGGGCTGACTGTGGGTCAGGAAAGGTTCAGTGTTTATGCGGGTGATGTGGGTCTCTCGGACAAGCGCGCACTGACGCTCGACATCGATCTCGGACTCAAAACCCGCGAACTGCCGGGGGGCACTCGAATCGACCCACATCGTGAACCTCGGTGCCCCACAACCACCGAACCACCCAACCACCCAACCACAACCCGCATACCCCCCAATCCAAACGCATCCAGGGCGGCCGATGGCAAGGAGGCAGGGATGAAGCTGTAGCAGCGCTACTGCGAATCCCTGACGACGCCGCCAGCGTCGCACTGGGGCGCACACCCCCAAACCCGAGCGCACGCAGGGCGGCGATTGGCAAGGAGCAAGGAGGAGCATGTAGCAGCGCTACCGCCCCCAGGTTCGCCACCTGACCCTTACACCCCCCAACCCAAACGCATCCAGGGCGGCCGATGGCAAGGAGGCAGGGATGAAGCTGTAGCAGCGCTACTGCGAATCCCTGACGACGCCGCCAGCGTCGTCCTGGGGGCGTTTGGCAACCTTGACAGGGAGGGGGGGCGTAGTACGTTACGGGCCGGTTGCAGCTGAGAAATTTTGACCCTTGATAACGCCCCGGAAACCGGGGCGTCTGGCGCAGGAGACGGGCATGAGTCAGTACGATGTCGTGGTGATTGGATCGGGGCCGGGAGGCTATGTCGCGGCCATTCATGCCGCACAATCCGGGCTAAAGACGGCCATCGTGGAGCGCGAGCCCACCGAGCGCCTGGGCGGCACCTGTCTTCTGCGCGGCTGCATTCCCACCAAAGCCATGCTGCACACTGCGGACATGCTCGAGACGCTCAAAAAAGGCGACCAGATTGGTGTGATGGCCTCCGACGTGGCGCTCGATATGGGCAAGATGCACGCCTATAAGGCGAAGGTCGTGCAGAAGAACGCCGGCGGCGTCAGCTACCTGATGAAGAAGAACAAGATCGACGTGCACCTGGGCCACGGCCGCCTGGCGGGCAAGGGCAAGGTCAGCGTGGAGAGCGCCGAGGGCAAGTCGCAGACGCTCTCGACCAAAAACGTGATCCTGGCGACGGGCTCGACCTGCTTCCACCTTCCTTTCATCGACATGAGCCCGGAGCGGGTGCTGGACTCCGACGAGATTCTGGAGCTTGAGGAGGTGCCGGAGCACCTGGTGGTCATCGGCGCCGGGGCTGTGGGCACGGAGTTTGCCAGCGTCTTTTTGCGCTACGGCTCTAAGGTCACGCTGATCGAGATGGCCCCGCGCGTTCTTCCCTCCGAAGATCACGAGGTCTGCGCCGAGGCCGAAAAGTCCTTTAAGAAGCAGGGCATGACGGTGCTGACCAGCTCGAAGGTCACCGACGTCAAGGCCGACGCCAAAGGCGTCAAGCTCGTCGTCGAAACGAAGAAGGGCGACAAGACCTCGTCGCAGACCATCGACGCCTCGCACCTGCTGGTGGCCGCCGGACGCGCGCCGCGCACGCAGGATATCGGTGCGAAAGGCACCAAATTGAAGATCAACGATCGCGGCGTGGTCGAGGTCGACGAGTTCATGCGCACCGGTGAGCCGGGCGTCTACGCCATCGGCGACATCGTGGACACCGCCTGGCTTGCGCACGTGGCGTCGAAAGAGGGCATTCTGGCCGTTGACCACATCGCCGGCAAAAACCCGCGCCCGATCAACTACCGCCTGGTGCCCATGTGCACCTACTGCAGCCCCGAGGTTGCCTCGGTGGGCCTGAGCGAAGAGGCGGCCAAAGAGGCCGGTTATGACGTGAAGACGGGCGTCTTCCCCTTCAGCGCGATCGGTAAGGCAGCGATCCTCAACAAGACCGAAGGGTTTGTAAAAATCGTGGCCGACAAAAAGTACGACGAGCTTCTGGGGCTGCACATCATCGGGCCTAAAGCCACCGAGCTCATCACCGAGGGCACCCTGGCCATGGAGCTGGAGTCGACCATCGAGGAGCTCTTGATGACGATCCACCCCCACCCCACGCTGGCTGAGGCGGTGGCCGAGGCGGCACACGCGGCGATGGGTCACGCCATTCACATCTAAAGAGCCTTTTAGGCTGGTGTGAGGCAGAAGTTCAATCAAGACGTTTCCTGACTGAAAGAGAGGATGGCGAGATGCGAAGCGAAGTGGTGATGCCGCAGATGGGAGAGTCGGTGACCGAGGGGACGGTGACCGCGTGGCTCAAAGAGATCGGCGATTTTGTGGAGCGCGATGAGCCGCTCTTCGAGATCACCACCGATAAGGTTGACGCGGAGGTGCCCAGCCCCCTGGCCGGTGTGCTGGTGGAGCGCCTGGCGAAGGTGGGCGACACCGTCGAGATCAACACCGTGGTGGCGGTGCTCGATACCGAAGCGAAACCCGGTGAGGTGAGCGCGGCCTCCAGTGAGACGACTTCGGCACCGGCGAAGGCCGCCTCGGCCAGTAGCGGCGCAACCTCTGCGAGCTCGGGTGGCACCGCCACCGCGCTTGCCTCGCCGCCTGCGGCGGCGACTTCGGCCGCGAGCAGCAACGGGGTGCCCTCCCGGGAGGAGCTTCGTCGCACCCGCTCCACCCCCCTTGTGCGTCGCATCGCGCAGGAGCATGGCATCGCCGATCTGTCGCCGATTGAAGGCAGCGGCATGAGCGGCCGGGTGACCAAAGCCGACATCATGGCCTTCATCGAGTCGGGCGCCCACCAGGGCACCAACGGCTCCACCGGACCGATCGCCTCGCGCGCCTCGCAGCCTGCACAGCAGACCCGTCAGGCGCCGGCCGCCCCGCCCATCACCCTGGGCGATCGCGACCGTTACGAGCCGCTGGGGCCGCAGCGCGCGGCGATTGCTGAGCATATGACCCGCTCGCGCGCCACCAGCGCGCACGCCCACACCATCCACGAGATCGACTTCTCGGCGGTGTTCAAGGCCCGCAAGCGCATGAAGGCCGAGTTTGGGGAGCGGGGCGTCAAGCTCACCTACACCGCCTTTATGGTCAAAGCGGTGGCCGACGCGCTGCGGGCTTATCCCGTGGTCAACGCCTCGCTCGACGGCGACCAGCTCGTCTACCGCGGCGACATCAACATCGGCGTGGCCGTGGCGCTCGATGCCTCGCTGATCGTGCCGGTGGTGCGCAACGTCGATGAACTCAGCCTGCTGGGTGTGGCGCGCTCCATCAACGATCTGGCCGAGCGCGCGCGCAACAAGCGCCTGAAGCCCGATGAGGTTCGGGGCGGCACCTTTACGCTCTCAAACCACGGGATCTTTGGCGCGGAGTTCGGCGTGCCGATTATCAACCAGCCCCAGACGGCGATCATCAGCACCGGCGCCATCAAAAAGCGCGTGGTTGTCGATCAGAAGACCGACGCCATCATGGTGCGCCCCACCGCGATCTTCTGCATGTCCTTCGATCACCGCACCATCGACGGGGCCACCGCCGACGCGTTCCTGGCCCATATCCGCACCACGCTCGAAGGCTGGGAGTAACACCTGCCGCCGGCGATGAATTTGAAACCTTGTCCGCCGGTGCTGAATCTCTAAGGTAGCGGCAGGCTCGAGTGTCGGGTCGGCCATACCTCCAGGTTTGATGAAGCCGCGCGACTTGCGCGGAGCTAAAGAAGGAGTCCATCGTGACGACGCATAACTTCAACAAGAACAACTTTAATGACGAAGTGGTCAACGCCGACGTGCCCGTGATCGTGGACCTGTGGGCGCCCTGGTGCGGTCCCTGCCGCGCGCTCAGCCCGGTCATCGACAAGCTCGCTGGCGAGTTTGAAGGCCAGGTCAAGGTCGGCAAGATCAACATCGACGAGGAGCCGGAGCTGGCTCAGGCCTTCAACGCGCGCTCCATTCCCATGGTCGTGGCGATGCGCGGCAACGACGTCGTCGACGTGATGATGGGCTTCCAGGGCGAGCAGCCTCTGCGGAAGCTTTTTGAAAAGGCGAGCGCGGCGAAGTAAGGCGCCTGTGTGAAGGCGCAGGCGCGCCCGCGCTGCACACAATCCTACAGATTCGACCGACGCCCGCTTTCTTGAGGAGAGCGGGCGTCTGTCGATAGGAAGCGGTGATTATGAGTGATGTAAAGCAGGCCTCCGTCGCGCTCAGCCCGACCTACGAGGCGATGTGGACGCAGCTCACCTCCGAGCTTGCGCCTCTGATCGAAGACGGCGCGCTGCATCAGGCCATCGGTCGACTCAGCGCGATGCTCGAGACGATGGGGCCGGGCAACGAGGAGCCGGGCGCGCGCAACGAAGATGATCTTCTGCGGGGGCGGCTCTTAAGCCGGCGCGCCGAGCTTTATCTGGATCTCGATGAAGTCGACGACGCGCTCTCCGACGCCCAGGCTGCCTGGAAGGCCGGCTGGCGCGACGCGGCCACGATGGCCGTGGCGGGGTGGGCCAGCTACCAGCTCGATGAGCCGGAGGCGGCGCAGGCCTATTTCAATGAGGCGGTCGCGCGTAACGATGGGGATCCGGGCATTCTGATGGGGCGGGCGTTGGTGGCCGTGGAACTCGAGGAGTACGAGGAGGCCCGCGCCGATCTGACCCACGCGCTCACCGCCGATCCAGATAACGCCGAGATCCTGGCGTTGCGCGGTGAAGTTCACCTGCGGTTGAGCGATCTGAAGGCGGCCGAGCGCGACTTGAAGGCCGCCCGGGAACTCGATGCCGAAGATCCCGATTACGCCCTGGCCATGGCCAGGCTGCATATGCTGCGCGGGCAGGTCGATGAGGCGCTGATTCTGCTCGATATCGCCGTTGGCGAGGGCACCGATGTGGCGCTGGAGGCGATCTTGATGCGCAGCCACCTGCGCCTGGCGCGCGGGGAGCATCGCCTGGCGCGCGAAGACGCGCTGCGCGCCTCCAACATCTATCCGGAAGAAGCGTTTGCCTTTGTGCAGCTCGCCAATGTGCAGCTCTCCGAGGGCAAGCTCAGCGCCGGCAAGAAGGCCGCTGAGCGCGCCGTGATGCTCGATCCGAGCCTGCCCGATGCCTATGCGGTGCGCGGCGCGGCGCTGCAGATGAGCGGCGAAGAAGACGCCGCCCGCGAAGATCTGGAGCGCGCCGCCAGCGCCCCGGCCGAGCTGCCGATGTTCTTGCTCGGCCCGGCCTACGACTCGGTGGAGATGCCCGCCTTTGATAGCTCGATCTTCGAGATGTTCGGCAAAGATTTCGATCCCTCAAAATTCGCAGACGCCTTCGGGCAGGGCGGCACAGGCGGCGGGCCGAAGATGCCCGGGGGCAACCCCATGGGCATGCTCGATCAGCTCTTTGATGAGTCCGGCAACATCCGCGGGGCGTTTAAACCGATCTTCGAGATGGCCATCAAGCAGGCCCCCACGCTGATGAAGAATCTTCCCAAGAGCATGCTCGGCGACATCGACGAGGAGCAGCTCAAGAAGATGGATCTCTCCAACCTCTCGGCCGAGGATCTCGAAAAGCAGATGCGCGACTTCTACACGATGATGAAGTCTGGCAAAGGCCCCGGCGCGCCTGAGGCTGGCGATGATGCCGGCAGCGATGAGGTCGATTCGCCGGAGAAGATCGACGAGGAGTAAGACGACCTCGAGGCCCTCCGGGGGTGGCTTCCCTGAGTTCTGGAGCCCCGCGCTGCGCCGCAGCGTGGGGCTCTTTTGCAAACTCGGTCGGCGGTGACGCTGGACAAACCCCCGGGCTCTTCTCTATGAAAGCCCCCCACGGGCAACGGGTGTAGGTGCAAAGGTCCCTCAAAAGGGGCGCGCAGCGAAAGCGGCTTGCCACCTCGTGATGAGCGCGTAGATCTGAGCCTCGAAGCCGTTGGGCCCTGTTAATGAATGAACAGCGAAGCGCGGAATCCTTCTATGTCAAAACTCGTGATCGTCGAGTCGCCCTCCAAGGCGAAGACCATTCAAAAGTACCTGCCCAAGGAGTTTGTGGTGAAGGCCTCGCTGGGCCATATCCGCGACCTCCCGGACAACGCCGGCCAGATGCCCGCGAAGTATAAAAAGGAGTCCTGGGCCAGCCTGGGTGTGAACATCGAGGAGGGCTTTGAAGCGGTCTATGTCGTCAAAGATCCCCGCTCCAAGAAGGCCATCAAAGAGCTCAAGGCCGAGCTCAAGAAGGCCGACGCCCTCTACCTCGCGACAGATGAAGACCGTGAGGGAGAGGCGATCAGCTGGCACCTTTTGGAGGAGCTCAAGCCCAAATGCCCGACCCACCGCATGGTCTTTCACGAGATCACGAAGTCGGCGATCGAGCGCGCCCTGGAGAACACCCGCGAGGTCGATGATCACCTGGTAGCCGCGCAGGAGACTCGCCGCATCCTCGACCGCCTGGTGGGCTACCCGCTCTCGCTTTTGGTCGGCAAGAAGATCAAGTACGGGCTCTCGGCCGGGCGCGTGCAGTCGGTCGCGGTGCGACTTCTGGTGGAGCGCGAGCGCGAGCGTCGCCGCTTCCGCACCGGCTCCTACTGGGACCTCAAAGCGCAGCTCGCCGAGAAGGGCAACGCCTTCGATGCGGTGCTCCATGCGGTTGACGGCACCCGGGTGGCCACCGGCAAAGATTTTGACGAGAACACCGGCAAGATCGCCGAGGGCAAAAACGTTCTGCTCCTCGACGAGAAGCAGGCCAAAAAGATGGTCGACCAGCTGTCCAGCCGCCCCTGGACGGTCAACGAGATCACCGAGCGCCCCTACACCACCCGGCCCAAGCCGCCCTTCATCACCTCGACCCTGCAGCAGGAGGCCAGCCGTAAGCTGGGGATGTCGGCCTCCGATACGATGCGGGTTGCGCAGTCGCTCTACGAGAATGGTTTTATCACCTACATGCGTACCGACTCGGTGAACCTCTCGCAGCAGGCGCTCAACGCTGCGCGTAAGGCCGCCGGAGAGCTTTACGGTGCGGAGTACGTGGCCGATAAGCCGCGGGTCTACGCCTCGAAGTCCAAGGGCGCTCAGGAGGCCCACGAGGCGATTCGCCCCACCGGTGATGCCTTTGTGCACCCGAAGAAGTCGGGGCTTAAAGGGCGAGATCGCAAGCTCTACGATCTGATCTGGAAGCGCACCGTGGCCAGCCAGATGGCCGACGCCAAAAAGACCAGCGTGCGCGTGGACCTGAAGGTCAGCGACGACGAGCACACCTACATGTTCCGCGCCAACGGCAACCGCATCGACTTCGCGGGCTTTATGCGCGCGTACGTCGAAGGGGCCGATGATCCGGAGGCGGCCCTCGAAGATCGCGAAGTGCTCCTGCCCGCACTCAAAGAGGGCGGACAGGTCGACTGCAATGAGCTTGAGGCCATCGGTCACGAGACCAAGCCGCCGGCGCGTTACACCGAAGCCTCGCTGGTCAAGGTGCTCGAAGAAGAAGGCGTGGGCCGTCCGAGTACCTACGCCACGATCATGAGCAAGATCACCGCCGGTGAGAAGTACGGCCGCAAGGTGGGTCGCACGCTGGTGCCGACGTACATGGCCTTTGCGGTCACCGAGTTTCTCGAAAAACACTTCGGCGAGCTGGTCGATACGCAGTTTACAGCCCGGATGGAAGATGATCTCGATGAGATCGCCGCCGGCAAGGGCTCCAAAGTCGAGTACCTCCACCAGTTCTACCGCCGCGAAGGGGCGTTTGCCGACAAGGTCAATGAGGGCGAAGAGAAGATCGAGCCCGACCTTGCCCGTGAGGTCACCCTGGAGGACTTCCCGGCCAAGCTGAAGGTGGGGCGCTACGGGCCTTACGTGCAGATCGAGGTCGAGGGTGAGACCAAGACCGTCGATGTGCCCGACGACATCCCGCCGGCCGACCTGGATTATGAGAAGATCCTGGAGCTGCTGGAGAAGCGCGAGCAGGGCCCCGAGTCGCTGGGGATTCACCCGGAGAAGGGCGAGCCGATCTTTTTGATGAATGGCCGCTTTGGTCCGTATTTCCAGCTGGGTGAGCGCACCGAAGATAACAAGAAGCCGCCGACGGCCTCGGTGCCCAAGGGCATGAAGCCTGAAGATGTGACGCTGGAACAGGCCGCGCAGCTCCTCGATCTTCCGCGCGAGCTGGGCAAGCACCCCGAAGATGGCAAGCCGGTGGAGGCGGGCATCGGGCGCTACGGGCCCTTCGTCAAACACGTCAAGGAGTACCGCAACCTGCCCGAGCAGGAGATGGTCTTTACGGTGACGCTGGAGCAGGCGCTGGAGCTGCTGGCGCAGCCCAAGGGCCGCCGCTCCAACAGCCGCAAGGTGCTCAAAGAGCTGGGCACCGACCCGGACAGCGGTAAGCCCATCAACGTGCTCGACGGGCGCTACGGGCCTTATGTGAAGCTGGGCAAGGTCAACGCCTCGCTTCCCAAGGGCACCAACCCCGACGACATGACGTTGGAGAAAGCGCTGGAGCTCATCGAGCAGAAGAACGCGAGCTAAGCCAACGTGCGGCCTTGCGCGCCCCGACGATGACGTCGGGACGTGTGAGGTCGGGCGTTGAAGTCAGAAGAGCGTCCCCGCCGGAGATTCGGGCGGGGACGCTCTTTTTTTGCGTTTAAGGTGTGCACCACAGCGCGGGCGTGCTCAGTGCTTGAGGATGGGGAGCCCGGTGAAGATGTCGGGCAGGGAGACCCCGGTGACCAGGGGCAGGTTGAGCGCGCGGTGAGCCTCTTTGAGGCTTCGGAACTGGCGAATGCCGACCGCGTCGAGCTCGGGGAGAGGTTGTGGCGAGATGAGAGCGATGGGATTTCGCTCCAGCGCCATCGCCAGCACGTAGGCGCGCTGCTGGCCGCCGGCGCCCGGCTCCGGGGAGCGTTGTTCGCCGCGAAGTTCAGCGAGCAGGGCGTCGCGGCCACGGGCCAGGGCGCGGGCAAAGGCGCGCTCGCCATCGCCGCAGCCGAGCCCCTCGGGGCAGTCGGCTTCCAGCACAATCCACCCTCCGGGGGTGAGCGCGCCCTTTTCGACAAGCGCGGCGTAGGTCGCCGCGCGCGAGGCCTGGTAGAAGTTGTCGGACTTGCTCGGCGGCAACTTCAGGTGCAGCCAGGGCAGGGGTTCACTGGTGTAGAAGAATGCTTCGCCGGCGATCTTGCAGGCGGCCTCAAAGGTGGGGCGAACCGGGCCGAAGAGGATCGCGCGGGGCTCGGGATGGCCGGGGACGATCTGCAACGCGTCGACGGGGGCGGGCACATTCGCCACCCGCCAGAGGGCCTGCTGAAAAGGGTTATCGTCGATGCGTCCCAGGCGCACGCCGGGGTGGCGAAGCAGCTCCAGGCCGTGCAGCGTGCCGATGGTTTCTTCGCCCGCGCAGCCAATGGCCAGGGCTTTGATGCCGCCGGAGAAACCGGCGTATTGATGCGGCTCGACCGTGCCGACAACGATGATGCGGTCGTGCTGAAAGAGCATCGGGTGGAGGAGCGCGGGAAGCGCCCGATCTGCTCGCGGAGGGGCCGCGCCGATGAGGGGTTCGGCCCGGGGCTCGGAGAAAAGCCCGACGTCAGCGCCGAGCATCGAGAGGCGCGGGTGGTGCGGGTTATGCTGGGTGAGTGAGGCGCCGGCCTGCTGGCAGATCTCGAGGAGGGGTCTCAGCTCGGAGAGGGCCAGGGCGCGGTGCAGGCCCAGGGCGACCAGCACCGAGATGTGAGTGGGCTTAAAGGTGTTGAGGTGCACGAGAAGAGGCTCGAGCACATCGGGAAGATCAACAGGGCGTGTGGCGTCGGGGATGACGACCAGCAGGCGTTGGCCTTGCTCTATCGGTTTTGACTGCCTGGCGAGCGCCTGCCTTACCGATCGGTGAAGCGGGCTCTCAGGAGGCTTCGGGGGTTTGGGCGTGTTCAAAACGTTCCTGAAGTACGATGGCGAGGTTCAACTTCAGCGTATCGTAGTCGCAGGGGGTTGTGAGGCGTTCTTTGAGTTCGGCAAGTTTATCATCGGGAGACCAGTCGCTGGCAAGCTCGCGAAGCTCTGGAAGCAGGCGACCGTCGGCGTGGTCGTCGAGGGGAAGCTTATGACCGCGTTGGGCAAGGGTCATAAAGTGGCGAAGGACGCTGGAGGGGGTCAGCCCGCGCTCTTCGGCGATCTGGCGGTAGTCGTGGCCTTCGCGGGCGAGCATCAGGGTGCGCAGGTAGGTCTCACCGAGCTCGCCATCGCCGGAGGCAGGGCGGGGGAAGCTCTCGGTGGGGCGACTGGCGGCGCGCCCTGGGGGGATCTCACCCGACTCGGAGGTGGAGCGAAGATGTCTGGCGAGCACGTCGGCGACGGTCTCGGAGAGAGGCTCCGAAGACATCATCAGCTCAGTGCCGGCGTCGGTGAGCGAGAGGCAGCCGTAGGTGTTTTGCGTGGTCAGCCCGAGTTGGGAGCAGACATCGAGCAGGCGCACGAGATCATCCTGACGGAGCGCATGCAGGATGCCGTGAGTGGAGAGCCGGTCGAGGCCGGCGCCGGTGATCTTCTTGGCGCGGGAGCCGCGCAACATCGCCGCGATCACGTGCGCACCCCACTTGCCACGGGCACGGGCGATGCCGCTTAAGACTTTGCGAAGCACCGTCTGGGCGGGCTCGCGCACGACGATGGGCGCGCGCACCTGGCCTGCGGCCTGGGCGTAGGAGGGGGGGCCGCAGCAGCGGTCGCAGCGCTTGCATTCGGCGATGTCGTGGGCGGTGTCGCTGAAGTAGCGCACCAGGTAGACCTGCCTGCAGGTGTGGCCGGTGGCGTAGCGCACCATATCTTCTTGATGTTGCTCATCGACGCCGCGGCGCGCGTTGAGCGCGTCCCAGTCCACCCGAAGATCGCGGGTGCGGGCCTGGTCGATGACCTCCAGCCAGGGGGCCGGACCGCGCTGGCCAAAGGCCAGGTGCCCGCCGCGCTCCAGCAGGCGCAGCGCCGAGCCCACCGCCCAGGGGTGCACCCGATCGTCGCCGGCGCGCGAGAGGTGGTCGGCGAGCATGTCGGCGTCGAGGGTGTGCATGCCCACGCCGTGTTTTTGCAGTAGCGTCCACAGCCGCTCCACCAGCTTGCGGTCAGGGAAGGAGTTTTCGGTGAAAAACTCGTGGATGCGAAGATCGGCGCGGTTGTAGAGAAGCAGGCAATGGGCCGGCTCACCATCGCGACCGGCGCGCCCGGCCTCCTGATAATAAGCCTCAACGCTGCCGGGAATGTTGAAGTGCACGATGGCGCGCACATCGCTCTTATCGACGCCCATGCCGAAGGCGTTGGTGGCGATGAGCAGCGGGGCGTCGCCGGCCATAAACGCGTCCTGGACCTCGTCGCGCTCCTGGTCGGAGAGCCCGGCGTGGTAGAGCGCCGGGTAGTAGCCCGACTCGCGCAGGTTGCGCCCCACCTCTTCGACCTGCTTGCGCGTGGCGCAGTAGATGACCTTGCTGCCCTCGGGAGTCTGGTCGAGCAGAGCCTCAATGCGCTCGTATTTGGAGCGGCGGCTGCGGGCCGGATACACCTCAAAGAAGAGGTTGGGGCGCTCAAAACCGGAGACGACGACGCTGTGATTGTCAAAGTCGAGCTGGGCGGCGATGTCGCGCTGAACGTCCGGGGTTGCCGTGGCGGTGAGCGCCAGCGTCGTGGGCGCACCCAGCTTCTGACGGACCTCGCCGAGGTTGAGGTAGTCCGGGCGGAAGTCGTGGCCCCACTGGCTGATGCAGTGCGCCTCATCGATGGCAAAAAGTCCGATGGGCACGCCCGCCAGGGCGTCGAGGAAGGCCTGGCTCTTAAAGCGCTCCGGGGCTACCAGAACAACCTTGAAGGCGCCGGCGCGCATGCCCGCCAGGCGTTGACGTTGCTCATCCCAGCTTAACGAGGAGTTGATGTAAGTGGCTGGAATGTTAAAGGATTCAAGCGCATCGGCCTGATCTTTCATCAGGGCGATCAGCGGTGAGACCGCAAGTGTGAGCCCCGGGAGCACGCAGCCCGGGAGCATGTAGCAGAGGCTCTTGCCGCTGCCGGTGGGCATCACAATCAGCGTGTCGTTGCCCTCGACGACCGCCTCGATGCCGCGGCGTTGGCCGGTGCGAAAGGACTCAAAGCCGAAGATGTCGTGGAGCGCCGCGTCGATCGAGGGCGCGATAGGTGCGAAGGGAGCGGGGAGGTTCATAGTGCGGTGCTCGAGAGAGGAGGGCCGGCACGCCTGTAACGTGCTGGCGAGTGTGGCGCCGTCGGCGCGCGCTCACGACCAGAGGTGCAACATGGTGCTTCTCTCATTATCGCGTCGGCCGCGCCGATCTTGCTCCTTTCTTCGCAGGGATCGCGATCGCGGGCAAGGCCCACCCCCTTCGGTGGGCGTTGCGCATCGACTTAAAAACGCACGCTGAGACCCGCGCTGGGGGCGAAGACCCAGTTGTCGTAGTTGCGCGACGACTCCAGCACAGTGGGGCGAAAGAGCACGCGCATCATCGTCATATCCAGGTGCACAAAGACCCAGCGGTAGCCGAGCATCGCGCCCCAGTTCAGGCCGACGTAGTGCATCTCGGAGTCCTCAAAAAAGCGCGAGGGGTTGTAGTCCTGGTACTCCTCGGGGATGCGCTCCTTGAGCCAGTCCGGGAGGTTGGGGGTGGCCGAGAGGTCGCTGTAGAGGTAGCGCGGCGAGAGGTAGAGTTTGAAGATGTCCTGGTACTCCCAGCCTGCGGAGAGGCCGGCTTCGAAGTCGTGGCGTTTGAACTCGGTCATCACCGCCCACTCCACCGCAGAGGTGGCCACGGAGCGGTGGTAACCGTAGGCGGCGTGGGCGGTCAGCGCGAGGTTGCCGCTGGCGCTCTCCCAGAGCTGCAGGCGCACATCGGGTTTGACGACGTTGCCGTTATAACGAAGTCCCACATCGAGGCCCGCCAGGGGGCGATCGCTCACACCGACGCGCAGCGCCAGCTCGGGGGTGACCCCGGGCAAAAAGAGCTGCCAGAGGAGCACGGCGTCGAGCAGCGTGCGCAGCTCTTCTTCGCTGATGGGGCCATCATCGCGTTGGGCGGCGTCGACCACCGCGCGACCGGCGTCGATGGTGCCGTCAAACACGCCGGTATAAAGATCGGCCTGGGCCACGCCCGTGATCTGAACTTCGCCCGGGGCAAGGGTGTGAGCCGGGGCGAGGTTGCTTAGAGAAGTGGCGCAACCACTGGCGAAGAGCAGGGTCAGCGTGAGCAAGGTAACGAAGATCGGGTGACGAGAAGACGGCATCATCAGTTCATTCCATTAGAAGTTGTCGTTTCAGCGGCGCGGCTCTCGGAGGTGGCGAGCTCCCCTGATGTGAGGGTGAGAGCACCGGCCGTTGTCGCTCTGGCTATCTTGACAGGGGTAGGGGCATTTGCCCTACTCCCGGTGAGTTTGTCGAGCGCGGCGGCGTTTTTTGTGCACGTCGTGTTGAACCTTGTGATCGATCTTCCTTTTTCAACGCCCGAGACCCGGGCAGAGCAGGTGCATGATGAGCCAGGACCTTTTAACCCTCGACGATGAGCTTGTGGCCTGGCGTCGCCATCTGCATGCCCACCCGGAGCTTTCGTTTGAAGAGCATCAGACCGCGGCGTTCATCGAAGATCAGCTGGCGGCGCTGGGGCTAAAGAGCGCGCGGGTGGCCGAGACGGGCGTTGTGGCGCTGATCGAGGGGGAGCTGCCCGGCCCGACGCGGGCGTTTCGCGCCGACATCGACGCCCTGCCCATTCAGGAGCTTCGCCAGAGCGACTATTGCAGCACGCGCGCCGGGGTGATGCATGCCTGCGGCCATGATGTGCACACGACGGTGGGGCTGGGAGTGGCGCGCGAGCTTGTGGCGCGGCGCAGTGAGCTTAAGGGGCGGGTGAAGATGATCTTTCAGCCCGCCGAAGAGGCATCGCCCACAGGTGAGCCGATCGGGGCGGAGCGCATGGCTGTGGAAGGTGTGCTCGAAGCGCCTCAGGTCGAGGCCATTCTTGCGCTGCACTGCATGCCCACTCTGGAGGTGGGTAAGATCGGGTATACCGGCGGGCCTGTGTGGGCGGCGTCGGAGCTTGTGGAAGTCGTGATCGAGGGCAAAAAGAGCCACGGCGCCTACCCGCACGAGGGCATCGACGCGGTGGCCGTGGCCGCCCAGGTGATCGTGGCGCTGCAGCAGGTCGTCAGCCGTATCACCGATGCGCGCGAGGCGGTGGTGCTCTCGATCGGGAAGCTCGAGGCGGGCAACTCCTACAACATCATCGCCGAGCGGGCCGAGCTCACCGGCATTCTGCGCGGACTTTCGGCCCCGGCGATGGAGCGCGCCCGCGACGCGGCGCGCCAGATCGTTGAGGGGGTCTCCGCCGCTCTGGGAGCGCGCGCCTCCATTCGTTTCGTGCCCGGCGCGCGCCTGACCGCCAACGATGCGGCGCTGGAGGCCCGCGTGGTGCGTCTGGTCGAAGAGCGCGTGGGCGAGGGTGTGATGGTGAAACATCTGCCGCAGCTTGGGGCCGAAGACTTCGCGGCCTTCTCCACCCGGGTGCCGGCGGCTTACTTCTTTCTGGGCGTCAAAGATCCGGGCTCCGATGAGGTGCACCCGCTGCACACCCCGCGCTTTGATGTCGATGAGCGCTGCCTCACGCTGGGCGTGCGCGCCATCACCGAGGCTTTGCTGGGCCTTGGCTAAGCGCGGGGTGTGCGCTCCTGGCCCCAAGATGCGTTGCGCACTGCCGGGTGTGTGCGTATAACTCACCCCTCGTGTCGCCCGGCGGCGGCGCGAACCACACTCAATTCAATGACGTTGCGCCCACCCAGGAGCACTCGCGATGAAAGGCGGCATGAATAGCCTGGTCCGCCAGGCCCAGAAGATGCAATCGCGCATCACCAAGGTTCAGGAAGAGATCGGCAACAAGACCATTGAGGCCTCCACCGGCGGCGGCATGGTCACGGCCGTGGTGAACGGCAAGCAGGAACTTCTGCAGATCAAGATCAACCCCGACGTCGTCGATCCTTCCGACGTTGAGGTGCTCGAAGAGATGGTGCTCGGCGCCGTCAACCAGGCCATGGAGATGGCCGGTGAGATGATGAACTCCGAGATCGAGAAGATCACCGGTGGCCTCAACATCCCGGGCCTCTTCTAAGCCCCCCTTCTGACCCGGGCCCACCCGATGAAGCCCCGCGATCCCATCACTCGCCTGGTCAACGCGTTTCGCAAGTTGCCGGGTATTGGCGAGCGTACCGCCACGCGCCTGGCCTTCTTCGTGCTCAATGAGAGCGAGGAGATGGCCCGGGAGCTGGCCGAGGCGCTGGTGGAGGTCAAGGAGCGGGTGGGCCTGTGTCAGGTCTGCTGCAACCTGACCGAGGCCGAGGTCTGCGAGATCTGCCGCGACACCCGTCGCGACACCACCACGATCTGTGTGGTGGAGCGCACCCAAGATCTGCGGGCGATCGAGCGCACCGGTGATTTTCGCGGGCTCTACCACGTGTTGCACGGGCTTATCAGCCCGCTCGACGGGGTGGGGCCCGATGATATTCGTCTGCGCGAGCTGCTCACCCGCCTGCAGACCCCGCCCGAAGGCATGGGGGAGCCGCAGGAGGTGATCGTGGCCTGCAGCCCCTCGGTCGACGGGGAGGCCACCGCGCTTTATTTGCAGCGCTTGCTCAAGCCGCTGGGGCTCAAGGTCAGCCGCATCGCCAGCGGTGTTCCGATTGGTGGAGAGCTCGAATATACCGACCGGGTGACGCTCTCACGCGCCCTCTCGCAGAGGCGGGAAATGTAGCGTGCGTGCGGGTTTTCGCCCGTTCTCCAGGCCCCAACCCCGGCGTTGCGTGGGGTGGGTCACTGTGCTAGCTTGACCCGTGAAAGTCAGTTTGACGCCGACTCGACCCTCCTTTTAAGGGGAGGCAACCGAGGAGTACCTCCATGCTCAGTTCCCAGATGGTGATTTACGAAGAGGAGCACCAGAAGCTCACAGAGATCTGTGAGCGTCTTGTGCGCGATGCCCTCGCGAAAGCCATCTTTATCGTGGACAAAGACGGGCAGCTGGTCACCGCCACTGGCGAGACCACTGGTATCGACACCACCGGTCTTGCCTCGCTGGTCGCCGGCTCCACTGCGGCAACCGGCAGCCTGGCGCTGATGCTCGGTGAGGAGGAGTTCCCGGTTCACTTCCACGAAGGAAAAAGCAAGCATCTGCATGTCTCGGTGATCGGTGACACGCTGATTCTTGTGGTCATCTTCGACGAGCGCTCAAGCCTTGGTCTTGTGCGCCTGCGGGTCAAGCGCGCCTACGCGGAGATGGCCGACATCATCGCGGCGGTCGCCGAGAAGGCCAAAGACGGCAACAAAGATATGGATATCTTCGGCGAGATCACCGACGACGATATCGACAGCCTCTTCAATGATGCCTTCTAGTGAGGCTTCCACGCTTGAGGCGACGTGTTTCAAATGACGTTTTGATGTGGTTTTGGGGAGCTTTCGCAGGTGTGTGCCGGGCAGGTCTGGCGAGCACCGGCGCAGGCTCGACGCCAGGCTGAGAGGTCGGGCGGCGATGTTCAAAATTTAATTCGACACGATTTCGCCTCGTGGTATAACGCTTCGCGGCATTCCAGCGAGTTTATTCGACGATGTCGATTTCGAGACTTCGAACCAGCTAACGCAACGTGCCCCGGCCCCAGGGTACGTTCGCCTTGGCCACGCGCGGTGACGAGAAGGTCCCTATGTCGTTCATCAATTACGCCCAGCGGGAAATCATCCTCAAGATCGTTTACTACGGGCCGGGGCTCTGTGGTAAAACGACGAACATTAAGTTCATCTACTCGGGGACTAACCCGGACGCGCGCGGTAAGCTGGTGAGTCTGGAGACCAAGCAAGAGCGCACGCTCTTCTTCGACTTCCTGCCCCTGAGTCTCCCGGCCATCCGCGGCTTTAAAACTCGCCTGCACCTCTACTCGGTGCCCGGTCAGCTCTTTTACAGCGCCAGCCGTAAGCTGATCATGAAAGGTGCCGACGGTGTTGTCTTCGTCGCCGACAGCCAGCGGGCTCGTAAAGAGGCCAACATCATCTCGATGGAGGATCTCAAAGAGAACCTGGTGGCCTACGGCTACGACATCGACAAGATCCCCTTTGTGATCCAGTACAACAAGCGCGACCTGCCCACGGCGATGCCGCTCGAAGAGCTGCGCGCCGACCTCAACCCGGAGGGCAAGTACCCCGACTTTGAGGCCAGCGCGATCGCGCCCAACGGCCCCGGCGTCTTCGAGACCCTTAAGGCGGTGGTCAAGCAGATCCTGGTCGAGCTGAAGAAGACCAAATAAGGCGAGCCTCTCGGCGCCAGAGTTTGACGGTTTGAGAAAGCGGCATCCCACTACGGGGTGCCGCTTTTTTTTGGTCGCGGGGCGCTGATATTTGGCAGGTTGTCGAGGAATGGTGGTCGTAAAGGTGTTGTTTTTCAATACGTTACGAAGAACAACGGCGATGCGCACGGAGGTATGCGATGGGTTTGCTCTCAGAGCTGACGTACACCCATATGGAGGTCTTCTCGACGATGGAGGCGATCGGTCGCTCGATCGCAGCGGCGCGGCGTGCGCGAGAAGATGAGGGCGAGGTCAACGCGATCCTGCGTGAGATCGTGCCGCGGGCGTTGCTTTTGCGCCAGCGTTTGCAGGCGACCTTCGATCGGGAGCGCGAGCATCTCTACCCGCGAGTGCGGCGCATCTTCGGCTCGGAGGTCGAAGAGATCGAGGGGCTCAAGCGCTACGCCGAGCAGATCCTGGATCAGCTCGATCATTTTATGGAGGAGCTCCCCGCCGCCACACGCGGGCGCTACCACCCGGTGCGCCTGGCGTACCTGGCGCTGCTCTTTGATGAGCTCGCCGAGCTCTATGAGGCGCGCACCGAGATCGAGCGCGGGTTCTACGAGACCTACTCCACGATTGTGTTTCCGGGCGGGGCGACCACCGATTGAGGGGGCGCCTCACCTGGGGGGAGCTTGCCGGCTTTGCCAAAGAGAGATGGCTCGCGCATAGTCGCAGCCGTCTTCGAGAAGAGGCCGGCCGATGAATGAGTGGAAAAATCAGCAGGGAGTTGGGGCGGAGCGCGGCGCGCCGGCAGACTTTGCCGACGCGACGACGTTGAAAGTTGTGGGCGCGCGCGATCTGCTCGCGCGCCTGCGTCCTTTGAGTGAGGCGGGGCGCGCGCGTGCGGCACAGGTGCACATCTTCCGCAACGCGGAGGCTCAGCGTTGGGACGCAGAGGTGGAGCGCCTGCGCACGCTCGATCTCTGGCGCCAGGATCATCCCGACGTTCAACGCCCGATCGCCGATGCCCTTGGCGAACTGCCCGCCCTGGAGCGACCGCTGCGCCGGCTGCAACTTGCGGAAGTGCTGCGCGACGCGGAGCTCTTTGAGGTCAAACGCTTCCTTTTTTATGCCCTGGCGATCTTTGAGGCGGCCGCCGGCGCCGATGGCCTGCCGCGCCCCGGCGATCCAGGCTTTGAGGTGCTGCGCGAGACGATGGCCTCAATGCACCCGGAGGCACAACCCAGCGCGCGTTTTCATCTGAGCGACCAGCTCGATGCGGCGCTGGCCCGGGCACGAAAGGCGCATCGCCGCACGGGGCGCGAACTTCGTAAGGTTCGCGACGCTGCCGAGGCCGAGATCTGCGAGCGCCTGGGTGGACGTTTCGATGTGCGGGGCCGCTACCGACCCGAGGCCGGTATAACCCCCGACGATCATCGCCTGGCCTACCGGGCCGGGGCCTGGCAGCTGGTCGATGAGGCGGTGGTGGAGGCCGAGGCGGTTGTGGCCCGCGCCGGCGAGGAGGTGGAGACCTGCGAGCAGCAGGTGCGCGGGCGTTTGAGCGAACTTCTCACCCGGGTGCTCCCGCAGCTTGAGGGGGCGCTGGAGGCGCTGGTGCGTTTTGATGAGGGGCTTGCGCGGGTGCGACTTCGCGAGGCGATCGGCGGATGCTGGCCGCGGCGTGACGAGCAGGCCGGGTTGGAGGTTGTGCAGGGGCGCGATCCTCGTCAGGTCGATCGCATTGGCGATGAGGTTCAGGCCATCGACGTGGCGCTCGACTCGCCGGTGACGGTGGTGCTCGGCCCGAATATGGGCGGAAAGTCCGCGCTCTTAAAGCTCGTGGGCCTGTGCCAGTTCTGCGCGCAGGCGGCGCTGCCGGTGCCCGCCGGCGGTTGCACCTTTGGCTTGATGGAGGGGCTGATCTACGTGGGCAGTGAGGAGGGGGGCGTCGCCGAGGAGGAGGGGCTCTCCTCGTTCGGGCGCGAGGTGCGACGGCTTGTGGCGCATTGGGAGGGAGCCGCGCCCCGGCTGTGGCTACTCGATGAGCCGGGGCGCGGCACCCACCCGGCCGAGGGCGCGCGCTTTGCGCGGTCGGTGATTGAGGCCCGGCAGCAGGCCGGCGATCGCGTGGTCGCCGCTACGCATTTTCCCGAGATCGCCGCGGCCGACGACGTCGCGCGGTTGCGCATTGCCGGATTGCAGGTCAGCGATGAGGCGCTGCGCGCGGCGCTCGCCAGCGGAGATCGCCAGGATGTGGCGGGCCTCACCGCCGCGCTGCGCGCGCTGATGGACTACCGCCCTCAACCCAGTCGCGCCACCGATGTGCCCCGCGACGCCTGGCGGGTGGCCCGGGCCCTGGGTCTTGATCTGGGCGATGAGGGCTGAGATCGCCCCGGCGCGCCCGAAAAACTTCCCCATGACCCGAAATCGGGTGAGGATGAGCGCTCTCAGCATCGCCAGCGGGCGAGGTGTGGGCGTGGTTTGATGTCGAAGAGCGGTCAAGAGGTGTTTTCTTAAAGTTTCTCTTTAAGTTTTTTGACCCGGCCCCCAACCTGTTGTCTTATGGGTTCACGATGTAGGTGCAGGTAGTCATGCAAGGAAGCGATCGACACCAGCATCGGGAGGTTCCCCTCCAGGGCGTCTCGGGCATGTTTTAAGTGCTTGAAAACGTTATGTCCTGAGAGCCCTCTGGCAGGATCTGCGATCTTTTGCTGGCCGAAGGCCATCATGGTGCGCAGACTAAACGCCCTGTCAGGGCCAGCTCGGGTGAAGGGAGCGTCGATCGAAGTGTGGGCGCATAGTGCGTCGGACATCACCCAATCATCACTCGTGGAAAGGAGTGGGCCCATGTTGACCCTAACCAGGAAGGTCGGGGAGTCGATTCGAATCGGGGAAGAGATCGAGATCGTCGTCAAAGAGATTCGCCGCAATCAGGTTCGCATCGGCATTGTCGCGCCGCGCGACGTTCCGATTTATCGCGAAGAGGTGTACGAGGCGATTCAGGAGGAGCAGGGCGACGACGAGGAGCCATAGAAAGCGGGCGACATACGCATCGGGAGCGCGATGGGAAGCGAGCAGCAGCCGTACGCAGGGTATGGGATGTCTCAACGGGGAGAGACGCAGCTGGTGCTGCTATGGCGCGACCCGGAGGTGGGCTATGTGTACTGGGAGCTCGCCGGGGAGGTGCGTCCACGCGAAGCGTGGGCGCGCCTGATGCGTTTGAGGTCCGACAGGGAGTGGGAGGAGCTGGAGCGCTGGCGGATCGATGAGGCGCTCTCAGGGCGATTTGTGCGTGTGGATCAGGGGAGAGCGAGCTACCGGGCGGAGCTGGGGGTTGTGGGGTCGGACGGCAGCTTTGAGGTGCGGGTGAGCTCGGAGGTGAGCGAAGCTCCGGGGCGCAGCCCCGGTGAGGCAGCGCCACGTTTTGTGCGCGTGATGCTCAGCGAAAAGCGGGGCTTAAGCTGGGAGCCCACCGAACATACACACCCGTCGCTGGGGCGTTTTCTTCCTGGCGAGGGGGAGCGGCCGAGCTCGGCGGCGTTTGCAAAAGCTCAAAAAGACAGCGGGGTCAGGAGCTCCGAGGGGGACGCATGAAGACGTATTTGAGCGTGGTGCTGCACGCGCACCTGCCTTTTATTCGCCATCCGGAGCACGCCTACCACCTCGAAGAGATGTGGTTTTATGAGGCGATGCACGAGACCTACCTCCCGCTGCTGCAGGCCCTCGACCGGCTGGAGGCCGACGGGGTTGAGGGGAAGGTGACGCTGAGTTTGAGCGCGCCGCTGATCGCGATGATGGCCGACGGGCTTCTGCGCGAGCGTTTTGTGGCGCAGCTCGAGCGGATGCGGGATCTGGCGCGCGCGGAGCGCGCGCATGGCGAGCGGCCGCAGGGCGCGCGGGAACTCTCCGACTATTACGAGGCGCGTTTTGAGGGGTTGCGCACGTATTACCTCGATGAGCTCGGGGGCGATGTGCTCGCGCGCTTTAAACACCACGCTCAGGGCCATCGTCTGGAGCTGATGACCTGTGTGGGGACCCACCCGATCTTGCCTTTTCTGGAGAGCGACGCCGGCAGGCGCGCGCAGATCCGCGCGGGGATCGCCGAGTTTGAGCAGCATCTGGGCTTTCGGCCGCGCGGCATCTGGATCGCGGAGTGCGCCTTTGCGCCGGGCATCGATCGGCTGCTGGCCGAGGAGGGCATCGCCTTCGCGTGTCTGGAGGATGTGGGCATCCTCACCGCAGATGCGCCGCCCGTTTACGGCACCTACTCGCCACTGGTCTCTCCGGCGGGCGTGGCGTTTTTCGGGCGAGATCAGCTGGCGAGTGCGCAGGTCTGGAGCGCGAGTGAGGGGTATCCGGGGGATTATGATTACCGGGAGTTTTATCGGGACCTGGGCTACGACCTGCCGATGGAGGTGGTCGCGCCCTACATTCACCCCGACGGGATTCGGCATCATACCGGACTGAAATACCATCGCATCACCGGCGATGTGGACCTGGGCGATAAGGACTTCTACCGCCCGGAGGTCGCCGCTCGTCGCGCCCGGGAGCACGCCTCGCATTTTGTGCACGCGCGTCGCGACCAGGGACGCGATCTTTTTGAGAAGTTGGGGCAGCGCCCCGCGCACCTGACCTGCTCCTACGATGCGGAGCTCTTCGGGCACTGGTGGTTTGAGGGGCCGCTCTTTCTGGAGGCGGTGCTGCGCGAGGCCACCCATCATGAGGAGCTTCAGCTGGTCTCTCCGCTGGATTATCTGGCCGAAGAGCCGGTGCAGCAGCAGGCCACGCCCGGGATCTCGACCTGGGGCGAGGAGTCTTATTTTGGGGTGTGGCTCGATCCGTCGAACGCCTGGATTTACCGGCATCTTCGCAACGCCGAGGCGCGGATGTTGGAGCTTGTGGAAGACGTGGAGCGAGGCGGCCCTGGCGAGGATCCCAACCTCGGGCGCGCGCTGCGCCTGATGGGGCAGCAGCTGCTCTTAGCCCAGGCCAGCGACTGGGCGTTTATCATGAAGACGGGCACCACCGTGGAGTACGCCCATCGCCGTCAGGCCGGGCACCTGGAGCATGTGGAAGCACTCGCGGAGATGATCGCTTCCAGGGCCGTCGACATCGAACTTCTCGACGCGCTGGAAGCGCGCTACCCGATCTTCGGAACCCTTGATGCGGCGTGGTGGCGCGATGAGGCAAAGGTCGCTTTAAGCGTCGGCTCCTGAGGTCGCCACCCCGGCGCTCCGGCCGGTGTTTAGATTTGGCCTCGTACCCTCGACGCCAGGCTGCACCGAAGATCGGAGGCCGTATGAGCGACCTGCGCAAAGGAAGTTTCTTGATGGGCCGGGTGATCGCCGGATTTTTCTACCTGATCATGGGCCTCAACCACTTCGGGGCCTGGGAGACGCTGAGCACCTACGCCGCCGATAAAGGCGTGCTCTTTCCCTCCCTGGCAGTGGGGCTGAGCGGCGTGTTGCTGGTGATGGGAGGCGTGAGCCTGGCGCTGGGGCTGCGCCCGCTGCTCGGGGTGATCTGCATCGTGCTGGCGCTCTTGCCGATCACGCTGGTGATGCACAACTTCTGGGCGATCGATGAGGCGGCGGCCCGGCAGGTGGAGTTGACCTCGTTTTTGAAAAACGGGGGGCTGATGGGCTCGGCGCTGATCTTTTTAGCGCTGCGCGAGCCCTGGCCGATGAGTCTGGACGAGTGGATCGACACCTGGCGCTTTCGCCAGCGCCTTCGCCACGCGCGCGAGCATGGCTGAGGCCCCCGAGAGGCCGGGCAGTGATGGTGTAAGCCGTGATTATTTCGCGACGGCTTCGCGCACCGCCTCGATCACGCCGGGCATCGAGGATTCCTGGGCGCGGCGGCGCATCCAGCCGGGCACCGAGCCTTCGGGAGCGGCGTAGACCGAGTAGACAGCCAGGGTGCGGTCATTGTGGCCGTTGAAAGATTTGAGGCTCCAGTAGCCTTCGTTGAAGCGGTAGTTGCCCTCGATCATCGTCCACTGGCGGCGCCACTCCACCGGACCCTCGGTGTGGGTGGCAGTAGTGGTGGAGCGAAGATCGCTCAGCGGGAAGGGCAGCCCCACGACCGTCTCGCAGATCACCGTGTCGCCGTCGCGTGAGACCATGCGCGACTCTTTGATGCGCGGCATGGTGCGGCTGTAGTTGCCGCAGTCGCTGACGATCTTCCAGACATCGGCTGGCGAGGCATCGATCACGCCGGTGACGATCATCCTCGGGATGTCACTGCCGCTGACGTCCTGCGTCTCCACCAGGATCTCGCCGGCGGCTAACTTCTCGTCGTTGGCGGAGGCCAGGGAGGCCGCCAGGGTAAGGGTGAGAAGAAGAGCTGTGCCGAGAGCGTGTCGCATCGTTGAAGATCCTCAAGAGTGAGTGGCGCGTCGCAATGTCTAACCCCGCGTGGGGAAAGGACGCGCTTGCCTAAGCGTGTGAAAGCCCCCAGAGTATAGGGCCTGCCAGCGCGTGAGAAAAGCATCGGCCAGAAGTCCGCGTCCTATCGAGACGAGGCCGATGCGCCATCATTCAAAGTTGTTCAGCCAGGACCCGGAGTTTCGACGTGAGTGAGAGCCTGACCATCCCCGAGAAGGGGCTCGATAAGAAGATGTTGCTTGAGCAGATGCGCGAGCTTCGCGACGCCGACGGCAACTGGCGCGAGGGGCGCACCTGGAGCCTGGTGTATTACGCCGATGAGGAGCATTACGACTTTCTCAAAGAGGCGCATAACACCTTCTTTAGCGAGAACGGGCTTAACCCGATGGTGTTTAAGAGCCTGCGGCGCATGGAGTCGGAGGTGGTGCGGATGTCGGCCGAGATGCTCCACGGCGATAAGGACGTGGTGGGTACGATGACCTCGGGGGGCACCGAGTCGATCCTGATGGCGGTGAAGGCGGCGCGGGAGCGTTTTCGCAAAAAGCGCTTCATCTTCAACGGGCAGCCGGAGCTTGTGGCGCCGGAGTCGATCCACGTGGCCTTTGGCAAAGCGGCGCATTATTTCGGGCTAAAAGTCCGTTACGTGCCGCTCGGCGACGATTTTCGGGTGGATGTTGACGCGCTCAAGCGGGCGGTTAACCGTAACACGGCGCTGATCGCGGCCTCGGCGCCGCAGTACGCCCACGGGGTGATCGACCCGATTGAGGAGATCGGGGCGTTCGCGCAAAAAGAGGACATCCCCTTTCATGTCGACGCGTGTTTTGGTGGCTTCTTTTTGCCCTGGATGGAGAAGCTCGGCTACGACCTGCCGCCCTTTGATTTTCGGGTGCCCGGGGTGACCTCGATCTCGGCCGATGTGCATAAGTACGGGTACGCGGCCAAGGGGGCGTCGGTGGTGCTCTATCGGGATATGAGCTACCTGAAGCATCAGTTCTACATCTCCACCGACTGGCCCGGGGGCATCTACCCCTCACCTTCTGCCGCGGGGACGCGTCCCGGGGGGCCTATTGCGGCGGCCTGGGCGGCGATGAAGGCGATGGGCGAGGAGGGTTATCTGAAGTTGACGCGCAAGACGATGGAGGCGGTGGAGGCCTTGCAGTCGGGAGTGCGGCGCATTGATGGCCTCAAGGTGCTCGGCAGCACCGATGGGCCGGTGGTCTGTGTGGCTTCCAATAGCCCGGAGGTCGACATTTACGCGGTGGTCGACCAGCTCAACGCGAAGGGCTGGAACCTCGACCGGCAGCAAAACCCCAACAGTTTTCACCTCTCGGTGACCGCGAATCATCTGCAGGCGGTGCCGGCCTTTCTGGACGATCTTCAGCAGGCGGTGGATCATGTGCGTGCGCACCCGGAGCTTAAGAGCGAGGGGCAGGCGGCGATGTACGGCATGATCGCCAAGATCCCCTTCCGCGGGGCGGTCAAATTCAGCGTGCAGAAGATCATGGAGGGCATGTACGGCCCCGATGGCAAGGTGCCCGATCTGGGTGGGGAGGCCAGCGAGGATGATGATCTGATCATGCAGCTGATGGATAAGTACGGCGATAAGGCGATGGGGATTCTGGAGAAGTTCGAGAGCTCCAAAGAGGTGATCAAAGACGCGTTGCCGTGGAAGAAGTGAGGTTTTTAGATCAAGGATGTGCGGTGTAAGTCTTTGATATGAAAAGAAAAAGGGACGCGCGATGCGCGTCCCTTTTTTGTTGCTCGGGCTTCAAAAAAATTATTCTTCGGCCGGGACTTCCTCGCAGAAGTCGAGGTCGGGGAAGCCGGCGGGGGGCTCGCAGACGGCGGTGACCGCGCCGCAGATGTCGGTGCACATGTCGGGGGTGCCTTCGGGGACGAGGTCTTCGGGCACGATGCCGCCGGCCAGGGCGGCCTGTCCGGCGGGGATGTCGACGTTGGCGGTGGGGAAGACGACCTGAGAGTCGCCGAAGGTCAGGGTGCCGTCGAAGAAGTCGTTGCCGTCTTCGTCTTTGATGATGTCGGCGTAGAGCACGACGTCTTTGAGCTCGACGGTGGCCACGCCGAGCACGGGCACCGAGACGTCAAAGCTCTCGGTGGTGAGAAAGCGGGTGCCGTCGTTTTCGACGATCTGGCCGCGGGCGAAGAGGGCCCAGCTCTCTTCATCGTCGGCGATGGTGATGACCTCGGGGTCGAGGCTGGTTTTCTCCGCGCGGCTCTCATCCACCTTGCCCTTGGCGCCGGCCAGGGCGAAGCGGCCATCGGATTGGACGCGCAGGTCGCTCACGAGCGTGAGCACGGCGTTGAGGCCGCTGACGCTGAGGCTGCCACCGAGGATGTAGATGCCGTCCTGGAACTCGATGTTGGCGTTGGGGTCGCCGCCGGAGACGCCGAACTGGATGTTGTAGAGGTACCCCGTGCCGGTATCGAAGCCCTCGGGGTCGCTCAAACCTTCGACGATCTCCAGGATGAGCGAGGAGCCGGGGCGAGCGAATTCGGGGGCGATGGTGATGTGTGCGGCGGTGGCGTCGTCGTTAAAGGCGATGCTCATGGCTTCGCACTCGCCATCTGACGCCATGCAGGTCGGGGCCAGGGGCTCGACGTCGGCGGAGGCGGGCACGCGACGCAGGCCGCGGTCGCGTGGCCAAAGGCGCACGCCGACGGTCTCCGGGTCGACGGCTTTGGTGAACTCGAAGACCAGGGGTTCATCGGCGACGGCCACGCGGCTGTCGCCCAGGTTGAGCTGCGCCTCGGGCGGGGCGATGTACTCCTGGCAGCCCGCGCCCAAAAGCGACGTAAGCGCGATCGCAGCGCCAGCGAAGAACGAGATTTTTTTAGAAAAGAAGCTCAAAACGGTTCTCCACGAGGAAGGATCGGACGGCGTCGCCATTTTCGTCGTGCAGCGCTTCGCCCGGGAAGAGCACGGCGCCTTCGACGGTCCAGAAGAAGTTATCGCGCAGACGGTAGCCTAATTGAAGGTCGACTTCGGTTCCATAGAAGCGCCCGGGGGTGCCGCCGTGGAAGTTCAGCGCGCTGTTTTCGATGGGACCGCCGACGTCGTTGAGTGCGGTCTGCACCGCGTCGACCACGCCATCGGGCGTGGCCGACCAGGCGGCCAGCACGCCGGCGCGGGCATAGAGGTTATGCTCGGCGGTCTTGAGCATATCGACGTAGATCTGCGGGAAGATCGCGATGGCGTTGGAGAAGCGGCCATCGCTCTGGATCTCGGTGAGCGGGAAGCTGTCGACGTCGGCGTCGGCGAGGTTTTCGAGACCGACGCCGACGGAGCGGGCGGACTCGAAGGCCAGGACGTGTTCGAAGAGGAGCAGGCCGACGTTCATGTCGCGCGCGAAGCTAAAGGAGGTGATCGGGTCGCCGGCGCGGGGGTTGGCGTCGCCGCTGGCGTAGTTGCCTTCCAGGGTCAGGGTGACCGGGCCCAGGTGCACGTCGACGACGCCCTGGGCGCCGTAGCCGCGCATCTGCTGGGTCTGCACCTCGGCGTTGGTCAGGGCGGCGAAGCCTTCGCTGATCTCGGTGGTTTCGCCGCGAAGGTGCGAGAACTGCAGGCGAAGATCGACGTTGTTGACGCCGGTCTGGAAAGCCAGGGGGAAGCCGTAGATGCGGCTGTTGAAGCGGTCGTTGCGCAGGTGCACGAAGGTGGCCGAGGCCTGAAAGCCCTGCCAGTCGAGCCCGAACCAGTCGGCCTCATCGACGAGCCACTGAAGGTTGAGGCCCATCTGACGAAGATCGTCGTCGGTGCGGGCGATGTTGTCGTGCTTCATGAAGTCGTAAAACATCCCCATGATCACGCCGCGGTCGAGCGAGGTGTCGGGGGTGTGGTCGGCGCCGTAGCGCAGGGTGTTGACGATCTCGTTGAGCTTGGTGCCGAAGAGGATGCGGTCGACGCCGTCGGAGTACTGGCTGACCCCCCAGCGGTTGTGGCGGCCGCCGTCGTGGGCGTTGACCGTGGCGCCGTAGTTCAGGGGCTGGCGGCCCACGCGCAGCAGACCGATGGGCAGCATGGCGTCGGCGTAGAGGTAGTTGACCTCCAGGAGCGGGGCGCTGGTGAGGACCGGGCCGTAGCTCTCGCGATCGAAGGGATCGCCGCCGGGCAGAAGGCCAATCTGCCAGCGGGTGAGGTTGGGGCGTTTGGTGGCCAGGGAGACCCCGGAGTTGGATGAGGGGTTTCCTAAGAAGCGGCCGTTGTCGCCAAAAAGTACGCCGTCGAGGGCGTCGAGCTGCACGGTGACCGAGCCCACCCCTTCGAGGCCGGTGGAGGCGTCGAGGCGAAAGCGCTGCTCGGTCCAGCCGATGTCGCGCACGGTGGTGCCGTTGAGCTCGATGGGCGTGATCTGCAGGGAGCGCACGCGGTATTCGCTCTTGGCCTGGTAGGTGACGCGGCTCTTTTCGAGGTCTTCTTCGGCGTCGATCACGCCGGGAGCGTCGATGCCGTCGGGGGGCAGGGTGGCGGGCTCGGGGACGGTGGTGGTGAGCTGGCCGGGCTCGTCGCGGCTCTCGAAGTCATACACTCTGGGCGCGTCGTCGGCGGGCGCTTCGGTGGGGGAGGCACCGGTGTCATCGCCTGTATTTTCGGCGTCTTCGTCGGGGTCGGCTTCGGGCGCAGGCTCGGCGCGCTCGTCCTCGTCGGGGGTGTTCTCGTCGGCGCCTGGTTCGTCAGAGTCCGCGTCTTCTGGCTGGTCGTCGTCTTCCGTTTCCGCGTCATCGGAGGCCGAGGCCTCGGGTGCGGGTGCGTCGGTGGGATCGGGCGCCGGCGCGTCCTGAGCAAAGGCCGGGGCGCTGGCCAGGAGCGCAGCGATGATCAGCGCGGGGAGGAGGCAAGGGCGGGAGGATGAGAACACAGAGGACTCCAGCGAAAATGTTTTCACTTCAATCAGGTGCGCCAGCCTACTCGTTAGAAAGAGGGCATCGCAAGCGCCGAGGGGCAACATAGATTGACGCAGCGCGCCATTCGTAGCGCGCGTGTCGTGAGTGATGCGGGGGAGGTTAACCAAAAGGTCAACTTCCGAAAAGGTCGGGGAACATCATGAGCGCGGCCACGGTGCCGATGGTGCTGCCGAGGTTGGCCAGGATGAAGACCAGCGCGATCTTGGCCAGGCGGTTTTGCCACCAGCCTTTGAGGCGCGCGATGTCGTCGCCGACCTGCTCAAGCTCTTTGATGCTGGGCGGGGCGACGAGAAGTTGCACAAGTCCGCCGACCATGCCGGCGCCGACGGCCGGGTTGAGCGAGACGATGGGGGCGCTCAGCGCGCTGGCGAGGATCGTGAGCGGGTGGGCAAGCGCCGCGCCGGTGGCCAGAGCGGTACAGATGGCGTTGACGACAAACCAGGTCAGGAGCGCCTGGCGCATCGTGGAGGGGTCGCCCAGGGCAAAACCCAGGATGAAGGTGGCGATGATCGCCGCGCTGAGCGCCCAGGGGAAGATGCGCGAGAAGAGGGATTTGGCCGGCACAGTGTCGGCGCAGGCGTGGGGATCGGGGGCGCTTTGAAGGAGGTCGGCGACCCGGTCGGCGTGCACGGTGCTGAGCACGGCGACGACCTCCGGGGCGTCGATGGCCTCGATGCGGCAGGCGATGTGGGCGTTGCGCTCGTCGACAAAGGCGGCTTTGGCCGCGGGCAGCGAGAGCTCCAGGCGTTTTAAGCGGCGCGCCACGCGGTCGCGGTGCTCGGAGGCGGGGCGAGCTTTGGTGCGGCGGAAGGAGCCGAAGGTCAGGGTAAGGGTGAGCATCAGGCGCATCCACACCGGGGATCGCCGCCAGGCGCGCAGCCCCGTGATGGTCATGTCGCGGTCGACCAGGTGGGGCTGTGCGCCGCTGCTGCGGGCCTCCTCGATGGCCACGCGGAACTCGTCGCCGGGCTCGGTGCCGTCAAAGGATCCAAAGCGTTTCTGGAAGATGCGCAGCGCCAGGTAGGCGTTGAGCAGCGTGCCTTTTTTAGCTTTGAGGACGTCGATGAGGTTGAGCGCCTGCCAGCTCTCCTGGTCGCCGATCCACTCCAGGCGCTGGGCGTCGATCTCCACGGCGAGCGCCTGTGGGCGAAGATCCTGCAGCGTGGCGCGGAGCGCGTTGAGCGAGGCTTCGTCGACGCGGGGAAGATCGAGGATCACAAAGCGGCGATCGCCCCGGCGCACCACCTGGCGATGAACCCCGGGGGGCGGCACTGCCAGCGCCTGACTCTCATCGGGATCATAAGACGCCGGCGTTGCGCTGGCCTGCGCCTCGGCGCCTGGCGCGCCGGGGGGGGCCGTTGTCAACGCCGCGGGCGCTGGTGTAGCGTCGCCGACGTTATCCGCCGCGCTGGACGCTGATCTGGGGAGCTCTGAGGACACGATGAAACCGTTAGCATTTGCCGATATCCATTGCCACCCAACCTTCTACGCCTTTAATCGGCTTCGCAACACCCCCGAGGAGCAAGACCCCTCGGTGTTTCATCCCTGGATCGAGCTTGAGAGCCATCTGGAGCATCAGCTGGCCGGGGCGCGGGCGTCGGATTATGTGCAGACGAACTTTTCGCGGATGATCGCAGGCGATGTGCGCCTGATCTTTGCGAGTTTTACGCCGATTGAGCGCGGCTTTTTCATCGGCAGCGACTCCGGCGATGAGCGCCCCTTCAAGGAGGAGCTCGCCGCGTGGTTGCGCCTGAAGCGGCCCGCCGAGGTGCTTTCGAAGCTGGCGGCGGGTGATGTCTCCGGGGCGGCGCAGAAAGCGCTGGGGATTCTGCGCAACAACGGCCCGCTGCGCCAGATCGTGCAGCGGGTGGTGATGGGCTACGGCGCCGATCGCGTCGCTCACCTTTCCAGCTCAGCCTACGATTACTGGGAGGAGCTGCTGCTCGAATACGACTTTTTGAAACGCGGCGATCGGGAGCGCCATAAGGTGGAGTTTGCCACCGGGGAGGGGCCGCGGGTGGTGGAGGGATCGTATCGGGTGGCCACCGGCGTCGATGATGTGCAGGCGGTGATGGAGCGCAACGAGGATGACCTGGCGGTGGTGCTCACCATTGAGGGCGGGCACGTCTTCTCGGTGGGCACGGACCTTAAGCCGGTGGATTTGAGCGTGATGCTTGAGCGCATTGAGGCGCTCAAAAACTGGGAGCATCCGGTGCTCTTTCTGACGCTTGCGCACCACTTCGACAACGGGCTCTGCGGCCACGCCCACAGCCTGGTCGATGCTGCCGACTGGATCATGGATCAGGAGACTCGCCTCAACCAGGGCTTTGATCCGGAGCGGGGGATGCCGGTGGTGCGCGCGCTGCTGGACCTGGATGAAGATCTCAAGGATCGGGGCGGAAAGCGCATTCACCTGGACGTGCGCCATATGAGCGCGCGCAGCCGTAAGGCGTATTATGCGCAGGTGGTCGAGCCCTATAACGCCTGGCGCGAGAAGCAGCCGGCAGCCTATCGGGCGCGCTACCCGAAGATCCCGGTGGTGATGAGCCACTCGGGCTACGCCGGGGTGCCGACCCTGGCGCAGATGATCGCTGAGGAGGAACGCGAGCACGATCGCTGGCATCGCGGGCCTTTTTACGCCTGGAGCATCAACTTAAGCGACGAAGACATGCGCGCGATCTTCGAGAGTGAGGGGCTGGCCGGCATCAACCTGGACCGGCGCATTCTGGGCATGAAGCCCGGCGATAAGCTCGACGCGGAGGTGGTGCCCGAGGTGGTGCTGCGCCAGATCTTTGCGCTGGTCGATGTGATCCTGCTCGACGATCGCTACAGCGAGGAGGAGAAGCTCAAGGTGTGGGATCGGGTGTGCCTGGGGACGGATTTTGACGGGTTTATTCACCCCATCGAGAGCTGTCCCACCGCGGCCGACCTGCCGCAGCTCGGCGAGTCGTTGCGGGTGCTGCTGGAGGCCCATAAGCATACCCGGGGGATTGCGGAGATCGGGGTGGAGACGATCCTCGAAAAATTTGCCTGGAAGAACGCGTATGACTTTACGCTGACGCATCTTCCGGCTGCAGCCGGAGTGGGGCCGGTGGTGAAGGCGGCCAGCGGCAAGAAGGCGACGTCGTCGAAGTCGACAAAGTCATCGAAGTCGACGAAGGGCGCGTCGGCGAAGTCGACGAAGAAAGATACATCTTCGAAAAAGGCGAAGACGGGTAAGGCGAAGCGCGCGAAGAGTGAGGAAAAGAGCGATGCGTAAGGAAGGCGAACGTCCGACGAACTGGCTGATTCTGCGCGGGCTGGCTCGCGAGCAGCGCCACTGGGGGCCTTTTGTCGATATCTTCGAGGCGAAGGTGCCCGGCTCGCGAGTACACACCCTGGATTTGCCGGGGGTGGGCACCGAGTGTGAGCGGGAGAGCCCGACGACGGTGGCGGGCATCGTGGGCGATTTGCGCCGGCGTCTTTTGCCCCTGCGCGAGCAGCACGAGGGGGCCTGGGGCCTTCTGGGCGTCTCGTTGGGCGGCATGGTCACCATGAAGTGGGGGGAATTGCACCCCGAGGATTTTGCTCGCCTCGTCATCATCAACTCCAGCGCCGGCAACCTCAACGGCCCGCTGCGACGCCTCAACGCCCGAATTCTGCCCGATATGGTGCGGGCGATGGTTGACCCGGACCCGGTGGAGCGGGAGCGCCGCATCCTCAACTTCACCTCCGCGCTGATTGAGGACCGCGAGATCGTGGCCCGGCAGGCCGCCCGCTTCGCCGAAGATGCCCCGATCCGCCGCCGCAATGTGCTCAAGCAGCTTGTAGCCGCGGCCACGTTTAAGGCCCCGCAAGCGCTCGGCGTGCCGGCGCTGGTGCTGGGCGCCGGGGGCGATGCGATGGTCGATCCGCGCTGCGCATGGACGCTGGCCCGGCACCTGGGCGCGCAGCTGCACGTGCATCCGACCGCCGGCCATGAGCTGCCGCTCGATGATCCGGAGTGGGTGGCGAAGCAGGTGGAAAGTTGGTGCTGACCGCCCCAGGGCGACGCTGGGGGCGTCGTCAGGTTGGGAGGGGGGCGGAAAAGCGTGTGGTTGGGTGGTTGGGTGGTTGTGGGGCCTGGGGGGTGTGCGGGGTGGGGAGGTTCGTGTGGGCGTTTTCGAAAGATTCGGGGGGTAGGGCTGATTTAGAAGCCGATTGAGTTTTGGGAGGGGGGCGGAAAAGCGTGTGGTTGGGTGGTTGGGTGGTTGGGTGGTTGGGTGGTTGTGGGGCCTGGGGGGTGTGCGGGGTGGGGAGGTTCGTGTGGGCGTTTTCGAAAGATTCAGGGAGGTAGGCTGATTTAGAAGCCGATTGAGTTTTGGGAGTGCGTACGAGTTACGAGTATCAGTACGAGCAGGCGCACGAGCTACGAGTAGCAGTACGAGCTCTCTCCGAAAACTGTCCGAAAACTGTCCGAGAGACGCACGAAGGCCAGTGTTTTTGGGGTGAACGCTGTGTTGGTGTGGCGGGCAGTGTGTGTGTTGATGGGGGTTGAGTGCCGCCGGGAGGTGTTGGTGGCAGCGTCGGGGAATCGCGGAGGAAAAGGGGGGGGGGAAAGTGGTCCGGAAAACTGTCCGGAAAACTGTCCGGAAAACTGTCCGAGAGACGCACGAAGGCCAGTGTTTGTGCGCTTCGACGGTACTCTTTTAAATTGAAACAGGCGTGTCGGTGGGGTCGTGGCGAGTGTTTTGGATTGAAGGAGAGGCGTCGGAGCGAATGACGGGGCTCTTGCCGGTTGAAGGAGGGGCGGCGAAGTGAAAGTCGCGGTCTTTGCAAAGTAAAACAGCGGTGTCGGAGCAAACGACGTATCGTGCCTGGATTCAAACTGTTGGAGCGAAGCGGCCGACGCCTCTTGTTTAGGTTGAACGAGAGACGATGCAGTGAACGACGGAGGTATTTTAGTCGGGGGAAGGTGTGTCGTTCGGCTCCGAGGAGGTGTTTTAGTCGGCGGAAGGCGTGACGGTCGGCTCCGAGGAGGTGTTTTAGTCGGCGGAAGGCGTGACGGTCGGCCTGGGGGCCGGGTTTGGGCAGGGGAGAGGGGTGTCGAGGCCGAGGATGAGCGTTGTTTGCTCGAGGCTTTTGAGGGCATCGGGCGAGCAGGGCGGGGCGTGGACGGACCGGGAGGCGCACGGGCCTTCTTAAGCGGACCTGAAATGCGGACTCGTGAAATGCGGACTCGCCGAACGTCCGAGAGACGCACAAGGTCCAGTTTTTATGCGGTTTTTAGCAAGTTTTGGGGAGTTTGTTGATGTATGGATGAGCGGGATGAAATGAGGAGGGAACACGATGAGTAGCGCAGAGTCGGAGCGCTTCTGGGATCGGAGAGCGCGCAAGTATGCGAAGGGCACGATCGGGGATGTGGAGGGGTATGAGCGTACGTTGGAGCGCACGCGCGAGCATCTTCGTCCCGGGGGGAGCGTGCTGGAGCTGGGGTGTGGGAGCGGCTCGACCGCGCTTTTGCTGGCTGAGCACGCCGGGCGTTATCTGGCGACGGATATCTCCGCCGAGATGATCGCGATTGCTAACGAGAAGCTTGCGGAGACGCCGGTGTCGGGCCTGGCGTTTCAGAAGGCTACCGCTGAATCGCTCGCTGGCGAGGAGGCGCGCTTTGATGTGGTGCTGGGGTTTAATTACCTGCATCTGGCCGGCGATCTGGGGGAGACCCTGGCGCATGTTCGAGAGTTGCTGGTGCCGGGGGGACTTTTTATCTCCAAGACCCCCTGCGTGCTCGATATGAACCCGCTGGTGCGCCTGGCGGTGCGGGTGATGCAGGCCCTGGGGAAGGCGCCGGGGGTAAGTCGCGTCTCGGAGCGGGGGTTGAAGCAGGCGATGGGGGAGGCGGGGTTTGAGGTGGTCGTGTGTGAGAGGCACGCGTCGAAGGGCAGAGATGATCGTCCGTTTATTGTGGCGAAGAGGGTGTGAGGGGTGTGGCGAGAAAATGGGGAAATTTGGTCGATCTGGGGGGGGGCGGCAATCCACAGTGTGCGCGTCGAGAATGTGTCCAGAATATGTCCGAGAGACGCACGAGCGCTTTGCTTTATGCGGGTGAACGCGATTTTGCAGCGAGGCGCGTGGGCGATTGAGCGATGGTCGGTCGGCAGGGGCGCGGACAATCGGTTAGCGCACCCGGGTGACCGACGCACCCAAATGCCCGGGAGACGCACAAGCGCCCGGGAGACGCACAAGCGCCCGATTGCAGGCGAGGATCGCGGGTTCGTGGCGGAGCGTTGGGTATGTTAGTGTACGCTTATTTGTCGTGAAACATGGCTGAAAGCAGTGTGTGAGAAGCATGGGGTCTGGCATGGCAGCATGGAAAAAGCAGTTGATGGGGACGGTGGTCTGGGCGTTGGTCTTGGGCGGGGCGGTGGGTTTTTTTCTGGCGAGAAGTGATCAGCGGGCCGCTCCGGACGACCGGGAGCAGGGCTTTGAGGCTTTTCAGGGGCCTGATGAAGCGGCGCCGTCGGCAGAAAGCGCGGCGAGTGAGGGCGGCGAGGAGGGGGCGCGCGGAGGAGTGGCGGAGGTCGAAGGTGAGCGGGAGGCTGCAGCCGCGGACCGGGTGGCAAAGGGACCTGCCGAGGCGAACGCGATGCGCACCGGTGAGGCGGCTCGCGAAGAGGAGGGAGAGGCTGAGGATGGCGCAGGCGCCGGCCTCATCCCGGCGCTTGAAGGGAGCGCGGCGCCCACCCGCGAGAAGCCTGAGCCGGAGCGCAAGGCCGGGACCCTCTCCCGAGAGGCGCTCCAGGAGAGCATTGAGACTCTGAGGCCGATTGCGCGCCAGTGCTACCTGGATGCGCTCAAGGATTTTCCCGACGTCGATGGGCGCGTGATGCTCGAGTTTGAAGTCATCAGCGAGAATGGGGAGGGGCGAGTGTCGATGACAGAGATTGGGGACGACTCGACGCTCTACGAGAGCTCGCTTCACACGTGCTTGCAGCATCATCTCAGCGAGGTGGTGTTTGATTCGCCGGGGGAG
Organism: Lujinxingia vulgaris; assembly: GCF_007997015.1. Lineage (NCBI taxonomy): Bacteria > Deltaproteobacteria > Bradymonadales > Lujinxingiaceae > Lujinxingia > Lujinxingia vulgaris. Next base: position 311,479 of record NZ_VOSM01000006.1, read on the forward strand.
GATGCCGCCTTGAAGGTGACGTATCCCTTCAATTTTGCGCAGGGTGAGGGGTTGTGAGCATCGGGTAAAGGGGGGGGCAGGTGACTCTGCGTCCGTCTGAAGGACTCATGAGAATGAGTGAGATTTGCGTGATCTCCGACGACTCAAAAACGACCGAGAGACGCACGAAGTCCAGTTATGGTGCCGTCGAACGCTGATTGAGGTCTCGCCGAAGTCTCGCGGGATTGCCGCCCATTTTCGAGTGCGACTCCGGGGGCGGGGCTTCCTTGCGGGTGTGCGACGTGGTGTCGATCGAGTCAGCCTCGTTGCATCCTGGCACGCCACTCTCGGTCGATCGTGGGATGAAAGGTCCCCCCTTGCGCGAGCTGATATCCCGGGAGGTCTCCTGCCCCGATGAAAAAAATAGTTCGAAAATTACGACCGGTGAAACACGACCGAGAGACGCACGAAGTGCAGTTTATGTGCGCGTGATCGCCATTCTGTGCCCCCGCGCTAACGCGCGGATTTCCCCCTTCGCTCACACCTTTGTTCTCCCCCTTACGCAAACTCCTGCGCCGGCGCTCGATAACATCATCAGGTAGACGTCTTCACTCTCACCTGGAGCCCATCATGACCCCTCCCCGGCGTCAGATCGCAGATCAAGTCGTCATGCTTACTCGCCGCTGTTTGGACCGACATTTCTTTATGCGCCCCGATAAGCGCATTAACGCGATTGTGGCGTACCGCTTCGCGCGCGACTCGGAGAGCAACGATATCGAGATGCACGCCGCGATGGTGATGTCGAACCATCTGCACCTGATCGTCACCGATAAAAAGGGGCGGCGCAGCGACTTTATGCGTGACGCGATGGGCAACATCGCCCGGGCGCGCAACCGGGATCTGGGCCGCAAAGACTACTTCTGGGATGGGCGCCAGTACTGTGAGACGCTGCTTCTCGATCGAGACGCTGAGGAGCGAAAGCTGCTCTACGTCTGGCTAAATCCGGTGCTTGCGGGGCTTGTGGGGCGGGCTGAGGAGTGGCCTGGCTTTAAGATTTTGCCGCGCGACTGGGGTACGACCATCCGGGTGCCTCGTCCCGATATGTTTTTTAGCGATCGCTTGCCGGAGTTCGTCGAGTTTACTCCCCAGCCTCCGCCGGGCTACGAGGATAAGCCGCTGGAGGAGGTGATTGCCTACTTCGAGAAGCTGCTCAAGGACGCAGAAGATGAGCTCGCGGAGGAGCGACGGCGTCAGGGAAGACGTCTGGTGGGCGTTAAACGCGTGCTGGCTACCAGCCCCACAAGTCGCCCCCGGACGCGGGAAGAGCGGGGAGGCATCAGACCTCGATTTGCCTCGAAGAACCCGGAGGTGATGCGTGCGGCGATTGCCCTGGAGCGCGAGTTCCGCAGCGAGTATGCCCGTCAGCGAGAGCGCTGGTTGAAGGGCAAAAAGGGGGTCGTCTTTCCCTGCGGTACGCTCTGGTTGAGGCGAAACGCGCCAATCACGTGCTGTGAGCCTGACGGCTGCGAGGCCGGGCTTGCGGCGAATATGTAGCGACGCGCCGTTTTGACGGCGCCTGGCGCGTCGTCGACAGGGTAGGGACGCGTTGCGTGCCGTGGTCGACAGGGTAGGGACGCGTTCACTCACGTTTTCAATATGGTGGTGTCATTCCGGGGGATCGTTCAGGCTGCGTCTGTGGCGGCCGGGGCCGGGCTCTGCGTGGCGCCCGGGACGGCGCAGATGTAGGCTTGGCTCTGCGCGGGCGAATGGTGTTCGGGCGCCGTCGCCGTCTTCGCGATGCGGTAATTTTCGGCGTTCGGGGGCATTCGGCGCGGGAGGATGGGGGAGTTGCAGCCTTTTAGTACTGCTTGATTGATTCTTCCGATTTTGATTGCGGCCCTGGTCGAAGCCTGATCTAACGCGCTTATGGACATTTCAAACTTCACATCCTCGTGCGCAGATCTCGAATCCTTCTGCGATTTCGTCTTCAGCGACTGTTCGGGCAAGCCGCTCAGGGCCAACCTCGGAGCGTGCGTTGAGGCGCGGCTGTCGACGGCCAAACGAAAGACCCATCAGCCGGCGGGGATTCAACTGGCCGCGACGCC